>CAZGOQ010000094.1:0-8679 GCA_964527315.1 uncultured Oscillospiraceae bacterium | reverse complement strand
ACCCCCGACCTGCTGATTACAAATCAGCTGCTCTACCAACTGAGCTATACCAGCACGCTCAAAAGCAGAGTTATTATACTCCCGATGTGAGACTTTGTCAAGAGAATTTTCCCATGGAATTTGCGGCTTTTTCCGTGCCTGAAAGGGAAATTACGAAAAATATGGGAAAGAAAACAGATAAAACCACAATATCTTGTGAAGAATTTTAGCGTGACCACAAAATTTTGCGTTTTTTTGCGAAAAAATGCGATTTGTACTTGACATAGAGGAGCGGTTGTGCCAAAATATAGTGGCACACGAAAAATTTCGATACAAGATATTGTGGCGAACTTTTGACAATACTGAAAAAGAGGGAAAAACATGATTCACAGCATTATCAAACGAGACGGACGCGTTGTGCTCTATGATCAAAATAAAATCGCTGCAGCAATTTTAAAGGCGCTGGAAGCTTCCCAGGAGGGAGATGCTTCCGACGCGGCGCGAGTGGCCAACGCAGTGCAAAGTTCGCTGGAGGCGGAATATACCAGCGTTTCGCCGGACATTGAGGTCATTCAGGACGTGGTGGAGCAGCAGCTGATGAATCATGGCTTTAATGCCGCAGCCAAGTCCTATATTCTCTATCGGGCGGATCGTACCAGAGTGCGGGAGGCCAACACCTCGTTGATGAAAACCATTGATGAGATCACCAGTATTGACGCCCGGATCAGCGATATGAAGCGGGACAATGCCAATATCGATGGAAATACCGCGATGGGCAGTATGCTCCAGATCGGCGCCGCCGGAGCCAAGGCTTACAATGAAATGTATCTGCTCCGCACGGAGCATGCCAAGGCCTACCGGGAGGGCGATATTCACATCCACGATTTTGATTTCTATTCCCTGACTACCACATGCTGTCAGATTGATATTTTGAAACTGTTCCATGGCGGCTTTTCCACCGGCCATGGTTATCTCCGGGAGCCTCAGGGTATCCAGAGTTATGCGGCGCTGGCGGCCATCGCCATCCAGTCCAATCAGAACGATCAGCACGGCGGTCAGTCTATCCCCAACTTTGACTATGGGATGGCCGAGGGTGTGGCAAAGACCTACCGAAAGGCCTATCGCCAGATGCTGACGGAGGCCGTGGAGGACAGATTGGATCTGGAGGACGCAGCGCAGGAGGTTCAGCTGGCTATTGATACCGCACAGGAAACCACCGGTGAGACGGCAAAAATGGAGAATGCCCCGACCTTTGACCGGGCAGTCGCGGCGGCCCTCTGCGGCAATTTCCAGCTGACTGGGGCAGAAGCGGCAAAGCTGATTGCCAGAGCCAGAAAGCGTGCCTACAACATGACGGATCGGGAGACTTATCAGGCTATGGAAGGCTTTGTCCACAACCTCAACACCATGCATTCCCGGGCCGGTGCGCAGACGCCGTTTTCCTCTATCAACTATGGGACAGATACCTCTCCGGAGGGACGCATGGCAATGCGAAATGTGCTTAACGCACTGGACGCCGGTCTGGGTCACGGCGAAACATGTATTTTCCCCATTCACATTTTCAAAGTCAAGGAGGGCGTCAATTACAATCCGGGGGATCCCAACTATGATTTGTTCCGTCTGAGTTGCAAGGTCAGCGCCCGGCGGCTGTTCCCCAACTTTGTCTTTTTGGACGCGCCCTTTAATCTGCAATACTATCAGCCCGGCAAGCCGGAAACGGAGGTTGCCACAATGGGTTGCCGGACCAGGGTCATGGGAAATGTCTATGATCCCACCCGGCAGATTGCCTATTCCCGGGGCAATCTGTCCTTCACCTCCATCAACCTGCCCAGGATCGCCATTGAGAGCCATGGGGATGAGAAAGTTTTTTATGAAAAGCTGCAGAAAATGCTGGAACTGGTGGCCCAGCAGCTGCTGGACCGGTTCAAGATCCAGGCCAATAAGCACGTTTATAACTATCCCTTCCTGATGGGGCAGGGGGTTTGGCTGGATTCAGACAAGCTGACGGTGCAGGACGATTTGACAGAGGTGCTTAAGCATGGTACGCTCTCCATCGGATTCATTGGCCTGGCGGAGACGCTGACCGCCCTCTATGGCCAGCACCATGGCCAGAGCGAAGAAATGCAGAAAAAAGGTTTGGAGATCATCGGATATATGCGGGACTATTGCGACAGAAAGTCCCAGGAGATGAAGATGAACTTTACGCTGCTGGCCACACCGGCGGAGGGACTTTCCGGACGGTTTATCCGCATGGATCAAAAACGCTATGGTAAGATTCCCGGGGTCACGGATCGGGAATATTATACGAACTCTTTCCATATTCCGGTCTGGTATTCTATCCCCGCTTATGATAAAATAAGACTGGAAGCCCCCTATCACGCGCTTTGCAACGCCGGCCACATCAGCTATGTGGAACTGGACGGCGACACAGCGAAGAACGTGGAAGCCTTTGAAACGGTCGTCCGATGGATGCACGACGCGGGAGTGGGCTATGGCAGTATCAACCATCCCGTGGACCGTGACCCGGTTTGCGGCTATGTGGGCGTCATTGGCGACGTATGCCCCCGGTGCGGACGCCGGGAGGGGGAGATGATTTCCCCGGAGCGCATCGCAGAACTGAAAAAAATGTACCCAGAGATGCCTGCATTTCAGGGCATAGAATAAATTAACAAAAGGAGTGTTTATGATGAAAAACGAGAGCGTACAGGAAAAAATGGGCCAGGGCGTGGGGTTTGAGCGCATCCGCCGGATTACTGGTTATCTGGTGGGCACTATGGACAAGTGGAACGATGCCAAGCGGGCTGAGGAGCGTGACCGTGTTAAGCACGGCCTTGCCAAGTAAGTATGCTCTATTTGGCTGGCATCACAGGTGACAGTATTGTAGATGGCCCTGGCATTCGAACCACCGTGTTCTGCCAGGGCTGTCCCCATCATTGCCCCGGCTGTCACAATCCGGAGACATGGGAATTTGGAACGGGGACAGAAATAGAAGAGGAACGTATTTTGGAAATCGTGCAGAAGAATCCCCTGTGCCGGGGCGTGACCTTTTCCGGCGGCGAACCCTTTTCCCAGGCGGCGGAATTCTTTAAGTTGGGAACGCTTTTAAAGGAAAGGGGCTATGAGGTGGCTTCTTATTCCGGCTATACCTTTGAGGAACTGCTGGAGGGGACGGAAGCCCAGAGGGCGCTCCTTTCCGTGCTGGATGTGTTAATTGACGGGCCGTTTCTCATGGAGGAACGGAGTCTGGAACTGAATTTCCGGGGCAGTAAAAACCAGAGAGTACTGAATGTGCCGGAAAGTCTCAGGGCGGGGAAAGCGGTTCTGGAGGCCAGTGGACGCTGGCTGGGAGAGTATTAGAGGGACTTTTAGCGGGCAGGGAATGACGCAAAATTCGCGCTGAAATGTGAATACTCCGGAGTTTACACTCTCCGGAGTATTTTTTCACCTCTTGTGCCATCTGGTCATTTGCGAATGAAATACAAAATCGCGCCCGTGAGAATGGCAGATGCAATGAATGCTACAAAGCGGGGGGTGCTTGATGTTTTGTCAACGCTTGTATTTGGAAGAGAATTTTGTTTAAGAAACTCTTGACGGACGTTCTGGAATACTGTAATATAATAATCAGAATTATTTTTCGCAAGGAGACACATCCAATGAGTTTTGTTTTATTTGCCGATTCCGGTTGTAATCTTCCCCAGCGGAAGTTGAAGGAGTTTGATATTCATATTATTTCATTTACCTATGAAATGGATGGTGAAATGATCGTCTGTTCGGAATACCCGGACGGATTTGACGGACAGAGTTATTATGACAAGCTTCGTCAGGGGAGCGTGGTAAAAACATCCCTGATCAATACAGAGGGATATTATTCCACTTTTTTGCCCTATGTCAGAGAGGGCAGAGATTTGATGTATGTCTGCATTTCTTCCGGCATCAGCGGCACCTGCGGCTGTGCGAATCTGGCGGCCCGGCAGCTGATGGAGGAGTTCCCGGGCCGGAGGGTGGAGATCGTGGATTCCATGGGTGCCGGTCTTGGCACCGGCATCCTTGCCTGCAAGGCGGCAGACTACCGAAACGAGGGCGTAAACATTCAGGATGCGGCGCGGCTGCTTAACGAGGATCGGATGAACCTGTGCGAATATTTCACGGTGGACGATCTGATGTTTTTAAAGCGAACAGGCCGGGTCTCCGGCGTTACGGCGATGCTGGGTTCCATGCTCCAGATCAAACCCTTGCTCCGGGGGGATGAAGAGGGGCATATTGTGGTTTGCGGGAAAATGCGGGGCCGCAAACGGGCGATCACGGAACTTGCTTCCGTGTATGCTCAGAAGGTAAAGAATGCTGCGGCCCAGCGTGTGGCGATCTCTCATGGAGACTGTTTGGCGGAAGCGAAGCAGCTGGCGGAAAAAATCCGGCAGATTGCAAAGCCAAAGGAATTGATCCTCTCCATGCATGAGCCACTCACCGGGGCCCATGTGGGGCCAGGAATGCTGGCGGTATTCTTCTTCGGAAACGGCAGATAATTGATCAAGAATAGAAACCACGGGCAGGAGACCGCAAGAAGCGATCTTCCGCCCGCTTTCTATCGATACCACGGTTCCGAGAAAAATTCCGGGGTGGTTTGAATGGCAAGCGCCTCTCTGGTCAGAGGATGGGAGAAACGCATTTCTGTGCAGCAAAGCTGTTGCACAGTCAGTCCCAGCGTGTTGGAAAAGGCCCGGGATTCCTCCGTAGCGTAGATAGGGTCTCCCAGAAGGGGCGCACCGGAAGAAAAAGCGTGGAGCCGGATCTGGTGCGTGCGGCCGGTCAGAGGATGAAAGGCATAGAGGTTCCAGAGTCCATGAGATTCCAGCAACTCATAGGCGGTTCTGGCGGGCTGGCCCTCCTCCCGGATGGTGCGCCAGAGGGAACTGTTGTTGACCCGGTCAATAGGCAGATCGATGACGCCCTGTTTTCTGGGCAGTGCGCCAAACGTAGGGGCGAGATAGGTCTTATGGATTTTGGCTTTTTCCAGATCCAGAGTCAGGATCCCTTTGACATACCCGTTTTTGGCAAAAACAGTTACGCCGGTAGTATCCCGGTCCAGCCGGTTCAGAGGATGAATTGTGCCGCCGCCGAAATAGGCAAGAAGCCGGTTGGCCAACGTGCCGGTGTTCCTGGTGGCGGAAGGATGGATGATCATTCCGGCAGGCTTATGGATCGCAATGATGGCTTCGTCCTCATAGAGAATCTGCAAAGGTCCCGGTTCTGGCGGGAAATCTGCGGATTCCGGCGGAAGCGGCAGTGTAATTATATCCCCGGGGGCCACTATATAGTCTGTGTGGACCGGAACGCCGTTCACATATATTTGTGTTTGAAATTTCAGCCGCTTGATCAGCCCGGCAGAGAGCCGCATCCGTCCGCGTAAAATAGAAAACAGCTTTTTGCCGCTGTCGGCGGCGGTCACAGTATAGTGCAGCGTCATGCGCATCTCTCCCCGGACGATTTCGTCATTGCTGTGGGCAGTATGGTTTACCCTGCGGATATCATAGCACACTTTTTACAAAAGGGGAATGTCAAAAAAATTTTGGGGGAATAGAATGCAGTCGGAGGTGATAGCGTGAAGAAATATTGTCGGGCATGGGTCATTGGCGGAGACGGAAGATACCCCTATGGGGCAAGAAGTTTGAGAGACAGCGGCTTACCAGTGAAATGCTGGGGTGTGCCCGGAGAAAAAAACGATGCGGGGCATCTGTCGGAAGCCCTCCAGGACGCGGATCTGGTGCTCCTGCCCATGAAGCCCTTTCAGCAGGAATATCTGCGCATCGGGGATGAGCAGATCGAGGCGGCGCTTCTGCCCAAGATCGTGTCGGAGCGGGCGGTGCTGATTGCGGGTGAGTTTCCGGCGGAAACGGAGTCCTGGCTGCAATCCCAGGGGTTGCAGTGCATCAGCTTGCTGGAACTGGAGCCATATCTGCTGGCCAATGCAAATACGACTGCCGAGGGAGCTGTGTATTTGGCGCTGAAAAATCTGGACCGCACGCTGTTTGGCGCAAGGGCGCTGGTCATCGGCTGGGGCCGCATTGGGCGGTTTTTAGCGCCCAAACTCCGGGCATTGGGCGCAGAGGTGACCGTAAGCGTCCGGAAAAAAGCCCAGGCGGCAGAACTTCAACTGATGGGTTATGAGACGGAATGGACCAATCAGTACTGTAAGCCGTTTTATGACTATGATTTGATTATCAATACGGTGCCGGGCCTTGTCATAACGCCGGAAGCGGGGACAGAGATCAGGGAGGACTGCGTTTTGATTGAACTGGCGTCCCTGCCCGGCGGATTTCCGGAGAAGTTTCGTCAGGTGAGGACGGTGATTATGGCTCAGGCGCTGCCGGGAAAAACAGCGCCCAAAACAGCGGGCGATCATTTGGCGGAGGCGGTTTGGGCATGTCTGGAGGGAGAAGGGAGAACACTGGAATGAGAGAAGAACAGATTGGCTTTGCTATAACAGGCTCATTTTGCACCTTTGAAGCAGTGTTTCAGGAATTAGAGCGCCTGACGGAGGTGTTTTCCAACGTAATCCCAATTCTGTCAGAGATCAGCGGCAGCATGGATACACGTTTTGGCAGAGCGGAAGTGCACATAGAGCGGATTACGAAGCTCTGCGGCAAACGGCCGCTTCGGAGCATCCGGGAGGTGGAACCCATCGGCCCTAAAGGACTGCTGGATCTGTTGATCATTGCGCCCTGCACCGGAAATACTCTGAGTAAAATGGCGCTGGGCATTACCGATTCCACGGTTTCCATGGCGGCAAAGGCTCAGCTTCGTAACGAAAAGCCGGTGCTGCTGGCCATTTCAACTAACGATGGGCTGGGAGCCAGTGGAAAAAATCTGATGGAACTGCTGCAGAAAAGAAATGTCTTTGCGGTTCCCTTTGGGCAGGATGACTGCATCGGAAAACCAACGTCTTTGAAAGCGGATATGACGCGGATCACGGAAGCGGCGCAGGCGGCGCTGGAGAGAAAACAGCTGCAGCCGGTTCTGCTGGGGAAATAAAAAAGGGAGGATGCCGATCGGCATCCTCCAAGTACGCATGAGGCTATGTATCCTGAAGGCTTCCGAGGACCTTCAGTTCCTCCAGCAAACCTTCTGATGTGTAGGGCTGCCCAGTCAGCAGCCATTGTGTGCTGACAGAGAATTTTTCACTGATTGCCACAATGATATCCATGGAGGGCTGCCGCCGCTCCTGCTCATACATACCGATAGCACTGGGGGAGACGCTCAGTGCTTTTGCCAGCTGTCGCTGGGTCATATGACGGCTTCGCCGCAGTTGAGAAATGCGCTGTCCAACCATAAGTCTTACTCCTTTATCTATTTGGTTTACAATTACCAGTATAGCACACAAAGGAAGGATAGTAAAGGAAAAATTACAAAAGATTGGTAAAATTTCTGAAGCATTAGAAAACAGCGCTTCCTGGAATATGAAAAACAGAATCACCCCGGCAGAAAGAGCAATCAGGCTTGATAGATCGTGAATGAATATGATATAATAAAATGTTCCAAGCCGGTTTTTCAAATCGGATTTGGAATAGAAGTGAAAGAGAGGGATTTCAATGTATGAATTAATACAGGCAGCGGCACACACATATTATATCCAAAGCCCCGCTAAAATCGGACTGGTCAAACTGAACGAGCAGGCGGTCTGCCTGATTGACAGCGGAAACGACAAGGACGCCGGGCGGAAAGTCCGGCAGATCTTGGATGCAAACGCTTGGAGGCTTCAGTCGATTTTCAATACGCATTCCAACGCTGATCATATTGGTGGCAATCGCTATTTGCAAAATCAGACAGGCTGCTCGGTCTACGCACCGGGGGTCGAGTGCGATTTTACCCGCCATCCACTGCTGGAACCCGCCTTTCTCTACGGCGGCTTTCCACCCATGGAACTACGGCATAAATTTCTCATGGCGCAGGAGAGCAACGCTGCGTATTTGACGCCGGAGTGCTTGCCAAAAGGATTTGAGATGATCCCGCTGCCCGGCCATTTTTTTGATATGGTGGGCTATCGGACGCCGGATGATGTGGTATTTTTGGCGGACTGTCTTTCCAGCAAAGAGACGCTGGAGAAGTATCAAATCGGGTTCATCTATGACGTAGCGGCTTACCTGGACACACTGGAAAGAGTCAAGTCCATGGAGGCAAAGCTGTTTATTCCCGCCCATGCGGAAGCTACGGAAGAGATTGCAGCCTTGGCCCAGTATAATATCGACAAGGTCATGGAGATCAGTGAACGCATAGAAGAGTTTTGCAAAACGCCGCGCTGTTTTGAGGAGATCCTGCGCCGGCTGTTTTTCCAATATGAACTGACAATGAATTTTCAGCAGTATGTGCTGGTGGGGAGTACGGTGCGTTCCTATTTGGCCTGGATGAAGGATGCTGGACGGCTGGAGGCACATTTTGAAAACAATATGCTGCTCTGGGAACATCCGTAACAGCACCGAAGGGGAAATAACTTCTGTGCCTTTTGATAGAGCAGAAGATGCAGAAGCCAAAAAATAAAATGGGATGGCAATTTGGGGCTTGACAAACAGCAAAAATCTGCTATAATGATGTCCGCAAGCGGGTCGTGTGTCAAACGCTGTGTATCTGCTTTGTATTGATGGGGGTATAGTTCAGCTGGGAGCGCAAAGGAACAGAAATATGCCCCCCAAAAAACTGCCAAAGCAC
>CAZGOQ010000093.1:0-8732 GCA_964527315.1 uncultured Oscillospiraceae bacterium | reverse complement strand
GTCAACTGGTTCCGCACCGACGACGAGGGCAACTTCATCTGGCCTGGCTTCGGCGACAACCTCCGGGTGCTGGAGTGGATTTTGAAGCGCTGCTTTGACGAGGTAGACGCCCAGGAGACCCCCATCGGCTACGAGCCATACCCCGGCGACATCAATCTGGAGGGTACGGATGTTTCCATCGAAACGCTGACTGACCTGCTCACTGTGGATAAGGAACTCTGGAAAGAGGACGTTGCGAATATTGAGGAATTCTACAAGGACTTTGGCGATAAGCTGCCCCAGGCACTCAGAGATGAACTCAACACTCTGAAGAAGAACCTGGCATAATCTTCAAAGGGTGCGCCGCTGACGCAGACGGCGCACCCCTTTCTGTCCGGCTTGCATTTTTATACATGCTCTGATAAAATATCCACAACTGAACTTTAGGAGGAACACGCATGGTAACAGTATGGACGGACGGCGGCTACTTCTTTGGCGGTGCGGCCATCTCTCCGGAAGAGGGGCGGCAAAAGGGCTTTTTGCCGGAAACAGGCCGAAAAAAAACGATGGCTTATGGGGTCATGGCCGCCCATAATCAGAGTGGCGATATGGCGCATCTTAAGATGAAATTTGACGCGATGGCGTCCCACGATATTACCTATGTGGGTATCATTCAAACCGCCCGCGCCAGCGGTCTTGACAAATTCCCCATTCCTTATGTACTGACCAACTGCCATAATAGTCTTTGTGCCGTCGGCGGCACCATCAACGAGGACGACCATGTGTTTGGCCTGTCCGCTGCGAAAAAATACGGCGGCGAATTTGTTCCGGCGCATATGGCGGTGATCCACTCCTATATGCGGGAAAATTACGCCGGCTGCGGAAAAATGATCATCGGCTCTGACTCCCACACCCGCTATGGCGCTTACGGCACCATGGCCATCGGCGAGGGCGGGCCTGAACTGGTCAAGCAGCTGTTAAACCGTACTTATGATGTGGACTACCCGCCGGTGGTGGGCGTCTGTCTGAGCGGCAAGCCCCGGCCCGGCGTAGGCCCTCAGGACGTGGCATTGAGTATCATTGAAAAAACCTTTGAGGCCGGTACAGTGAAAAACGCTGTTATGGAGTTCTTCGGCCCCGGCATCCAGAATCTTGCCATGGACTACCGCAGCGGCATTGATGTCATGACCACGGAAACCTCCTGTCTCAGTTCTATCTGGGAGACCGATGACACCGTCAAGGAATCTCTGACCGCCCACGGCAGACTTTTGGATTATCACCCCATGCATCCAGCGGAGGGCGCGTATTATGACAAAATTCTCTGCGTTGATCTGGATAAAGTAGAATGCATGATCGCCCTGCCGTTCCATCCCTCCTGCGCCGTTCCGATTCATACTTTTAACGAAAATCTGGAAGATTTGCTCCACGAAGTGGAACTTCGGGCGGAAACACAGCTGGAACTGAAGGGAAAACCTGAAAGCCTTTTGAAGAAGATCAGAAACGGCAAATTTTATGCCGATCAGGGTGTAATCGCCGGGTGCTCCGGCGGCACCTGTCAAAACCTTGCCAAGGCGGCGGAAATTCTGAATGGCAAGCCGCTGGGCTCCGATGCATTCTGGCTGTCGGTCTACCCGGCCTCCATGCCGGTGATGATGGAACTGAGCCGCACCGGAGAACTTCAAAAACTCATGACCAGCGGCGTTTCCATCCGCTCTGCCTTCTGCGGCCCCTGCTTCGGCGCGGGGGATGTGCCTGCCAACGGTGCGTTCTCGATTCGGCACTCCACCCGGAATTTCCCCAATCGGGAAGGCAGCAAACCAGGCGAGGGGCAGGTCAGCTATGTGGCTCTGATGGACGCCAGAAGTATCGCCGTCTCCGCCTTAAACGGCGGCGCCATCACTGCAGCTTCCGATTTTGCGGAAATTTTGCCAGATCCACGGCAAACGGCCTATCGGTTTGACGATTCCGCCTACAAAGCCCGTGTGTATCACGGCGTTGGCAATCCGAAGCCACAGGAAGCGCTGGTTTTCGGCCCCAATATTGCAGACTGGCCGGAGCAGATCCCTCTGCCGGAAAATCTCCTGCTGACTGTCTGTTCTGCAATCTATGATCCTCTGACTACCACCGATGAACTGATTCCCTCCGGAGAGACCTCCTCTTACCGCTCCAACCCTCTGCGCCTGAGCGAATTTGCGTTGAGCCGCAAAGACCCGGCGTATGTGGGCCGTGCCAAAGCAGTTAAGGAGCAGGAGCTTTTGCGCAGGAGCGACCCCAGCAAGGCAGACATAGGCGGCTACGACCCAAAAACCACAGGACTCGGCAGCGTGGTCATGTCCATTCGTCCCGGCGATGGCAGCGCCCGGGAGCAGGCTGCCTCCTGCCAGCGGGTATTGGGCGGCGCCGCCAACGTATGTCTGGAATACGCCACCAAACGCTATCGCTCCAATGTTATAAACTGGGGCATGGTGCCCTTTACGGTAAAAAACATTGAACGTCTGAACATCCAGCCCGGCGATCAGATTTATGTTCCCGGCATCCGAGCCGCCTTGCAGAGCGCCACGGAGACAGTGACTGGCACACTGATCCAGTCCGGAAAGAAAGCGGAAATCCAGCTGGACATGAAAAACCTCTCCCGGGAGGAACGGGATATTATTCTCTCCGGCTGTCTCATCAATTATTACGCGGGAAAGTAATACGTCGGGGCGCGTTGCAAACTGCGATTTTGCAACGCGCTCTTTTGGGATCCTGCACAAACCGGCGGTAGAATTTTGTGCGAAATCATTTTACAAAGACTCCCAAACATGTTATAATGATTAAAATGTGGCTGTTATGCGCATCTGCGCGTTCCATGCGCGGAGTTTAAATTTTTATGGCCGTGCCGCCCAAAACGGCATATGGCCATGATTATTATGCCGCAGTAATTGGAATTGAAACAACGGAGGGACTCTGTTATGAAAGCAATTCGCTTTCTTTTGGCCGCAGCCATGACGTTGCTATTACTCTCCGGCTGCGGCAGTCAGGCCGCTGAGGCATCAGAGGGGGATACCGTTCTCTGCACTACCTACCCCATGTACTATCTCACCAACCGCCTGCTGGAGGGAGCAGAGGGAGTCACGGCAGAACTGATGATCTCCGAACCAGTCTCCTGTCTCCACGACTATACGCTGACTACCGAGGAGATGAAAAAAATCGAGCGGGCGGATCTGATCGTTATGAACGGTGCGGGACTGGAGGATTTTATGCAGACCGCACTGGCACAAACGCCGGAAGAAAATATCATCGCGGCGCAGGATCAGGCGTCCGGCGACCCGCACTACTGGCTAAGCCCGGAGAGGTATCTGGCAGCCTGCAACGTGATATCCAATGGTCTGAATGAAAAATACCCGGCGCAATCTGCGCTGCTCCGCAGCAATCAAAGCAGTCTGACGGAGGAACTCGCTGCGCTTCAGGAGAACCTGAACGCGAAATTAAACGGACTGTCTTGCCGAAAGCTTATCACCTTTCATGACGGCTTTTCCTGTTTCGCCCAAGCCTTTGATCTGGAAATTCTGGCCTCCATTGAGGAGGAGGAGGGGGCGGAGCCATCTGCCGCTGAGTTGAAAGAAATTTGCGATTTGGTTGAAGAATATCAGATTCCCGCAATTTTTGTAGAAAAAAACGGCTCCGCCAGTGCAGCAGAAGTGATTGCCCGGGAAACCGGCGTGAAAATATACACGCTGAACACCATAATGGACGGGCAGACGGATTATATCACGGCCATGGAGGGCAATATTCAGGCGGTCAAGGAGGCCCTGTCATGAGTGTAATAAAGCATCAGGGTCAAGGCTGTGACGGTCACTGCTGTCTGAACATCGAACATCTGTCCGTGAAGATTGGCGGCGAGGAAATTTTGCGGAACGTGAATCTCCACATTCACTGCGGAGAGATCGTCGCTCTGATCGGCCCCAACGGCGCGGGCAAATCCACCCTGCTCGGCTCCATTCTGGGCCAGCGGGAGTATGAGGGGAAGATCACCTTCCGGCCCGCCGGCGCAAGGAGCCGGAAATTTCGCATCGGTTATGTGCCCCAAAGCCCCAGCTTTGACCGGGGCGAGCCGGTCAGCGTGCTGGATCTGTTCTCCATGTGTACGGCAAACTCTCCGGCGGCTTTCCGAATCGGAAAGCGACAGCGGGAGACAGTTTTAAGCTGCCTTTCCAATGTTCACGGAGAAAGCCTGATCGACAAGAAAATCGGAATCCTCTCCGGCGGTGAATTGCAGCGGGTACTGCTGGCTTTGGCCTTGGAGCCGGTGCCGGATATTTTGATTTTGGATGAGCCGCTTTCCGGGGTAGACATTGAGGGAATGCACACACTGCTTACCATGCTGGACGAGATCCGGACGAAATTCGACCTGTCCATTTTGATGGTGACCCATGATTTTGCCATGCTCAGCCGCTATGTGGACAAGGCCGTTCTGCTGAAGGAAACCGTGCTGACCGAAGGAACCCCCGCACAGGTGCTTTCCTCGCCGGAATTTCACAGGGTATTTCACATGGCCGGAGGGGAGGAAGCATGATGTCGCTTTGGTATCAGATCGTATCTCTCCTGCCCTTTGAATGGGCACAGCCGGGCGTCATGCTGTTTATGAAAAACGCACTGCTGGGCATTCTGGTACTCTGCCCCCTGCTGGGTCTGCTGTCCTGCCATATTGTCTCCGGCAAAATGAGTTTTTTCTCCGACGCGCTGGGGCACTCCGCCTTTACCGGCATTGCCATCGGCGCGATCTGCGGACTGACCTTCCCTTTGGGCGCGGCAGTCCTGTTCAGCGTACTGTTTGCCCTGCTGTTTACACTGGTGAAAAACCGTTCGGCCCTGTCCGGCGACACCATCATTGGTGTATTTTCCTCCACTGCAGTTGCCCTCGGCATTTTGGCCGCTACCTGGGGCGGCAGCAGTTTTACAAAGTTCAACACCTATCTCATTGGCGACATCCTGTCTGTGACCCCGACGGAGATCGGGTTCCTGGCATTGGTGCTGTTGGGCGTGTTGCTGATTTGGGGCGCTTTTTCCAACGAACTGTTTCTGACTGAACTGCACCCGAATCTGGCCGCCAGCCGCGGCATTCAGGTAGGCATCATACAGGGGCTTTTTACCGTGGTCATCGCCGTAGTCGTAACGCTGGCGCTTTCCTGGGTGGGCCTGCTGGTGATCAACAGCCTGCTGGTGCTTCCTGCTGCGGCAGCGCGGAACTTTGCCAAAAACCTTCGCCAATATCACCTCTATTCGGTGCTGGGAGCATTGATTTGCGGAATTTCAGGCCTGATGGTCTCATATTATTGGAGCTGCTCTACTGGCGCGGCCATTTCCTTTCTGCTGGCAGTCTGCTTTTTTGCAGGGTTTCTCCTCAAAAAGCACCATTGAGCAGCTTCACCCCAAGGGGGAATTCTGATGCGTTATGCATTCGACAAACACATTCAGATCGCGGAGCAGCTTCAAACCGACGTATTAATCGTTGGGGCAGGCATCGCAGGACTGTATACAGCGCTGCACATCGCTCCGGAGCGCTCGGTTCTGGTACTCAGCAAAAAGAGCATCGAGATCAGCAACTCCTATCTGGCGCAGGGCGGCATTGCCGCCGCTATCTGCCCGGAAGATCAGCCGGTGTTCCATGTGGAGGACACACTGACTGCCGGGGCCGGCCTTTGTGACCGGAAAGCCGTGGAAGTTCTCTGCGCGGAAGGGCCGGGGGATATTCAGGAATTGCTGGAGATGCGTGTCCCCTTTGATCTGAACGCCTATGGCGACCTTTCCGTAGGCCGGGAAGGCGGCCACCACATGAACCGGGTGGTACACGCCGGCGGCGATGCTACCGGTCGGGAGACCGTGAAAACCCTGGCCGCCATCGCTCAAACCCGGAAAAACATCACCTTTATGGAGCATGCCTGTCTGGTGGATATTCTGCTGGATGGAACCGGCGTCTGCGGTGCGCTCATCAACAATGACCATTACATACTGGCTACCACTGCCAACGTGGTCATTGCCACCGGCGGCATTGGCCAGGTCTATGGATATTCCACCAATCCCGCCGTTGCCACCGGCGACGGTCTGGCCGCCGCCATCCGCTGCGGCGCGGAACTGCGGGATATGGAGTTCATTCAATTTCACCCTACCGGGCTTTACAGTCCCAACCGGGAGGATCGGGCATTCCTGATCTCCGAAGCGGTTCGGGGCGACGGCGGAAAGCTTGTGAACCGCAAAGGGATACGATTTATGGAAGGCAAGCATGAACTTGCCGAACTGGCTCCCAGAGATATCGTTGCCCGGGGCATTTTGGAGGAACTTTCCAAGTCCGGGGAGCCATGCGTCTATCTGGATATTACGGGGAAAAGCCGGGAACATCTGGAGAAGCGTTTCCCGACGGTTTACCACGAATGTCTGAGCCGGGGCATCGACATTTCCAAAGACTGGATCCCAGTCCGCCCGGTGCAGCACTACATGATGGGCGGCATTGCCACCGATCTTCATGGAATGACAAAAATCGACGGCCTGTTTGCCTGCGGGGAAGCGGCCCGTACCGGCGTCCACGGTGCCAACCGGTTGGCCTCCAATTCCATGCTGGAATGCCTGGTCTTTGGCCGTCGGGCAGCAGAACATATCAATCTTCTGGGCCGACGGGCGGAAAAAGAAGCGAAGCTGCCCTCCGACGTGCCGGAAATCCCCACAAAGGTGCCGGGGCTGGATTATGAAGGACTGCGCCTGCGGCTTCAGCATGTCATGAATCAGAACGTCCATATCGTCCGGACAAAGGCCGGACTGGAAACCGCGCAGAAGGAAATACAGGAGATTTTCTCCGTCCTTTTGGACAACTATCTGGAAGACCGGGCCTATTTGGAACTGATCAACCTCTGCATGGTGGCTGGTGAAATCACAAAATCGGCGCTCTTGCGCAAACACAGTATCGGCGCACATTACATCGTGGATGAAAAAGGAGAAAAGCTATGAATTTTCTGGAACTGGACAGCTTTTTGAAAGACGCGTTGCGGGAGGACATTGGAACCGGAGACATCACAACCGAGTGCTGCGTCCCGGTGGACGCACAGTCCCGGGCGGTGTTCCGCTGCAAACAGGCAGGCGTTGTCTGCGGCCTGAATGTGGGCCAGCGGGTCTTTGCGCTGCTGGACAGCCAGGTGATCTTTACCCCGCTGGTGGAAGAAGGGGCCAGCGTTCAGGCAGGTGACATCGCAGCGACGATTTCCGGTCCCTCCCGGAGCATTCTTTCCGGCGAACGGGTGGCGCTGAATCTGATGCAGCACCTTTCCGGCATCGCCACCCAGACTCATACGCTTTCCGCGCAGATACAGGACACCGGAGCCGTCATTGTGGATACCCGTAAAACCACACCGGGTCTTCGTGTTCTGGAAAAATACGCCGTCCGTATGGGCGGCGGCGCCAATCATCGGTTCAATCTGGCGGACGGCGTTTTGATCAAGGACAATCACATTGTCGCCGCCGGCAGCATTGCCAAAGCGGTGGAAAACGCAAAAAAGGCCGCGCCCCACACGCTGAAGATCGAGGTGGAAACCACGAATTTTGACGAAATATGCGAAGCGCTGGACGCCGGGGCGGATATCATCATGCTGGACAATATGTCTATTTCGGATATGAAAAAGGCTGTTTGCATGATTGCGAGCCGGGCCATAGTCGAAGCTTCCGGTAATATGGGGGATCGGGATATCCGGGCCGTGGCGGAAACCGGCGTAGACCTGATCTCCGTTGGCGCGCTGACGCACTCCGTCCCCGCGCTCGATATCAGTCTGCAATTTCAGAAATAAGGAGATACCCAAATGCTGCTGACAAACACGATCAACCAGGAGGATGTTTCCTCCTTTATACATAGCTTGAAAAGTCTGTCTCTGAACGCGATTTTGAAGGTTGCCGTGCTTGTGATTGTGCTGCTTCTTCTGATCAAACTGCTGACAAGGCTCTTTGAAAAGCTGCTGCTCCGTTCCAAGATAGACCGCAGTCTCCACGGCTTTCTGCGAACCGGCATTAAAATTCTATTGTATTTTGTGGCGGTCATTATTGTCGCGGGCAGTCTCCGTGTGGATGTGACCAGTTTGATCGCAGTACTCAGCGTTGCCGGTTTGGCCGTCTCACTGGCCATTCAGGGCACGCTCAGCAATCTGGCCGGGGGCATTGTCGTTCTGACCACAAAGCCTTTTCATGTGGGCGATTATGTGGACATCGGCGGCAGCGAGGGCTTTGTCGAGGAAATCGGCATGACCTACACCAGACTGCTAACCTATGACCACCTTGTGATCTTTATTCCCAACAGCGCCGTGTCTTCCTCCAACATCACCAACTACACACTGGACGGCAAACGACGGGTAGAACTGGTCATTCACGCCTGCTACACAAGCCCCATTGATTGCGTCAAGGCCGCCCTCCGAACCGCAGTGGATACGGTAGGCTTTGACCCGGAGCCGGAGGTTTTGATACAGGTATCCGACTATGGGGATTCTGCCATTGCATATACCGTCCGGGCCTGGTGCCCCCAGGAGGACTATTGGGACAAGCATTACGCTCTTTTGGAGGAGATCAAGCGTTCCTTTGACGCGGCGGGGGTACAGATGAGTTATCCCCATTTGAATGTGCACTTGGACAAATAAGAAAAATGAAATCCTGCTTCTGCCTTGGCTGAAGCAGGATTCAGTCCGTGGACAAAGTACCCTATGTACCGAAAAGAGGCGCATAGGGTACGTTTTTATTGGTAC
>CAZGOQ010000092.1:0-8852 GCA_964527315.1 uncultured Oscillospiraceae bacterium | reverse complement strand
GACTCATCCAACTGAGCGGTAAACGCAGCGCTGGGGGAAGGGAGGGGGAGCCTAAGGGGAGACAGCTTACGTACGCCAGGCACCGTCTCCAGGGCCTTGTAATACATCCGGCGAAAACTTCCCACCGCAAACAACAGATTCTCTTTCCGGGCAGACGTCCAGATAAACGCCCTTCCTCCATGATCCCGAATGTACTGGACATATTTCCGGTAATCCTCCGGGATGGGGATCTCACGTTTGCTTCGCTTGCTCTTCGGCGGGCCAAGCTCCGCTTTGCCTGCCACCATCTTGACCGCCTTGTTCACCCGGATCGACGAGCCGTCCGGCTCGATATCCTCCGGCGTCAGGGCCAGAAGCTCCTGCGTACGCAGACCGCTGACCAACATGGTGCGGATGCTGTTGCCCACTAAATTCACTGGCAGATCTGACATGAGCATGTCAAATTCCTCATCCGTAAAGGCATCTTTCTTGCCGTCCTCCTCGCTCATGCTCAAATCCCGCGCGCACTTAGCATGCAGTGCCGGATTTTTAAGCACCAGGTCATTGGCCTCCGCCGCATTGAAGATCTGGATCAGCATGGCCTTGCACTTGCTCTGGAGCGAATGGGATCTTGCCATGCTGTGCAATTCATTCAGGAAACGGTTGATATCGATCTGCTTGATATCGCATATTGGTCTGTCGCCGAAATGCGCTATCAGGTCGTTGAGCGTATACCGGTACCCGGCATATGTAGAAGGTTGGACCTGATCCTCATAGTCCTTGTACCAGATCTCCGCCCATTTGCTAAACGGCATCTTTTTCTTGATCAACGTGTCGTTTTCCTTATTAGAAAGATACTGACGTATCTTCTGCTGAATCTCCGGCTTTGTTGGAGCCGTAAAGCTGATGATTTTCCGTTTTCCTTCGTCGGTATAGCCGTCCATGATTTGGCCCCGCCACGTCCCGCTTTTCAGCTTCTGAAAAGATCCCTCGCCGTTAGACCGTCTTCCCATATGTCGACTCCTTACGCTGTGGCCATATAGCTGGCCAACTCCCGGGGCATATGGGTCTTCATGTCAACCCAAGCCAGAAACGCCTGCTTTGGGATCCGGATGCTGCCGCCGAAGCGACACACCGGAAAATCCTTCCGATGCGTCAATTCATACGCCGATGCCTGGCTGATGTTGAGATACTTCCTCACCTCTGCCACCGTCATGTACTCGGTCTCGCTTCCCATCACTTTCTTCATGTAGAACCCTCCAAAAATGTATTTTGGAAAAAAGAAAACACCGTGCAGGATAGTCTCCTACACGGTATCGTACTCGTGTGACAGGACGGCAATGGCCGCGATCACAGAAGCGATTCCTCTCTTGCGAAATCAAGCAAAAAAGAGTATACTACTCCCGCGGTGCGGACAGTTCGGTCCGTTGTGTAGGTGCTCACTCACCTGCGCAGGTGCATGGGAGTTGGCGCTCCTATGCACTGCCGCTGTTTTCTATTTTCTGAGGGGATTATAACATAGTATGGGCCCATGTTTCAATTGATATAATCTATAAATTTGCTTCACCATTTTTGTGCGTTTTGTATGGGCCCATGTTAATTTATCCCTATTGTCCATTTGAATCAAGTCGTGTTATACTATATTTTAGAAGGGGGCGATCAGAACGGCTACATCTGAGTCCCGACTGCGAATAAACAAAAAATATATTACAGAAAAGCTTGATGAAGTAAAATTTCGCGTTCCAAAAGGGCAGCGCGAGCTCATCCGGCAGCACGCCGCAAAGCAAGGCGAGTCAACAAACGCCTTCATCACCCGCGCCGTGAAGGAGACCATGGAACGGGACAACAGCAAATAAGGCGCACTATATAATAATTTGAACCAGAGAGCGGTGATCGCTCTCTGGTTTTACATTTGGGTTGACACCATGTTCCGAGTAGCATATAATGTAATTAATTTAATTTTATTGCGCATAATAACTATAAGGAGGTGCGTCATGGATCAGGTCGATTATCGGAAACTGTGCTTGAAGCTATTCGGTACAGATGATGTGAACAGGCTCAGTGAGATAGCCCGTGTCTATAAAACAAAAAATGACCGGAACGCCGGCCGCAAACGGAAGTTGGACAGTGGTGACATCTGTCAGATCGAACAGCTTCTGGCCGACGGCATGACGATAAATGACGTGGCCGCCATGTATGGTACCTCCAGACAGGTCATCAGCAAGTACATCAACCGTCCGCCAGAGGCGGGATATACGCTCAGAATGACCTATATGTACCGCCAATATCCGTGTACTGTGATCGACGTGGATTTTCTGAACCGGAACATCCAGATCAAAAACCGCACGCCTGATCCGCTCCACCGGGCTTTCGGCGTTCTGGAACGGCCCTCATGGGAGGACTTTGAGGCGTTTTTACAGGACCGCTGCTTTCCCTCTACCCGCGGCAACGCAAAAAGTCTTCTGCGCGCCCTGGGCGTCGACACCTACGACCCTCTGCAGATCGTGGAGAAGACACATGGCCGGATGGCAGACGACGATATGTGGCTGAAATTCCAATACTATGAGCAAGGAGGGCCTGACCATGGAGAGAATTGATTTCCAAACCACGCCCCAGGAGCCCTTGCAGGGGCACACCTCCAAGGGCGATCAGCCGAAGTGGTTCCGTTCCGGCCGATGGTATAAGGCCGACCACATGGGCTATGAGACTTTGGCCGAGGTAGTCATATCGAAGTTGCTGACCAAATCCAATGTTCTTTCCTATGTCGAATACTCGCCCGTACTCATCGCCTTTGACGGAAAGGAAAAGCCGGGCTGCGTGAGCAAAAACTTTTTGCACTCCAATGAGATGCTGGTTCCTTTTGAGCGTCTGCACCGGGCCTATAAAGGGCTCGGTATGGCACAGGCAATCAGCCGGATTCAGGATGTGGCCGAAAAGATATCGTACGTCGCCGATTTTGTGGAACGCACCACCGGGCTAACACGGGTGATAAACTATCTTACCACGCTGATCGAGCTGGACGTCTTTTTCCTGAACGAGGATCGTCACACCAACAACCTGGCAGTCATCCGAAATGAGACGACGCGTGAATACAGACTATGCCCGGTGTTCGACAACGGGCTGACCCTGCTGTCCGATTTGAAGGACTATCCGCTTGGCGCAGATCTGTATGACTGTATTGGCCGCGTACAGGCAAAGCCGTTCAGCCCCTCGTTTGATGAACAATTTGAGGCCGTGGCAGACCTTCCGGGCGAGCATCTTCATTTCAGCTTCACAAAACACGATGTGTCCGAAATTCTGTCCGAACTGGACACCCTCTATCTTCCGGAGATCATAAACCGGGTGGAAAACATCATCTTTGAACAGATGCGAAAGTATTCTATATTCTTCGGATGAACCGACCTGCTATCCGTAATTCTCGGTGGTTGATATACGGTAATCACTTTTGATACAACGATCAAACCGTGTGAGAGCCAATGGGACGCTAATTGCGCCGAGTAAAGGAACTGAACGCAGCATCATATGCATGTAACCCCTGATATAGCAAGATTTCTACATGGTCCCAACTGCAAAGGCCACCGACTATTGTTGATGACTTCGCTTATTGACAGACAGGATAATTTGCAGTATAATATTATTATCTTAAAGAAGTATGAATCATTTATCCTAAACAAGATGTTTTTAAAATGATAGGCACTTTACCCTACAGCAGGTGAGGTGTCTTTTGTTTTTCTTTCACGGAGACAATTCCCCTGGTTCACATTATAGAATTACATGTATATAAATTGTGTTTCACGCACACCGTTGGAGTGGATTCACTCAATTTTAGTGGAAAGGAGGTGCACACACAATTCAATTTAAAAGGGGGCGGTCGATATGACTAATGGTTGTGGAATCGTTGTATCTACGCATTATATTTTACGGCATATTGCCCATATAACGACCACTCCCGACGGTATTCGTTATAACACTGCCAGATAACATCTGGAAAAAGGAAGCACAAGAAAAAGAAGAATTAACGCCTGCAGAATTTGCAAAACACAAGATGAAAAAACTGGGTATTGGCCCGACGGAACTGGCCCATCGCAGTTGTCTCTCTTATAGTTCTGTGAATCGTTTTCTATCTGATTGCAGTGACCATGGCAAGAAAAACATGCCAAGTATTGACACTGTATGTAGACTTTGTTATGGCCTTAATCTCAGTCAGGATGAAGCCCGTACTTTCGTCCTGTTGGCCATTCCTCAAATACGTCTAATGCTTGATAATATTGGTAAGTTGTCCATCGATGAGTTTCTTGAGTTGCTCAATGACCAAGGGCTCTTACCGTCCGAAAAGAAAGAAAATAAATAACATAATAGATGATGTCTCTGGATCAGTTAGCCGACTTTTCCAGGGACATTTTAATTTTTTTGTGAAACCTTCCACGCGTGGAAGCACATAGGATAATAGTTGTGTCAAAATGGTAGCATCAAACACCATTTCGATTCGGAGGCACTCCCTACATGCTTTATAAGGACATCCCTACCGGCGTCAAAGGCGTTACCGCCCATGTCACCTGCAGCGAGCAGGCTAACGGATCCTATACGGTTCTCACATCTGCCCGCGTCGATGCGGATTTCAATGGCAATTCCCCCACCGTCAAGCCGATCAAGCGCGTCGCCCGGAATCTGTCAGACGTGGAGCGGGTGGCCCAGCAGGCAGCTTTTGAGATCGGCCGTCGAGCCCGGGAGGCAAAGCCGCAGGCACAGCGATCCAAGTCCTCCGGGGCATTGAGTAGCGCCGTTGCGATCGCTTTCTATCAGCTTCGCCAGTCTGATGATCCAATATACCCGGAGTGGGATGTGAACACGCGCCGCACGATGCTGAAGCGTTTTGAAAACCGCGTACTCCCCCTGCTGTCCCTATATCCTGACGAAGAGCTGTGTGACCTGGATCGAGATCGGTTGTTGGCTGACATTGAAGAAAAGGTCCGCATCAACCCGCACGCCGGCGAGAAGACCGGCAACTACAGGCAGACGGCCAAGCGCTACTTAGCGCAGGCAGAGATCATCTACGCAGCGCTACGGGAGCTTAATCCCGATCTGCCGGACATCCATTTCGTCGTGGGCCGAAGCAACTTTCGGGGACTTCTGCAGCCGGAGCAGATCCGATCGCTTCCTGAAGACGTGGAGGAGAAATTTCTTCGTGCCTTGCCGCGGCAAATCAAGAAGGCGCCAAAATTCGTATTTTCCACTGTCCTGATGTATGATGCCGGCCTTCGCACCGGTGAGGCCGCCGGAGCAAACCCTTGCGATATTTGCCGCCGGGATGAATACGCCGTCATGCAGGTGCGGTATCAAGAGCGGGACGGCAAGCGCGATTACAAGCTGAAGAGTGAAAATGCCTATCGGGATATACCCCTCAGTTTCTGGGGTATTTCCATGTTAGACCAGTGTATTTCCGAGTTTGGCAATTCCTTACCCGAAGATGGTGCTGCCTTGGTGCAGGGCAGCGAACTGTCCTCTTGGATCAAACGACTTTTGACCGAGTGCGGTCTTGACGAACGGTACTGGGACGCCGTCAGCCGGGAAATGGATATCCACCCCGACACGGATGCTGACGGCGCATTCTCTTTCGATGCCAGCGCATACGTTTTGCGGAGAAACGCCGCCTCCCATTGGCTCAACATGGAAGGCTGGACCGACGACGAGATCGACGCATGCTTAGGGCATGAGGGGAAGAAAGCCAAGCGCATACAAACAGATCTTCGGTTGCCGGAAAACATGGCGCAGCTGGCCATGAAGCGCGAGCGGGCCATTCGGGACATAGCCCTCAGCCGTCATCCCGCAGTTGCTCACATATCCCTCTCACATGGGACTGACCTTGATATCATCCCATTCGAGTCGATGGAGTTTGTCAATGCCGGAGATGTACCTCTGCTGGTCGAGGTAAACCTGGAAGCCGCCGAACCCGGCGAGCTGATCACCGTAACAGTCCCCAGCAGCGGCATGCGGGACTGGAAGCAAACAAACAAAAAATTCCGCCCGGATGACAGAGTCGTCATCGGGCAAGTCTTAGAGGAGGAAAAATATGCCAAAGACTGACCTCACATGGGCACCGCCCAGCATTTTCTCCCCTGTCTACGATGACAAAAATATGCTCATAAGCGTGAACGGATCATACTGGCACAATGGTGCAGAAATGCGTTTTTCCATGGGTGTGCAGGCAAGCGGTACATATTTATATCGCGGGACTATCAGCGTGCTTAATCCCAGCACCGGAAAAGTGCTGCAGCTGACTGGGCAGCTGAAGAAGAACGCGCTGGACAAGCGGGAGGCCCGCATCCGCAAGAAGTATGCCAATGCCCCGCCCCCAGAAGGGAAATCCTTGGAGGAACTGATCGAGGCCGCAAAGAGCAAGCCGGTATACGCCAGCGACACTCTATACTTTGATTCTTGTGATGTTGACGAAATCAAACTCTATCTTGGAGCGAGGGCTATCGGGCTGTACACGGACTACGCCGCGCTCATCCACAAACGGCAGCGGAGCTTCATAAGGCGAGACCAGATCACACCCGTCGTCGCCCTGGCTGTGTACAGCGAGGACTTTTGGGCCCTCCAGCGTCCCAACGCCGATGTTAAAGGCGCTGAAAAGGCCGACAATGTAAAGCGGGCCAAAAACAGGTTCATCAATGATATGAAGGACTACTACGGGCGTATGCCCAACAAGCCCATGGCGGACTATACCTCTTCCGACATAAAAAATTCCTGGACAAGGAAGAAAAGCAGCGCAAAAAGCCCATTCCCAAGGCCATACTGCAGCGCCTCCGTGATTTTTGGTGCTACTGTCTGGACGCCGGGATCTGTTCCGGTATTGATCCGTTCCCGAAACCCGTCAAGCGCAAGCCCACCGCACAGCAAAGCCAAGCAAAAGCAGACACGCCGGAAATCCTGTCTCTGGAAGTTCAGGACGAGCTGTATGACCGGCTGCTGGTCAACGCAAGCGGTCCCGATTGTGGTATAGCTCTGCAACTGAGCGGCTTTTCCGGGCATGATATCCGTACTTTTCGATGGAAGGACATCTTGTTTGATCCAGCTCGTGAGGATTTTGTGGTAATCCATTTCATTCAGCCCAATCGGGCAGGGGCTCTACACAACTACAGTCGCCCCTGCATCCCCCAATGTGCCATGGTCTTGCGGAAGGCGTACCACCAACTGAGAGAAAATTACGGAAAAACCGCTCTGGCAAAAATGCCCGTCGCCGGTATGCTCAGTGACCCGACCCGGACAATAGATCAGGAGACGTTGGTCAAGCACGCCCGCAAAATGCTTCGTCAGGCCGGCGCGGAAGAGATGCAAATGCGCCAGGTCCAAGCCCAACACAAACGGGATCCGCGCGTCGCCATTTCAACGAGACTGCTGCACAACACATATGAGTATAACCTGTACCATCGGTGTGGGTTGGAAATGCGCAGCGGAACAGCCCAGTTTTTGTTGGGATACTCTGTCGTAAACGATGTCACCAGCAACAACTACACTTCCTTCACCTCTCCCGAGGCGCAGGAACGGCTGTATACCATTCTTCGTGTTCTTCGTCCCGAAAAGTCCATTGATCCACCCACCTCGCCTGTGTCGCTGGACAACGGTAAGGAGCAGTATACCGCCGCACCACCCAGCACAGCCCGAGTGGCTGGAGCGGTTTTCACCGTTCTGCTCCTTCCCGATCAACACTTCCGCATTGCCTGCCCTCACGGTGACCATAGCTCGGTGGCGGCCCGGGAGCTCAGGCCGGACGGCACCGTGCGCAGGAAATCACCTGTGAGGAAGAAGGAAGAAACTCAGATCGATTGACAGTGTTGTAAACCCTGACGCAGATTTTCCACCATGGTGGAAAGATAGTCCTATGTCTTTTCCATCCTGGTGGAACTACTGACAGCAAAAAAACGGTGCGGCCATTGGTCACACCGTCTGTTCATTCAAATATTTCTCTATCTCTGATACAAGCTTTTTTGCCCGCTCATACTGGCTCTCCACATCCGACTTGGAGGCCACATAAAAATCATCATAGTCGCTGGCAGATTGGATACGGAACAGACTGCCAATGATGTCAGACATTTCCGGCGTAAACAGGCCGGTCTTGATATACAGCTCGCGAAACTTCGCAATCACGCCGGAATGATTCTTGGAGTCAAATCCATCCAGGGCCAAAACCGCGCGGAGCGCATGAAACACCGCATAATAGGCCCTGTTCGCAGCGCCACGGTACTCGCCGTTTCCCAGCAGCAACGCCGCCTCCCGAAGGCAGTCCTCGGCGCGACGGATACGGGCAGATGATAAGTCCTTCAAAGCGTCAGGCAATTCTCCGTCCCTCCCGTTCGATATTTTGATAAAACGGCAGGGCTTCCCTGTACTTCTCATAGGTTGCCAAGTCTTTCTCCAGCAAGGAGAGAACAGTACCATGCTCGTACAAAATACGGCCGCAGAGATGATCCATCTGCTCCCGGTAACCCTCCAGTAATTCCGCCGGCATATCCACAAGAAGCAGAATGTCTATATCGGATTGTTCATCATGGTCGCCACGGGCATAAGACCCATACAAGATTGCTGCGTGAAGCGCGGAAGCAAAAACACGCTTAGCTTCTGTCACTACGATGTTCAGTATATTATTCAACTGACTTTGTGTACACATATTTTGCCGCCGCCTTTCTTTTCAATATTATTCCCCGTTAGGTATGAACAAAGGATTATTACCATCAATTCAACACAAATTCAACACGCTGGAGCAGAATGCGGAATCTTTTAAAAAAGCAAAAGCCTTGGAAACGTAGTGTTTCCAAGGCTTTTCAATTGGTCCGAGTGACTGGACTTGAACCAGCGGCCTCCTGAACCCCATT
>CAZGOQ010000091.1:0-8854 GCA_964527315.1 uncultured Oscillospiraceae bacterium | reverse complement strand
ATGCCGTGATTCGTAATTCTTGATGGTTTACTGTCTTACGAGCACTCCGCTAAACGCCGGCAATTTTTTGCGTCCAAGCGGGTCAATTGCGGCAGATTTCAAAAAAAATCAGAAAATTCGTATAGCATAAAAATTTTTTGATCAAAAGATTGTTTCTTTGGTGTGCGGAATGGTGCATGAAAAACAAGATTACCCGAAGGAATTAGGGCAGGGGAGCGCATTTTCAACACTTCCATAATTATTAGGGAACATTTGGAGAATTGGTTCTAAAGGTAACATAATGGATCGCTATATGGTGGAGCAAAAATAGAGTTGAGCAAACATCTTGCGCAGAAGGTTCAAAAAATGCTGCCAGAAAATAAGTTACATAAAAGTTACAACTTAATCAAGCATAATCTTATGTTAACAGCCGTAAACTGACAAAAAGATACGTGTTTCGTGAAAAATGTAACAATGTTACAATCAAAATAATTTGTTACTTTTGTTTCTGTTTTGACATTTATTTTAAAAAGTTACAAAATTAAAACAACATTTAAGTCAAAAAATCAACAAAAATTATAGCCGGTTCCTGTGAAATATACATAAAAAATCGACGAAAAACGCATAAATGACAGAGAAAATGAGCAAATCTTTGATTTTTGTCGAGAAAATAATTACAAAATGTAATTGACATTCCGGCAAAAATGGAGTATGATTTTGGCGCAAGCAAGATTCTCCGGAGAACGCTTTTGGAGAATTTCAAAGGTTTGAGGGAAATTATATGAAGAACAAATTTCGAATTATAGTGCCTCTCTGTTTGATCCTGGTGATAACTGCCGCCATGCTTGGGATTCGTTCCATGGCTGTGGAGGAAGTCGAGCCAAAACAGGCTTCGGCGGTTACTGTCGCCGCAGTGGAAGCGCAGAATGTTGAGGCACCGGCCAGAAATCTTGAGACACTGGCCCCAATTAAAACAATCAGCGAAACGGATGAAACGCTGGATCCTGAGGAGGAAACCAGAGCGGCGGACAGCGGCTATGATCTTACGGATCAGGAGCGGATCGCTGTGGAGTGTGCAGTTATGTGTGAAGCCGGCGGCGAAAGCGTCAAGGGCCAGATGATGGTCGCCCAGTGTATTCTGGATGGAACGCTTCGCAATGGCTATACCGTAGCGCAGACCATCCAGAAGTATCAAATCGTGTCTACATCCTATAATCTGGTCACTGACGAGGTCAAGGAATCCGTATCCCGGGTGTTTGACGATGGTGAACGCGTTACAGAGGAAAAGGCGGATCTCTGGTATAACCCGGCGCTGGTTGTCTCCGCATGGCATGAGCAGCAGCAGTATGTCGTCACTGTAGGCAGTCACCGTTTCTTCTGGATGAATACAGATATGACATAAAATAAAACCCCTCCGAAAATCCATCGGATTTTCGGAGGGGAAATTTTTTCTTATGCTTCTGAGGCAGCGGAGGTAGAGAAATCGCTTGGAGTGGTGATCTTTCCCAGACCGTCAAACCGTGTGTCATGAGAATCGGTCAAAAAAACCATATAATAGTCCGGATGCTCTTCCACATAGGAGAGGAGTCCGCTGCCGTCGGAGAAGCAGACGTACAGGTGTTCCGCCAGATCAAAGGCCTGGTGTCCGGCGCTGGGATCGCGGATCAAAAGACCCAGCGTACAGCGGATACCCACAGCTTCCTCCAGAGATGCATAGGCGGCCTGTAAAAGCGCGTCCCGGGTGGAGTCGCCGGCGTCATAGACTATGGACGGAGAATCTGGGAAGTCATAGTGATCCAGAATCACCTCCTGAAAGCCCATATCAGTCAGCGTGGAAATCATGGAAACCAGATAGTCCTCTACAAGCGGCTCCGTTGGGTCCAGATAATAAAAACCGTCTGCGTTCTGCCAAAGAGCGCCGCCGGAGATTCGCAAGGCAGCATCCACATGGCTGAGGGCGTAATCGTTGTCGTTGAGACAGGAAATCATAGCCACCAGCTGCATTTCCTGCTCCCTCGCCCGGCTGATCAGCGTCTGTACCGCCTCGGTGTTCAAAATCGGGCTGTCGCCTGTGCGCATTTCCAGCACCAGAGTGTTATATCCGCCCTCGGTAAGGTCTATGGCGTTGAGCGCGGCCACATCCTGTAGGGTCTGGTAGTCGATCATCAATCCCTGCACCTCTGAGGCCCGCAGATAGATCCTGCCTTCTTCCTCAAAGGCGGAATTCTCCTGGATGGATGCGCCGGTCACTAAAACCGGAGACTGAGGCGGGGAGACGGCCAGGCCGCCGTCCGAAACGGCGGGAGTGGGAGTGTGGAAGGAGAAGTAGGCTCCGTCTTCGGTATAAACCACATAACGGCCCAAATAGGTAAAACCGATGAGCAGGACCAGCGCAATGACTCCCAGCAGGATGGCCAGGGCAATCAGCAGCCGTTTCAGCCGCAGTTTATTTCGATACGTCATAAACCCAATCCCCTCCCTTGGGCGGTCAGACAGCACCAGTCCTCCTGAATGGACTGCTTTGTGACCTGTATGCTGTTTTTGTCCAGTGCGGAAATAACCTCATCAAGCCGAGGACGGAGAATGCCGGAGCAGATCAATGTGCCGTTTGCTTTGAGCAGGTGCGGAACGGCGGCGCTGAGCGGAATGATCACGTCGGCAACGATATTGGCCAGTACAACGTCATATTCCTCCGGACAAAACGGCATGGAGCAGACCTGACAATCAAGGACGTTGCCGGTGATAGCGGTAAAGCGCGGCGCGGTCAGGCCATTCAGGGCGGCGTTTTCCCGGGCGATGTCCTCCGCTTTGGGATCGATGTCTACGCCGATGGCTCTATCCGCGCCCAGGAGCAGAGCGGCAATGGACAAAATGCCGCTGCCGCTGCCCAGATCAAGGACGGTTTCGCCGCCTCGAATGCGCTGCTCCAGGGCTTTTAGACACATCTGAGTGGAAGCGTGAGCGCCGGTGCCAAAGATCATGCCTGGATCCAGCTTCAAGGGAATGCGGCCCGTTGGAATCTCCGGGTCGAGCCACTGGGGAACGATTAAAAACCGCTGCCCGATGGGGATGGGCTGATAGTATTGTTTCCAGCTTTCCTCCCAGTCCTCTTCCTTAAGATTTTCCAGAGACAGCGTCAGAGTGCCTGCGCTGACGGGGCAGGCCTGTTTCCATGCGGCAAGTTCCTGCTGCAAAGTCTCCAGCCGTTCCGGGGCCTGGGCATTGTTTTCGAGGTATAACCGAATGCGGGAGACATTTGCCATCTTCCGGGCCAGGGCTTCGTCCACATAGTCCCAATACTGAGTGTTTTCCTTGAGAAAGTCCGAAAAATCCTGACTGTCATCTATGATAAAGCTGTCATAGCCCATGGCGGTGAGTTTTGCGCCCAAAAAATCAATGGCGGGAGATTCCGTTTCAATGCTGACCTCTAACCATTCCATGCAATCGCTCCTTTCCGAATTTCATACTGTTATTCTACAGGATTTTGCGGAATCTTACAAGTGAGACGCGAAAATCCTGTAAAAAAAGTTCCTTTGCCGCATGGCAGGGGGCATGTGCATGTAAATTTTTCGTTTACTTTTTGCGGCACTGTTGTATAATATACGAAATGGAAAAAACGGAGCCGGAAAGGAATGCTGTCATGATTCGAAAACGAATGGAACTGTTGCCCAATGTATTTTTAACGGTGATATCCACGGATAAATTTAAAACAAACTGTCTCTCCCTGAATCTGCTGCGGCCGCTTTCCCGGGAGGAAGCGGCGTACAATGCGCTTCTGCCGGATGTGCTGCTGCGGGGCTGTGAGATGTGCCCGGATATGGGCGCTGTTTCGACGTGGCTGGATCAGCGGTATGGCGTCGGCATCCAGACCTCGGTCCGGAAAAAGGGAGAGGTTCAGACGGTGGGCTTTTTTCTGGACTACATCAACGAGCGTTATGCGCTTTCCGGAGAACATTTGACTGATGAGATTTGTCAGTTGCTGGGAAGCTTTCTCCTAAGACCGGTCCTGGAGGATGGCGTGTTCCGCAGAGATTATGTGGAGGGGGAGAAAGTCAATCTGATCAATGCCATTGAGACGCAAATCAATGAGAAACGCACCTATGCGTCGATCCGCCTGCGTCAGGAGATGTTTCAAGGCGAAGCGTATGGCGTCAGTAAATACGGTGAAAAAGAGGACGTAGAGCGGATCACACCGGAAGCGCTTTATGCCCACTATCAAAATATTTTGGCCCATTCCAGGGTGGAATTTATCTTTACGGGCCAGACAGAGGAGAAAAAATTGAAGGATTCCCTTTTAAAGGCCCTCAGCGGCCTTCCAAGGGGAGAAGTCGACTTGACACGGACAGAATTGGGGCAAATGCCCCAGACGGTGAAGGAGCGAACAGAAACCCTGAACGTGGCGCAGGGAAAGCTGGTCATGGGATTCCGCACCGGCATGACCGCCGGAGATGCACGTTATCCGGCGCTGCTGATGCTCAACGGCGTCTATGGCGGCTCTCTGGGATCCAAGCTGTTTATGAACGTCCGGGAGAAGTTGAGCCTTTGCTATTACGCTTCCTCCGGTCTGGATCGCTTCAAGGGCGTGATGCTGGTGTCCTCCGGCGTGGACACGGAAAACTACGAACGGGCCAAATCGGAGATCTTATTACAGCTGGATGCCTGTAAAAATGGGAAAATTTCAGAAGAGGAACTGGAATCCACGCGCAGTTACCTGATCTCAGCACTGAAAACAGGGGAGGATTCTCCCTATCAGCTGGATGATTTTCAGCTGGGTCAGCTGGTGGGCGGCTTTTCCTACACCACAGAGGAACTGGTGCGGCAGCTGGAACAGATCTCGGTGCCAGAGATACAGGCCGCCGCACAAAGTATCGTGCTGGACACCGTCTACTTTTTAAAGGGGGCGGCGGAATGAACAAGCGGGAACTGAGCCGCCTGGGGGAGACCCTGTTCCAGGAGCGGCTGCCCAACGGCCTGTCCATTCAGGTGGTGGTAAAAAAGGGATTTTTGAAACAGTACGCCTTTTTTGCCGCGAATTACGGCTCCATTGATACACGATTTATGTTGGACGGCAAAGCTATGCAGTCGCCGGACGGGGTGGCTCACTATCTGGAGCACAAGATGTTTGATATGCCGGACGGCGACGCGCTGCAGCGACTGTCGGCTACCGGGGCAAGCCCCAACGCCTTTACGTCCTATCATATGACTGCTTATTACTTTTCCTGCACCTCCGCCTTTATGGAAAATCTGAAAACGCTTTTGACGTTTGTCTCTCAGGGGTATTTTACCCAAAAGAGCGTGGAGAAGGAACGGGGAATCATTACCCAGGAGATCAAAATGTATGAGGACAACCCCGGATCCCGGCTGGACGAAAACCTGTTCCGGGCCATGTACCGGAATCATCCGGTGCGGGTGCCCATTGCCGGAACGGTGGAGAGCATTTTGGATATCACACCGGAGATCCTCTATGACTGCCACCGGGCGTTCTACGATCCTTCCAATATGGCGCTGTGCGTTGTGGGCGATGTGGAGCCGGAAGCGGTTCGGGACGCCGCCCTTGCGATTCTGCCTGAGACGCCGGGGGGCGCATCGGAGCGGAATTATGGCCAGCAGGAGCCGGAACTGCCGGACAGGCAGGAAATCCGGGAGCAGATGGAGGTCTCCATGCCCATGTTTGCGCTGGGGTTTAAGGGGCCGGAGATATCCCGGGGACCGGAGCGGCTCCGGCAGGAGATTTTTGGGGATCTGGCGGCGGAGGTGCTCTGCGGCGAGAGTTCCCGGCTCTATCAGCGGCTCTATGAACAGGGGCTGATCGACTCGGGCTTTGGCGCGGGTTATGGAACCATTCGAGAACTCAGCGCCATGAGCATGACTGGAGACAGCAAGAATCCGGCGGCGGTTCTGGATGCTGTTCTGGAAGAAGCCCGGCGCATAGGACGCGAAGGCGTGGACGAGGCCCTGCTGGGGCGGCTCAAGCGCTCAGCCATGGGGCGGCGCATTCGGGGCCTTGACAGCTTTGAGGGGCTTTGCTATCGGCTGGCGGCGTCGGAGTTTGACGGCTATGATTATTTCACCTTCCCGGAACTCTATCAACGTCTGGGGACGGAAGATGTGAAACAGATGATCGAGACGGAGATCACGTCGGAGCGGTCGGTGCTTTCGGTGATTGAACCGACGAAGAAGGAGGAATAAAGTATGTATGAGATTTCATTTCCCAGCCTGGGATTGAGTTTCAACCCCTCCCGGGTGGCCTTTTCCATTGGCGGAAAAGCGATCTACTGGTATGGTATTATCATTGCGGCGGGCTTTCTTTTGGCGGTGTGGTATGGGCTGAAACGGGCGGATCAGTTTGGCCTGACCCAGGACAACATCATCGATATGTTGATCTGCGCAGTGCCCCTGGCCATTGTCGGCGCAAGGGCCTATTATTGCCTGTTTTCCTGGGAACTATATCGGGAGGACCCGATCCGAGTCCTCTACATATGGGAGGGCGGCCTTGCCATCTATGGCGGCGTCATCGGCGCTGCGCTGGGACTGTTCATCTACACAAAAGTCAAAAAAGTTAAGACGGCCGCCATGCTGGATATTGGCGGTCTGGGCCTTCTGATCGGCCAGAGCGTTGGCCGCTGGGGGAATTTTATCAACCGGGAGGCCTTCGGTACGGAGACGGACAGCTTTCTCCGGATGGGTCTGACTGACGCCGGGGGAAACACGATTTTTGTGCATCCCACATTTCTCTATGAATCGGCGTGGAATGCCCTGGGTCTGCTGCTGCTGCATTTTTATTCGAAAAAAAGAAAGTTTGACGGACAAATCTTTTTGATGTATCTCGGCTGGTATGGTCTGGGCCGGTGCATGATCGAGGGGCTTCGGACGGACAGTCTCTATGTAGGCGGCACCAATCTGCGCATCAGCCAGCTTCTGGCGGGCGTGTGCTTTGTGGCAGTGCTGATCTTCCTGATTTACGATAAAATTTTCCGGGAGCATGAGCCGGAAGACCTCTATGTCAATCAAAAAGCCCGGCTGGCAGCGGAAACGGTGGACGAAGGAGACGGGGAACCAGAGACAGAAGCAGTCAGGGAAATGGCAGCCGAAGCAGCCGAAGAGATGGAAAACGAGACGGAGCCGGAAGAAGCGCCCCTTCCTCCGGCGGAGGAATCAACCGATACGGAAACAGCGGAGGCAGCGCCGGAAGAAACCGAGGAACAGTAGGGCCGTGGCTTGGTCATGCCGGGCCAGCAAAGAAAATGATAATTTTTTGCCGTTTCTCTTGAAATTGCCCCAGGGGCGACTTTTATAATCGACTCATGAAAGGGGTGCTTGCACGTGAAACGAAAGGAAATCTGCGAAAAAACCGATCTGACGCCAAAAGCTCTTCGGCTCTATGAGGAAAAGGGCTGATCCGCCCGGATATGGGGTATCCCGGACACTATCACACCCGGGACTATTCCCAAGATGACCTCCGGCGGCTGGAAATGATCGCGATGCTGCGCCGGGCGTTGTTTACGCTGGAGGAACTGCGGCAGGCGCGGCAGTCCGCCATAGAGGGCGTGGAATTTGGCGACGCGTTCTATTCGGCAGAAAAGGAATGTATTTATTAGCGGTGAATACGGAATTCCTCGGTATGCCGGAACAGCGGTATTACCTGTTCTACCGGTGAAATGAAGTGTGGGTGTGAAAAAGACGATTGGACTGATGTTCAGCCTGATCCTGTTGTTATCCGCCTGCACGCCGGGGTGGGGAGGGTCCAGCCATGAACCCTCGGATCGGATGGATCCAGCGGTCACGGCAAACAGCGCGGTGGATTATGATATGTTCTTTCGGGATAATAAGCGTGTTTACTCCAAGCCAGTGAATGGATTGGACGATTCCGGCATGGTGATTGGAACGGACTTTCGTGACTTCCGCAGACACGCCGAAGAACTGGCGGCGGATTCTCTGATTCCAGATTTAGATTTTGATGCACCGTATATCTGGGCAAAATATGACAAGAACCGGCAGGTGACGACCGTCAGGATCGAGTGGTGTACGGAAGATGACGTGACGGGGATCAACCTGATCGCATGGACAGAGAAGCCGGAGGAATCTGACCCATATTTTCATTGCTACAGCGAAGAAGATGTCACCGAGGTCGACTACCACGGTGTAAGCGTGATCGGAAATGGCCGGCTGGACGGCCTGAAATATCTGTATTTCCAGTTGGAGGACGGTTCCTATTATCAAATTCTTGCTCAGTCGGATATTACGGCGGCGGAAATGGGACAGGTGCTGGATTTTTTCCTCGACCATGGGCTGGACTTCTCCCGGTTTGTATATGAAGCAGGTGCGCCGCTTTCCGGTTAAAATTGCCGCCAAACCGGCCGCGGCGCTTGACAAATCTTTCCCAAAATGATATCCTGAAAGCGGCCATACAACTGACGGAAGTGGGGAAACCACATGGAGTATGACCCTTGCAATGCCGACCGTCTGGGCGAAACCGTCCGGAGGTGGGCATTTTTCCATTCTTCGGGATAAAAGAAAGGAATGCTGCATATGAAAACCGATATCGAAATCGCACAGGCTACCCCAATGCTGCCCATTGAGGAGGTGGCCCAAAAGGCCGGGATCGACCGGGAACTTTTGGAGTTTTACGGCAAGTATAAGGCAAAGCTGGACCTCTCAACCCTGAAAAACGCCCCCCGGAAGGGCAAACTGATCCTGGTTACCGCCATCAATCCCACCCCGGCGGGAGAGGGGAAAACCACTACCAGCGTGGGCCTGGCGGATGCGCTTTGCCGTCTTGGCAAGAATACCATGCTCTGCCTTCGGGAGCCGTCTCTCGGGCCGGTGTTCGGCATAAAGGGCGGCGCGGCAGGCGGCGGCTATGCTCAGGTTGTGC
>CAZGOQ010000090.1:0-9449 GCA_964527315.1 uncultured Oscillospiraceae bacterium | reverse complement strand
CTGTGATCTTCCCCAAATCGGCGGTCAGCACATCCAATAGCTTGTCACTTTCTTTGTATTGGGTTTCCCGCAGGATAAGTCCCTTTGTGGTGTAAAACATGGCAATATGTAAGGCTGCCGGATCATCCGTTTTCATCCCGGAGGGCAGCCTGGTGGTATTCCACATAAATCTCCGGGGAACCGGTTTTCAAAAAGAGATCCCAAAGCAATTTTGTTTCCATATCGCATCCCTCCAAAGCTATTGTTTGCAGAGAAATGCTGCGCCATACCAGACAGTAATTGGGGTCGTCAGTCCCGATAGCCGAAATTTTTGATCAGGAAATCACTGTCCCGCCAATTTTCCTTGACCTTGACCCAGCAACGGAGATAGACTTTGGTGCCCATGAATTTTTCGCAGTCGTTGCGAGCCATGGTGCTGATTTTTTTCAGCATATCGCCATGCCTGCCGATGATAATGCCCTTATGACTGGCCTTTTCGCAATAAATGGTCGCTTCCAGATCAATGATGCCGCTGTTCTCTCGCTCGGAGAACTTGTCGATCTCAACGGCGGCGCCGTGGGGAATCTCCTTGTCCAAACACCACAGCAGCTTTTCCCGAATAATCTCCGCCATGATCTGCTTTTCCGGCTGATCGGTCACCATGCCGTCCGGGAACAGCTGCGGCCCGTCCATGGCATATTTCCTGACCTCTTCAAACAGCGCTTCCACGCCCTCGCCGGTCCTGGCGCAGATTGGCACAACGGCCGCAAACTCCATCTTTTTCGAATAAGCGGCGATCACCGGAAACAGCAGTTCCTTCTGCTCCAGCGTGTCGATCTTATTGATGACCAGAATGGTCGGGATATCTGCGGGAATGCTGTCCATGAGAATTTGCTCCTGGGTTCCCACCGAAGCAATTGGCTCAACCAACAGCAGAATCGCATCCACATCGGCAATGCTCTCCTTGACCACGTTGTCCATATAATCTCCCAGCTTGTTCCTGGCCCGATGGAAGCCCGGGGTATCCATAAAGACGATCTGGGTATCCTCGTGATTGACCACAGCGGAAATGCGGTTCCGGGTGGTCTGGGGCTTATTGGAGACGATGGCGATTTTCTCTCCGGCCAAGCGATTGGTCAGCGTGGATTTTCCCACATTGGGACGGCCGGCAATGGTCACCATGGCGGATTTTGTAATACTCATAGCTGCACCTTTTTCTTTTGTTTCAATTTGGCCAGTTCAGCGGGGAATGTTTAGGACTTCCATGATCGCGTCCTCCCGCTGTCGCATCTGTCGCTTTCCTTCTCCCTCATCCAGATGATCGTATCCCAGAAGATGAAGCACCGAATGAACGGTCAGATAGCCGATCTCCCGGTTTTCACTGTGTCCCAGTTCCCGAGCCTGAGATCGAATTTTTTCGATGGAAAGAGCCATATCCCCCAGAGGTAAAAGCTGCTGGCCGGGATCCAGCAGTGCTGACACATCCTGGGGAAATGCGCCTGGCGTCAAATCAAACATGGGAAAGGACAAAACGTCCGTTTCCCGGTCCACATTCCGAAGATTCCGGTTCAGCTGCCGGATCCCTTCGTTGTTGGTCAGCAATACGTTGATTTCGCAGGGAACCGGAATCTGTTCCGCCGCAAGTGCGCCGCGAATACAGCGTTTGATCTGGGCGGTCAGCGCTGGTGTGTTCACACGGGGTATCTCTGAATGCACAGTAATTTGATGCTTCATTTTTTATAATTCCTCTGATCATTATAGGTTTTGCTCTGGGGCACTTTCTCCCGCTTCTTCTCGGCTTTTTCGTAGGCGGTAATGATGCGCTGCACCAGCACATGGCGCACCACATCCTGGGCGTTCAGGCGGCAGATGGCAATGTCCTCTACTCCTTCGAGCACCCTGACCGCATCCTTCAAACCGCTGACCTTATCCCTCGGCAGGTCGATCTGGGTCACGTCGCCGGTAATAACGATTTTGGAGCCGAAACCAAGGCGGGTCAGAAACATTTTCATCTGCTCCCGGGTGGTGTTTTGAGCTTCATCCAAAATGATAAAGCTGTCGTCCAGCGTTCTGCCGCGCATATAGGCCAGCGGCGCCACTTCGATGTTTCCCTTTTCCAAATACTTATTATAGTTTTCCGTTCCCAGCATTTCAAACAGCGCGTCATACAGGGGCCGGAGATAAGGGTCTACCTTGTTCTGCATATCGCCCGGCAGGAAGCCCAGCCGCTCCCCTGCTTCCACCGCAGGGCGGGTCAAAATGATCCGGTTGACCTTTCTCTCCCGGAAAGCTGCCACCGCCTCCGCAACGGCCAGATAGGTTTTTCCGGTGCCCGCCGGGCCGACGCCCAAAGTCACGGTATTGGTTTCAATGGCTTTGAGGTATTGTTGCTGGCCCAGGGTCTTGGCCTTGATGGGTTTCCCCTTGGCCGTGATGCAGACCACGTCCTTGGTCAGTTCCGAAATTTTCTCCTCCTGGCCTTCCCGAACCAGACCGATCACATAGCGCACGTTCTGCTCTTCAATGGTTTCACCTTTGGCAGCCAACTGGAGCAGTCCATTCAACACATGCTCTGCTGCAGCGGCATTTTCCTCCTCACCGGAGATTTTCAGTTCTGTATCCCGGTTGACGACGGAAACGCCAAACTCCTGTTCAATGATTTTAATGTTTGCATCCAGAGAGCCAAATACGTTGATCAATGTTTCAATTCGCTCCGCAAGAACCGTTTTTTCTACCATAGGATCTACCTTCAGTTTTGAATTTTGACCACTGTGCCGATCTCTTCATAGCATTCCGCCTCGCCGACGAGACTATAATAACCTGTCTCATGCTGGACGGAGATATCTCTGGATAAGATCCGCCCTGCTGTCAGTGTGCGTTTGAGTTGCGTTAACACAGCCTGCTCCAAAATTGCAGAAGCCTGTTCCGGCTTCACGGCGGCAGTCTCCGTATGATATTCCCGCAGTGTGGAAACCGTCAAGGACACAGGCAGCGTATAACCGCCCGGCAGGGTCAAAGTCTTCTTTTCCGATATTCTATCATAACTTCCATAGGAAATTCTACTGGTTTTATAGAAATTTATCTTCTTTTTTCCAAATGTCAGCGATAGCGTTCTCTTTTTTTCACCGGTATAGACCTTGTTTTGCACAGATACGGGAGAAATTCCCTTCAGAGGCGTCCATGTCCTGGCATATACCTCGCCCTTCGCCCGAGTCAGCAGCAGGGTTTTGTCCAGATTGGTCACGCCGGAGACCAGAAGCTGCCCTTCCGTGACCAGGTCCCCTGCCTTTACTGCGGCAGACCCTCCCGTTGCGACAACGCTGGTGATCAGGCCGTTTTTTCGAGCTACGATATTGGCCGGTGCGGCGTCCATTGCGTAGACCGGCGTTTCCGCCCTTTGACGGACCACGACCTCGGCAATGCCGCCTTTTGTGTTAATTGTGATCCATCCCAATTCCGGCAGTTTGGAGAGCATTTGATTTTTCAGTATGTTCAGATCCAGCTTGTTCATCTTGGTTCCAAACTCAACGCCGCATTCCTCCAGTGTCCGCAGAATCTTTTCAGAAGGGATTGTTTCGTTGCCGGTAACGGTAAAAAACCAGATGTAACTTTGCAGAAAAAATACAGCATAAACCAGCAGCAACAGAAATACCGGCAGGATCCACCTTTTTTTCATCCCTGTCATCTGCGGCAGGATCCCGCAAGTATGGATGAGTTCCATAGTACACATGGTTTTGACCGCCGCCTGTTCGGCAATTTTCAGTTTTGACCGGGGAATGACCAGATGAGCCGTCAGTTCGTCCTCCTTGCGGTAATGGCGAAAGCGGACGCCCAAAGCTGTGATCCTGGTTAAAAAATCCTCCGGGCAGGCTCCGATGATTTTGATTTTGGCGGTACCGCCGATTCCTAAGAGCCTGTGGCCGGTCAATGAAGAAACTCCACCTGATCCAGCGCGCCTCGAATAAGCAGTTCCTGTCCTGTCATGGTCACAATGCCCAGCCTGGATCCCCGTATGCTGACCGCGCATTCTCTGAGATCTACAATGATCTCCGTATCGCTGTAGCTTCGGATCCCTTTTTGCCCGGAAAGCAAAATCTGACGGCAGTCGGTAATTTCGATTTGACTGGCTCCCAATACCTCCGAGGGCAGACCCATATATTCAACGCCCTGATAGAGCCGCTGCTTTGGTTTCATACCATCACCCCGGCTTAAGTTTATGCCCTAAAAGCAATTTCCATCACCTTCCTGCATATATTTTTCCGAGGTGATGGAAATGAGCCGAATTCTATGGAGACGAAAATTTCAGGATACTGCTTTTTCCTGCGGCATTGCTCTCATGCTGGCTGCGCTGATTCTCTTCCCCAGTCAATCGGTTTCCGCAGCCAAAGAGGGTGTCTCCCTCTGCCTCAACGTGATTTTGCCCTCTCTGTTTCCCTTCTTTGTCCTTTCCTCCCTCTGCGTGGAACTTGGACTGATCGAAGCGCTGGGGAAGATCATGCAGAAAGTTATGGCGCCGCTTTTTCGTGTAGGCGGAGTCTGCGCAGGCGCGTTTTTAATGGGGATCATCGGCGGCTATCCGGTGGGCGCCAGAACCGCAATAGAACTTTATCAGCGGGGCGGCTGTACCAGGGAGGAAGCGGAACGTCTGCTGAGTTTTTGTAATAATTCCGGCCCGGCCTTTATTCTGGGCGTTGTCGGCGCGGGGATTTTTTCCAGCAGCACCATAGGCCTATGGCTCTATGGTGCCCATGTGGCGGCTTCCGTTTTGGTGGGACTGCTGTTCCGAAATTACGGAAAAGGGACGATTTCCTCTCATTCTGCTGACGAAGAAACGCTGCCCTCCAGCATCGCCGCAGCCTTTACTGGCTCTGTCAAAAGTTCGTTTCAAGCCACCTTAAACATTTGTGCCTTTGTAATTTTTTTCACAGTGATCATTCGCCTTCTGTTTTTGACCGGTATCATTACCCGCCTGGCGCAGGTGTTAACGCTTCTGCTGGGCGGTCTGGGGTTGGAGCAGGATATGGCGGAAAGTCTTTTGTCCGGAGCGATCGAAATGACCTCCGGCGTATGGAGCCTCCGGGATATGGCGGCGTCCCTCGGGAACCGGCTTTGTATGGCGGCGTTTATTTTAGGCTGGGCTGGCCTGTCGGTACACTGTCAGGTGCTGTCCTTTATTGGCTCTAGTGGTCTTTCTATCAGAACCTACTTTTTTGGAAAACTGCTCCACGGGGTATTTTCCACTGCGCTAATCTTTCTTCTTTCGAGACTCCTGGGCTGGAATTCTCCGGTATCGGCTTACCTGGCCAGTCAGGTCACGACCATCGCGGAACTGAAATTTCACCGAACGCTGTTTGTCTCCATCGTGACAGCCTTGATCGTCTGGTGGGCTTTGACGTTTCTTTCCATGGTCATTTTAATAAAAAAGGGTAGAAACCAGCGGGAAAATCGTGTATAATCCTCCTATTAAAAACAAGGAGGCAGGACAGGATGCTGTTTCGCAAGAACATAGAACCCCGATGCGCCTATTGCAAATTTGCCGCTTCGGCGGAACCGGAGACGGTGATTTGCCGGAAGTATGGCATTCGGAAAGAGACCGAGCATTGTCGGAAATTCCGTTATGACCCCATGCGCCGGGTTCCACCCCGGCCTGTTACTGTGGACTTTTCCAAATATGATGGGCAGGACTTTTCCCTGTAAATCGTAAAACGCCACGGCATCTGTGAAGCGCAGGGGCGCGAGCCGCCCATTTCACCGGGCGCAAATCCAAAACTCCTGTGCTGTATGACATTTGGATGACGCCGGGCACATTGATTTTGCCCCGGCGAATAGAATTCAGCGGTCGCAAATAGTGCCGCAGGCATGTTTGGACAGACTGAAACGTCTCGAACGAAACCGTCCGAGACGTTTTTTCACCTATACAATATATTGCAGTTTGTCCACAATGGATCCATTTTTGACATACAGCCGCGGCACCCGCTTGTTGACGCCGCAAACAAGTTCATAGGAGATCGTGCCCAGCTGATCGGCCCAGTCGTCCCATGTCACTTCAAGATCGCCGTCCCGGCCAATCACTGTGACCGTATCGCCGACTTCCGCCGACGGCACATCCGTCACATCAATCATACACATATCCATGCAGATGCGTCCCACCACCGGCACTTTTTTGCCATGGAGCAAAAATGAAACCTGCCCGCTGAGCCGTCGGGGAAGGCCGTCGGCGTAACCAATGGGGCAGACGGCAATCCTCCGCCGGCTGGACGTTTCATAGGTTCTGCCGTAGCTGACAGTAATGCCCTTTTCAAAGGGCCGGATGGCGGCAACAATGGTTCTCAGACTCATCAGAGGCTTTAAATCCGCGTCTCCCCGCATTTCCGGCGAGGGTGCAAGGCCGTAAGTGGCGATGCCGGGGCGCACCATGTCGCAGGCAAACGCCGGGTACGCGATCGTGGCGGCGCTGTTGGCACAGTGTACGATCTCTGGAAGGATATTATGGGCCTTCAGTCTATCCAAGACGTTCCGAAAACGCCGGTATTGCAGCTGCGTATATGCGTCCTCCCCGGGCGTATCCGCCACGGCGAAATGCATAAAAATGCCTTCCAATTCCAGCCTGGGCATTTCGGCGATCGCACTGAGTTCTGAAATCAGTTCCGGACAGTCATAGCCAAAAAAGCCCAGCCGGGACATCCCGGTGTCGATTTTAATGTGGATCTTTAACGATTTTTCTGTCAGCGCTTCCTGCAGCGCCCGGCCATACTCCAGCGAATGAACCTCCTGAGTCAGTTCCAGATCTGCTTCCTCTTTCGCCAGTTCCGGCGGCGTATAGCCCAAAATCAAAATTGGCAGGCTGATGTCCGCCCGGCGCAATTGGAGGGCCTCCTCAAAATTGGAAACAGCCAGATAGCCGGCTCCAAGGGCCTGCAATTCCCGGGCCACCGGCACGGCTCCATGGCCGTAGGCGTCCGCCTTGACCACGCCCAAAAAGCGGCAGTCCTTCGGCAGGTTTTTCGTTAATTCCCTAAAATTATGGGCCAGATGATCCAGCTGGATCTCCGCCCAGGTTCGTTTCAGCATTGTCATTTGGTTCCGCTTCCTTTGCATTGAAACTGAAATCACGGATCTCGCAGGAAATCAGTGTATTTTTTCCGTCAGAAATTTCTCCATAGACCGGAACCTTTTCTTCAAAGGCAGTCGTGATGGTCAATTCCTCGGTTCCGTAGCCCAGGGTATATTCGATCACTTCCCAGCCGCCGTCCCTGGAACTGGCGGAAATATATCCCTCGGCCCAGGCCGTTTTCAGCAAATAGGGCGCCGCCATGGGAGAAATATCCCGGCTCTCGAAGTTCTCCACCGCCAAAACGGTGCTGTCATAGGATACCTGGGCGTTGTCCCCGGACACTTTTGCGGTAATGCCCCGGGCCTCCTGTGGTTCCTGCACCGTTAAGGACGCACTGGTCGCATCAGTTTGGCAATCCAGTGTGAAATCCCGCACATTGTCCCCGTAGTCTGCCCGGAGAGACATGGTAAAGCTGCAGCCTTCCGAATTGACCAGAGACGTGCGAAAGGTGACCGGGGTTTGCGCCGTTGTTTTTTCTGCTCCACAGGCGCTGAGCAGGAGCAGCATCAGCATTGGTACGGCAAGTTTCAGCCGCACAGAGTCTCACTCCCTATTTCAGTATGGCGGACAGGGCGCTGATGATATCCGAAGGCAGCATACTTCTGACGCCCAAACGTTCTGCGGCCACGTCGCCGGCTGCGCCATGGAGCCACACTGCCGCCGCAGCGGCCTTGACCGGCGCCATCCCCTGCCCCAGCAGGCAGGTCAAAATGCCGGAGAGCACATCGCCGCTTCCTCCGGTCGCCATGCCGGGGTTGCCGGTCGGGTTGACATAAGTTTCTCCGTTTGGGGCGGCAATGACCGTATGATGCCCTTTCAGGACAATCACAGCCCCTGTTCTCTCTGCCATGGCTTTTGCCCCGGCAACCCGCCCGGCGGAAAGATCTCCGCCAACCCGGCGAAACTCTCCCTCGTGGGGCGTTAAGACCAGAGGACAACCGGCCCTGTCCAATCTATCTATATGCCCCTCCAGCACATTTATGCCATCGGCGTCCAATAGCACCGGACACCGGGCCGCTTCCAGCACCGCATCCACCACCAACGCCGTATCCTGGCCCCGTCCAATTCCGGGACCAATAAGGCAGGCGTCCTTATCGTTCAGCTGTTCCGGGATCTCTCCTGCCGCCAGCGCGCTGAAGCGACCATTGCCGCTGCTGGGCAATGGAAAAACAATCGGCTCGTCCAGCTTTGCCGCCAGAATCGGATAGACCGTCTCCGGCACGCCTAAAAACACCAGTCCCGCGCCGGTGCGCAGGGCTGCTTTTGCCGCCAATGCCGCCGCGCCGGTATAGCCCTTGGAGCCGCAGAGCAACAGCAACTTCCCGTTGTCACCCTTGTGGCAATCAACAGAAAACGCCGGAAGCCATTCCCGAACCAACTCTGCTGTAAGGATTGTTCCTTCGGACGATCGATCCGCGCCGCTCATGACTCCATCCCCTTGATGCGGCTGTGGAGAAACTTTTCCATGGCTTCCCGCAATCGCCTGGAGGGCTGGAATACCAGAAATACGAACTTCTCCTCGTCGGTCTCATAGATCAGGAACCAGCGGCCGGCAGCATTTCTGGAGGAGGAAACGTCGATAACCTGAGAAACGGAATACGCCTTTGTTTCATTTTCATATTCCGCCATGTAGGGGGCCATGACCCTGATCTGCTTCTGATTGATGGCAACCAGTGCCTTTCGCTTCCGTTTTGCCATGATTTTGTCCACATCGAAATCGCCATTGGTAAATGCATATTCAAATTCCACGCCCTGAAATCGGATACCGAGATAGGCCGCCACGCAGATGATCGCCAGCATGGCCGGAAAAATATTCCGCAGCAAAGGAATCAGAAAGCACAGGGAAATCAGTACGATCGCCGCCAGCACAATCAGCACGTCCAAAAGCAGATTTTTCACGCCGTTGCGCCGCACCACCAGTTCTTCCACAAAGGTATCGTCAAAATAATTCATAATGTCCTCCTTCCTGCCGCATCCGGCAGGGTTTCTCATATTATAATTCAGAATCCATGGGACTGCAACAAAAAAATCACGCTCGGTCCACTGAACTGAGCGTGATTTTTACACACCTATAGATTAACTATTTTAATAGCCAAAAAATTAGCTTAGCGTTACACTTTTAACTCTTTCAAGATTTATTTTCTCAAAAAGAATATCTCCACTTTCATTATACCAACATTGCTCGTTGCTATTATAAAGCACTCCCCCAAGCAGTATATCATAAGATGCTTCCGTTTCAAATAACAGCTCACATATGCTATTATAATAACTGTACTTTCCTTCGCAGTAAATCATAAACCCGCTGTCAGTTTTACTCCATCCATTGAATACTCCGGCTCGCAGGTACCGCCAGTCC
>CAZGOQ010000089.1:0-9538 GCA_964527315.1 uncultured Oscillospiraceae bacterium | reverse complement strand
CGAAAGGCGGGTATGATGGTCACATCCTCGCCGCCCCGCTTGAGATAGGCTGCCAGCATTCCGCCAATCGCACCGGAGCCTATTACTGCAATTTTTTTCACAGCACTATTCCTCCTGCCCAGTTTCATGCAAGTCCTCCAGCGTCTCCTGATATCGGTCGTAGGCGTCCTGGAGTACCGTCACATACCGTTCCAGGTCCATGCTCTCCATCTGGGCAACATAGTCCTCCCATTGGGATAGAGGCCGTGCTCCCGTAATAAACGACAGAAGCGCTTCGGATGCCACGGTGTACAGATCAGAGTACAAGACGCTGAGTTCCTGGCTTTCCTCGTAGGTGAGAATATTCACATTGGGATAGGAATAGGCGTCATCAAAGTTTTGCACCCAGGTGTCAGCCACATTTTTGGCGCGGTCATCGAAGAAGTAGTTTTCGCGGCCCACATCCGCTACCGCAGGCCCTCCGTACCGGGAAAACAGAACCATGCACTGAACTGTGGCAAAATTGGGGTCTGTCACATACAGTTCAGAAATATGGGGGTTACCGTCTTCATCATAAGCCAAGCCCTCTCCTTCAACACCATAGTTATTTAAGAGATAGCCCTCATCGGTATAGTTGTAATCGATCCATCGGGCGGCAATCTCCACCTGCTCACAGGCCTTGGTAATACTGGCGCCGCCGCTCATGTAGGACGGAGCCCGGCGAACATGGGCAGGCTCATTTTTATCACACCGGATCACCGGAACCGGAGAAACCGCAAAGTCAGGATCATCTGAAGAATCCCGGAACGAATCGATTTGATCCGCGCCGTAGGAGCACAGCCAGATTCCTACGGCGTTATTTTTAATCAGGGATTCATCCGGTGTGGTATCGTCGGCGACAAAGTCCTGCCAGACCAGGCCTTCCTGATACCATTGGTTCATCATGGTCACATAGTCCCGTGCGCCGTCGCTGATGAGAGCATAAATCACCTCTCCATCCACAACATTTACGCCACGATCCTGAGAACTTACATTCCACAGGCTCACATTGTAGCCATACTCCCAGCAGTCTGTCATTGTCGGTGTCACCCACAGTGCGCCGCCGTAACCTAAGTCATTTTTGAATGCGGTGAGTACCTCATGAAGTTCCTCATAGGTTTCCGGCACCGGAAGCCCAACCTGATCCAGCCAATCCTGTCGAATCACCATACCGGTGCTCTGGAGTTCCCGATCCAGCAGGAAGCCTGCGGTATAGACCTCTCCGCTGCTCCGGGTCCGCACTGCGTAATCAAACATATCGTTGCTCTCCAGAACCCGTTTATAGTTGGGCATATATGTGTCGAGCAGATCATCCATCGGTATAATGATTTCCTGTTCGATGGCTGCGTCTCCGCCTCCAATATAGTACTCGGTCACACACTCTATGATGTCCGGCAGCGTGCCGCTGGATACCATCAGTTGAAAATTCTCCTGGGCTGTAAAGAACATGGCCGCCTGAATATCTATATGCACTCCGGTACGTGCCTCCATCTCTTTCCAGTATGTCATCTCACTGTCCGGAATGTCCACAATTCCCATAAATGGCTGTGCGCGCATCCAATAGTTCAGTGTCACGGGTTCCTCCACAATGGGAAGTACAAATTCCTCCACATCGGGCACCTCTGCACCGGATGCTTCCGGCTCGGATTCCTCGGGAACACTTGGGGCCGGGGGCTCTGTCTTCGCCGGAGCAGCCGAAACAGATACCGGCGTGGAATCGCTTCCAACGGGTTCGGCTTGGCTCCCGCAGCCGGAAAGTATACCAGTCACCAGGGCCAGGATTGCCAACAAACAAATAATTCTTCGTTTCATAATATTGCCTCCCTTTTGTGTGTATTAACTTGTGCCAATGGTGATTTTTAATCGAATCGCCTCTGCAGAGGCGCCGATCAAAAGCGTTCGTGTACCTTTGGGCTGCACCCACTTGTCCCAGGTGCCGTCTGCCCGCCGGGTCAGTGGCGCCTTGGGATCCCAATATTGGAACGCGCGCGGATTGAGCGGGATTTCTGCGCGTACCGTTTTGCCGGGACGGATGTTCTCCAGCCGACAAAAGCCAGCCAGCTGTTTCTCCGGCATCTGAATATGTCCGGGCGCTTCCGCCGCGCCTACATATACCTGAACAATTTCGCTGCCGGCGCGGGTCCCCTGGTTCGTCACAGACAGGAAAACCTTTATTTCTCCCTTATCCTCCTGGACGATGGCGTCTGCATATGAAAATACCGTATAGGACAAACCGTGGCCAAAGCAGAACCGGGGGGCGATTTGTTCCCGGTCGTGCCAGCGGTAGCCGGTAAAGATTCCCTCTGTAAAGTCCACACGCACACGACGTTTCCCAGTCATATGGCCCCGATACCGGGTTTCATAATGTTCCCGGGTATCAGTCAGAGGCGTATCCTGTTCCCGGAGCGGAAAGGACTGCGTGGTCTTTCCGGACGGATTCACAAGCCCCAGCAGCAGTTCCGCGCTGGCAGTGCCGCCCCGCTGGCCCGGCATCCACATATCCAGCAGTGCCTCAGCCTGATCCGCCCATGTTCCCATTATAAAGGCAGAACTGCAATACATCACTACGCCCAGCCGGTTTCCATGAGTTTTCGTCGTCTGAAGAATGTCTTGCAGCAGCTGCTCCTGCTCCTCAGGCAAGCCGAAATTGCCCAACTCCTGCTGGGGTTCCATCATATTGCTTGCGCAGGCGCCGGTTTCCCTGTGAACAAAGACCAGCACCTTTTTACAGAAGGCCGCCAGTTCCAGTGCCCGGCTGTAATGCTGTCTCCGCATGGAAGGAGTAATCCATGCGATTCGAAGCTGCACATCCTTGTCGGGAATTTTTCCGTTGCAGTACACAAGAATGGGGTAAGCCCGCCCTTTTTCCAGCGTGAACCAGCGCCCGCAGATATCCATTCCCTCTTCCGTGGATATAATTCGGCTCCAGCCCCAATGAGCGCCCTCCCTGGTGGTAGTATCTCCGGCAATTTCCCAGGTACTCCCGTCATCCAGGGAGATTTTAAGACCCGCAATACCGCCGATGCAGTGCAGAAGCAGTTCAAACTCTCCGGTCTCGGGGGCACGCAGAAAGCCCCGCCATGTATAAATGCTTCCGTACGGGAGGGCGTTTCCGTCGCTGCTGTTACGGTAGGTCCCGTTGACATGGCCGCCGATGGTGCCGCATGTGAAGTTTAACTCCAAATCCACCATGCAATGCGTTCCCAGTCTGTGGCCCTCCATTTTACCGCCGGCATTGTTCTGCCATATCCCTGCTGGCACAGGGGTTTCATCGGCATCTGCCGAAGTCTCTGTCCCATGGTTTCCGCCCACATACTCCTGTCCCGCGCCGCCAGGGCCAAACATATTGGTGCCCTGACCATCCTCCTGGCTGACGCCATAGGTTCGGATCAGCCCGTTTTCTGTGCAGGCTTCGTCTATAAACAAGTACTCTGATGGTATTTTCCGGCCAATCAGGTCAATGCCGGGGGAATACAGAAAGCCGTCCGGGCTTCCACTGAGCCGTCGAAGTTCCGCCAAAGGCGAGGCCATCTGATCCAAATCGCCAAAGGCCCGCTCCTGACTCTCTCCGGAGATCAGTCGTCCCGCGGCGATTCCAATTACCGCCACGGTTTTTCCGCCCGTATAGTCCTCTGTTTGGAGCGGCAAAAATTCGTTCTCGTTTTTCAGCAGAACTGCGGATTTGCGGCAGATTTCCAATGCGGTTTTTCCATGGCTCCGCAACATTTCACCGGCGATATCGTCATAGCGACAGCGCATACGGATGGGAGCGGTACGCCCTGGCTCCTGCTGTACGGTGCCGCTGCTGTCCAACTGCACCAAGGATAGATAACCAGCCTGGCCCATAGCCCATAAAACATGTCCTACAGCGTTATCCAAAGCGGAAATATCCAGCGTGCCGTTTTCTATCGCCGCTAGAATCTGCGAGGGACTGTTATATTCCGGCGACGGCATCTCAATATCCGTCCCCTGTCCCAGGCTGAAGCTGTGGTTTGCGCCCCAATCTGTAATGGTAAAACCCTGAAAGCCCCACATATCCCGAAGCACCTGTTGATTGAGATAGCTGGAGGCGGATGCCCATACTCCATTGAGCATATTGTAAGAAGTCATCAGCGCCATACAGCGTCCCTGCTTGACAGCGGCTTCAAAGGGCGGAAGATAAATCTGATGCAGTGTCTGTTCATCCACACGGAAATCCGGCTCAAAGGCAGGACAGCAGGAGCGGACACAGGCGGCAAAGTGCTTCCCCACCGGGATCACGCCCTGATCCGCCATCCCGCGGCTGACCGCCGGGGCCAGCGCCGATTGGAGGACGGGGTCCTCGCCCATCATATCCTTTGTCCGCTCAAAATGCGGTGTGCGAACTACGTCAAACTGTGCGCCCAACTGGCAGTTTCCTGAAACCGCGGCGTTTTCCGCGCCAATGACACGGCCAAAGTCATAGGCAAGTTCTGGGCTCCATGCGCATGCCATCGCCCCCTGGGCCGGAAGGCATGTGGTAGGTTTGATATAAGTGGTTCCTGCCGGGCCGTCAAACATTCTAAGCTCCGGGATACCCAACCGGGGAACGCCGCCCATATATCCCGCATTGGCAATTTTACCGGGAACAGGCGGATTTTCTCCACCGGCGCAAAAGGACAATTTCTCCGCTGTGGTCAGCGCTTGAAGCAGTGCGAGGATCTTTTGCTCCAGCGCCGCACCCTGCTCCGGCCGTACCGCATCCAACGGAAAGTATTCCGGGAACTGGATCAAATGTATACACCTCCTGATTTTAGTTTCCCAAGTTCAATATAGCAAAGAATTAGCATATTGTACAGCGCATTATATTTTCTGCTTGCATATACATAAAATATATGCTAAAGTCAAAAATACACCCACCCGACGCTATGTCAGATGGGTGTATTTCTTTCATGGCTGCGGCGTTCCAAATGTCTTCAGAAGTTGCTCGCCAAGAATGCGGTAATGTGTCCGTGTGTAGTCAAGAAATGCTGCCACAGTGGGCGGTATGATCCGATTTTTCAGCGTAGCCATACCCAGAAGCCTCGTGGCGTCTACTCCCTGCAGACGAAGCACCGATATCGATTTCATAAATTCATGATCATTTTCGTGAATCAAATCCTTATAACAGTACATCAAGGCCGGAGTTGGAGAAATTCCCATGTTCGCCTGCAGGAACCGATCCAACACGTCCGTATCGCTCCCCGCATACAGGATATCTGGCCGAAGGCCGCTTTTTCGGCAGATATCAAAGAACCAGTCTGCCGTTTCTATGCCATACCCATTGAGTATAAACCGTTCATCTCGAAGTTCCTCCACCGTCACATACTGCCGCGCCGACAAAGGATTGTCCCGGTGTACAAAAAGCAGCATCTCATCCCGCACCAGCGGCTCCCACATAATAGCGGGATCCTCTAAATGGGTTCGAGTAATGGACAAGTCAATAGACCGTTGCAGGATATGCTCCTGAATTTCCTTTTGACTTTGAATATACTGCATGACGTGGATTCCGGGATGCTCCAGAATAAAATTTTCCAGTGAAATAGTACCCAGCCCGCTGGATGAAACAGCAATTGTCAACGAACCTGTTTCCAAATCTGTCTGCTGCCGGATTGACTGTACGCCGTCATCCAACTCCATAAACGCCCGATTTACATACTGCAGGAACATACGCCCACGATCGTTCAGGTATATCCGGTTGCTGCTTCTGTCAAACAAGGGGATCCCAAGTTCCTTTTCCAAATTGGAGATTGCTCTGGAGAGCGCAGCCTGTGAAATAAACAGCTTTCTGGACGCATTGACAATGCTCTCCTCCTCCGCTGTGACAATAAAATATCGAAGTTGGTAGAGATCCATCGTCGGACACACTCCTTTCTGTGACTACGCGGAGACAGAATGCGGGCTGAGAGGGGGGTCCCATTCATTCAGTATGTCGGAATCCCATATTTATCGTGTAACACTCCCATAATCACGGGTTGTAACTTCTGAAGCGCCCATTTTGGACAACTGGTCTCTCTTGCTCTATAGAGCAAGAGAATGTTTTCACGAGCAACCGAAAAGCAAAATCACGTTCCGTTCCTATGCAGAAGTCGGTATCGCCCTGGGGATAGTTTTTCGTATTTAGTAAAGTCTCTATGCATAGTGGATAAACTCGCATAACCGGTTTGTTCAGCAATTTGACTGAGAGTAAGGCCTGTTGTTTCAAGCAAGACTTTTACATGATCCACACGCAGATGATGGATAAAATCGCTGGGGGACAGCCCGTAAATTTGCTGAAATTTTCTGGTTAAGGTTGGCTGTGTCATCTCAAAATGTTCTGCCAATAGCGCGACTGAAAGCGATGAATCCGCATAATTTTCCATGATAAACGCATGGGCGTTCTGAACCCGTGACGAAGATGTGATGACTCTTCTTCGATTAACCGTCCTTTCTATCTGCTTTGCATATTGGCTAAGCGTGTCGCGAAGTTCCTGTTCATCAGAAACCTGCAGCATATCCACAACAAATGGATTTGCATCAATAAATTTCATATCTATGACATTTCCGCAAAGGAGTTTGTCGATCAGAATGTTGCAGAAACTAAGGATGCGTGTAATGAGAATCTGGAAACGGCAGGGGCTGGCACTGCGAATATATTCCACTGTTTGGTCTAAATACTCCCGTACATCCACAGGTTTTCCGAGTTTAAAGCTATTCGTGAGTTTATTTGAAATTTGCTGAAAGAATGGGTAGTCCATCATAAGCTGGTGCGAAGCGGTATCCTCCATCGCAGACAGCACGGCTTGTTTCAATCCCCAAAATGAAGCATATTTTTGCATATCTTTTACTATAGCATAAGCCTTGGAAATATTGCTAACGCCTTTTACGAAATTGCTGAGAAAGATATTGACCGAAGCCAACGATTCCTGCTGAAACCGTGAGATAACGCTCACAGATTTTTGAGAGATCGCTGCTCCCATGGGACTATCTTGAAGTATGCATACCTCAGAGATCCGCGGGAAACAGATCAAGCAAACCAAAGCGCCGCCTGAAAAACGACAATAATTCACAGCGGTACCGGCAAACTCCTGCTGTAATATTCTGCGCAGGACATCGTAAACATGAAACCGATTTGACCCTCGTTCGCTGGAAATCAATGCTTCCTCGAGTTCCGCCAGCAGCACACAATAGCAACCGTTTCCCAACAATATTCCATTCACTTCTAAGGTCATAATTGTCTCATCCGTCACGGAACTGTTATTTAACAACACGTCAAAATATTCTGACACTCTGGATTCGCTCTCTTCCTGAAAATCTGGTATTTTTTGCAGCCGAATCATGTCTTCGTCCAAGCTTGGGCCTGCTGAGTTTTTGAGAAATTTTTGATCTAATGCCATATTCACCGCCCCGTATTCATTTAGTATTCATTTATAAGTATAGCAACATATTGCATTTAATTCAAGAGATTTCATATTATTCGTGTTTTCCGGGGGTAATCGTAATAAATACCATGACCATTCATCGAATATTGTACATCTTGCGCAAAAGAAAGGCTCTCCTTATAATAAATTATAGCAGTTATGACAAGATATCAGTGTCAGACAATGCGTGGTTCTGCAGATCACACTCACTACCATACTATCCCGAAAAGGAGGGCATGAACTTGAAACGAATTGTTCCTTTTATTTTAATTGCGTTCGGATTGGCCGCAATGTTCTTCGGCTGTGGAACTCAGTCTTCCTCTGTCTCTACGAACGAGTCCGTCAATGCATCTGCATCGGAGTCCTCTGCTGCAGAAACTCCTGAGTCCACATCAGATCGTTTCTCTGATTCAGAAGCATCAGAGTCCATGTCAGAGGGTTTCTCTGATATGGAAGCGAATGTTTCTTCCGCAGAGGAGACGCCATCGTCCATTATACAGTATGATGAAAGCGGCTATCAATACATCGACTTCTCTTCTGCGCCGGATAACTCAAAAATTTATCCGCTGGAGAATGCAAATGAAATTACTCTGACTTATTGGGGCGGAGGTCCAAACTTGGAGGCCCCCATTGAAGCTTGGGAAGAAAACCTGGTGTATTCTGAAATTATGAAAGCAACAGGTGTTTCCATTAAATTTATCTCTGTTGCGGGTCCTACACTCTCCGAGAAATTGAACCTATTGATCGCTTCTGAGGATTATCCTGATATTTTTGGAGAAGGTCTTGGTAATTATAGCGCTGGATACAGCGCCTTGGTAAGTGACGAGATTGTCATAGACCTGGCTCCCTACCTTGAAGAATATTCACCGAACTATAATTGGCTTCGGGAAAATCTGCCCGACTTCAAAAGCTTTGGCACTACTGACGATGGTTATGTTGTAGGTTATCTGCCTCTGATTCTCAATTACAGTGGTAACTCCGGAGGACTGTGCGTCCGTAAGGACTGGTTGGATGCCATGAATATGGATCTCCCAACTACATATACCGAACTGGAAGAAGTTCTGCTGGGTATGAAAAATGCCGGATATACTGACTCCCCTATGGCAATGCTCATAACAGGCGAGATATCCAACAATGCGTTGTGCGCTGGCTATGACATCAGCTTGTCCCTTTCCATGGGAGGAGGACTTTTGAACAACCTCAATTACAACGATGATGACAAATTGGTATATTCCATCACCTCAGACAATGCGAAGGAATATCTCTCCATGCTGAATCGTTGGTATGAAGAAGGACTCTTCGGAGCAGAATTGAGAACCAATGGAACAATTGTTTCCAGTGACGTGCTCAATGACTCTTATGGCGTGTGGTTTGACAATGGCGACTTTATGGATGGCTATGCGGAGCAGGCCGCCTCACTGGGTCAGGAAATGTTTGTCACAGCCATCGTTGATCCTACCATTGAAGAGAATGGAACCATTACCATTGGTCGCGGCGACCCAATATCTCTGAATGCAAGCACCTATAGCAATTCAGTTTCTACTGACTGCAAGTATCCTGAGATTGCAATTTCTGTCATTGATTATATCTATTCCGAAGCAGGTCAATTGCTTAGTTCCTACGGAGTTGAAGGCCTTACTTATACCATCGAAAACGGTAAACCCGTCTACACCGATTTGATTCTCAACAATCCTGAAGGTCTCACACGAAGCAATGCCATGACGAAGTATCTGATGCCCAGTCCCGCTTATTTTGGTGACAACCGAGGTAGAATTGAGCAAATGTACAGCGAAAATCTGGCGGAATCCTATGACCGCTGGGTTAGTAATCAGGCCGCATCCAAGGATGACAACATTTCGCACTTTACGCTGACGGAAGAAGAGGGTTCCATTGTTGCCGGCATTCTTTCTGATGCAGAAACTTATGCAAGCACATGCTACGGTCAGTTCATCGTTGGGGAAATGAGCCTGAAAAATGACTGGGATACCTTTGTAGAAAAAATGAACGCCTTTGGCTTGGATCAAGTAATGGATATAGCAAATACTGCAGCGGATCGATTCTACACACGATTAGAAATGAGCAAAACAACCCGTGAAGGGAGCGATCAGGTGGTGGGGGATAGA
>CAZGOQ010000088.1:0-9583 GCA_964527315.1 uncultured Oscillospiraceae bacterium | reverse complement strand
GCGGCAATGGTTTTTTCCAAAGCCGGGTCGTCGATATTGACGCCGTAATAGGTTTGCAGCGTTGCGTCATAGCCCATGGCGGCAATGGCGTCCTGCACGGTTTCTACAAAGGCGGAAAAGGTGTCGTCCGCCATGACCAGCGCGTAACTGGTATAGGCGGAGGTAGTCAGCTGCTCTTTCATAGGGAAATCCGACAGCGTTTGCAAGACAGAATAGGTTTTCCCAAATACGGTGAGCGTATCATAGCGGTAGGAAGCCGGGCTGTAAATCAGGACTTCGCCGGCGTCCAGGACAGCGTGCTTTCCGCTGAGCTGATTATAATCGCTTAAAGAAATGGCGCTGATTGCACAGAAGGCAGTCAGTTCTTTCAACAGGTCGATGTCTGACGTGTTGGGGTCATATTCAAATTCTGCGCCGTTTTGCAGTGTGCCAAAATCAGTGTAGCGGAATTCCACAGGCTCGGAAAGGACTGCGCCCTGTTCCTCCGCCAGGGCGTTCAAGGTTTCGATGGCAAGGGCGGTGGTGTTTGGCGTGTCAGTATCCGATTGGATACTGAGATTCAGATTCCGAGGCGCCCGCTGCTCCACAATGCCGTTGCTGCCGACATAGAGACTCATGGTGGAGGAAACCGTAACCAGCACCATGGCGGAGAGAATGCAAATGTTGCCCAAGCTCACAGCGTTCTGCTTCATCCGGTAGAGCATACCGGAAACGGAGATAAAATGATTGGTTTTATAGTAGTACCGTTTGTTCTTTCGCAGCAGCTTCAAAAATACGATGCTGCCGCAGGTAAACAGACAGTAGGTACCCAGAATGACCAGAATGACCGCCACAAAGAACAGCATAAAGGCTCCCAGAGGATTCGTGATGGTCACGGCCAGGGAATATCCCGCCCCAAGAAGCAGAAGACCAAGAATGGCCAGAACCCATTTGGACCTCGGCTCTCGCTCTCCTTCGCTGTCGCTTTTCAGGAGCGAAATGGTGCTGGAAAATTGTACCTGCCGCAAATCGTTGAGAAAAATGAATAAAAAAATACCGAAGAATAACAGAAACGTGTGGACAATGGCTGTCCGGTTCAGGGAAAACGGCGTATTCACATCCTGCCCCAGCATATTCATAAGCACCAGAAACGCAGCCCAGTTGAGCAGCGAGCCAATGAGAATGCCCAAAAGGACGCCGAACAATGCCACAAAAAGGGTCTCGTAGAACAAAATAATGGCAATGTGCCTTTTTCCCATGCCAAGAACGCTGTATAGTCCAAATTCTTTTTTGCGCTGTTTGATGAGAAAGCTATTGGTATAGAAGAGAAAAATCAGAGAAAAGATGGCAATGACGCCGCTGCCCAGGGTCATCATAATGGCGATCTCGTCCGCCCCAAACGTGCCCTGAAAGCTTTCGGTCAGAGAGAGCGTATGGATGATCAGGAACATGGCGGTCACAAAAATCGTCGTCAGAATATACGGGATATAGCTGCGTCGGTTTTTTCGAATGGCGACCAGCGCAAATTTTGGGTAGAACAGGCTCATTTGGCGTCACCGCCTCTCAAGAGCATGGTCAGGGTATCGGATATGGTTTCGTAAAATTCTGCGGCGGAGTGTTCGCCTCGGTAGAGTTGGTGGAACACGGAACCGTCCCGAATAAACAAAACCCTTCCGGCATGACTGGCGGATCTGGCGGAGTGGGTTACCATCAGGATGGTCTGGCCGCTTTCATTCAGAGATTGGAGCAGCCGCAGCAGGTCATCGGTAGAGCGGGAATCCAGCGCCCCAGTTGGCTCGTCTGCCAGCAGGATCTTTGGTTCTGTGATGACTGCCCGGGCCACCGCCGCCCGCTGCTTCTGCCCGCCGGAGATCTCATAGGGATATTTTTTCAGAATATCGGAGATGCCAAGGGACGCAGAAAGGTTTTTCAGCCGTCCGCTCATCTCGGAATGAGATGCGCCGGACAAAACCAGCGGGAGATAAATGTTGTCTTCAACAGAAAAGGTGTCCAGCAGATTAAAGTCCTGAAACACGAAACCCAGATTGTCCCGGCGGAAGGCGCTGAGTTCCCTGTCCTTCAGCCGGGTCAGGCTTTTGTTATCCAGCAGGACTTCGCCGGAGGTGGGTCGGTCCAGCGCAGCGAGAATGTTCAGCAGCGTAGTTTTGCCACTACCGCTTTCGCCCATGATGGCGACATACTCCCCTTTCAGCACCGAAAAACTGACGCTGCTGAGGGCTTCCACCTGACTGCCGCCAAACCGGGTGGTATACACTTTTCTTAAATTCCGTACTTCTAAGATTGCCATAAAATACCTCCAGTGCTGCCCGCAAAGGGGAACAGCGTTTTCTGAGGACAGCATAACAGAAGGAGAAATGCAGTGCCATTGATTTGGCTTACATTTCTCCCAATCATCTTACATTTTTGTAAGGTTTAGTCCAATTCCAGCGCCTGGCGGGCAAGAAATAGCCGAACGGTGGTCCCCTCCCCTGGCGTGGATTCCACTTCGATAGTGTGGCCCAATTGACGGAGTATTTCCCGGCAGAGATACAGACCGATGCCGGTGGTATGCCGGGTTTGCCTTCCGTTGCAGCCGGTATATCCGTTTTCGAAGATCCGGGGCAGATCCTCCGGAGCAATGCCGATGCCGTTGTCGGAAATGAGAAGAGTGTTTTGCTCTGCCGCAATGGTGACGGAACCTCCGGGCGCGTACTTTAAGGCGTTGGACAACAACTGTTCTATGACGAATTGCAGCCATTTTTCATCGGTTAAAACCGTGCAGTCTGCGGGGGTATAATTCAACTTTGTCTTTTGCCGGATAAACTGCCCGGCAAAGCTGTGAATGGCGGAGCGGACGATGGGATCCAGAGCGCAGGAGCGGAGCACAAAATCATTGGTTTTGCTGCCCAGACGAAGATAACTCAACGCCATGGAGACATAACGCTGGATCTCGGAAAGCAGGCCTTTCAGTTCGCTTCGATCCGGAGTCCCCTCGGTTTGAAGGATCAGATCCATGCCGGCAATGGGCGTTTTGATCTGGTGGGTCCACATGGTAAAGTAGTAAAGGGTATTTTCATAGCGCTGTTCCGACGCGCTTTGATCCTGCTGGCGCAGAGTATAAAGCTGGTGAAGCAGCGCCTGATAGTCCTTTTCCAGCGGCTGAGACGGCGCGGGGAGCCGCGGCAGGGTATCTTCAAACTCTAACCGGGAGAGCAGAGTATGCTTTTGGCGAAAGTGGAGAAAGCTGCACAGGACAAAAGGGACGCCTGCCAGCGCACAGAGACCCAGACAATAAACTGCCGGTAGAAACGGCAGTCCCAGCAGCGCAAGCATGGCCATCAAGATACCGCAGCAGAGCATCAGATAAATCAAGCTGCCGGAAATTTGTTTAAAATAGGCACGAAGCATAGATTCCTCCTTATGTTTCGACAGGGATCAGATAGCCCATCCCCTTTTTGGTGACGATCAACTCCCCAAGACCGATGGTAGAAAGCTTTTTTCTCAGCCGGGTCATGTTCACTGTCAGGGTGTTTTCGTCCACATAACTGTCCGTCTCCCATAGCTTTTGCATCAGGGCCTCTCTGGATACCACATGGCCTTTCCGGGAAATCAGGGCTTCCAGAATGCGGAATTCGTTTTTGGTCAGTTCCAGCTTGTTCCCCTGATAAGACAGACCTGCATCCGACGTCAGCACTGCCCCATGGACTTCCGGCTGCGCGGGTGCGGTATAATCATAGGCCCGCCGCAGCAGCGCCTGAATCTTTGCCATCAGTACACTGAGTTCGAAGGGCTTGGCGATAAAGTCGTCTCCCCCCATGTTCATGGCCATAATGATGTTCATATTTTCTCCGGCGGAAGAAATAAAGAGTACAGGCACTTGGGAACACTTGCGGATTTCCCGGCACCAGTAATAGCCGTCAAAAAAAGGCAGAGAAATATCCATCAGTACCAGATGGGGCTGAATTTGGTTGTATTCCGCAAGGATATTTTGAAAGCAGCGGGCGATATGCGGAGCATGGCCCCAGCTTGCGATGTGCTTTTCCATGGCGCCGGCAATCACCGGATCGTCCTCTACAATGAAAATCCTGTACATATTATGCCCCCAGTACCGCTTCGATGGCCTGCCGGATGGATTTTACCCGGATCACATCCATCCCTTCCGGGGGCAGATTTTTTGCGCTGCCCTGATGGGGAATCAGAACCTTGTCGAAGCCTAATTTGGAAAGTTCTCCCAGCCGCAACTCCAGATTGCTGACGGCGCGGACCTCTCCGGTAAGTCCTACCTCTCCGATGGCGGCTACATTACCGGGAATGGGCATGTCACGAAAGCTGGAGGCCAGCGCCAGAATCAGCGGCAGATCCGCCGCCGGCTCGGAAAGCGTCAGTCCGCCGATGACGTTGATATAGCCGTCATAGGAGGAAATCCGCATACCACCCCGCTTGTCCAGTACCGCCATCAACAGCGTGGCCCGGTTAAAGTCAAAGCCGTCGGTGGTACGCCGGGGCACATTGAAGCTGGAAGACACCACCAGCGCCTGAATTTCCGCCAAAACTGGCCGTGTGCCCTCCATGGCACAGGCAACGCAGGTGCCCGGTGCATTTAGAGGACGACCGGACAGCAGCATTTCAGATGGATTCTCTACCTCCTGCAAACCATTCTCCCGCATATCAAAGACGCCCAGTTCATTGGTAGAACCGAAGCGATTCTTCGCGGCGCTGATGAGCCGATAGGAACTGCTGCGGTCCCCCTCAAAATAGAGCACGCAGTCCACCATGTGCTCCAGTACCTTCGGCCCGGCAATGGAGCCTTCTTTGTTGATGTGCCCTACCACAAATACGGTGATATTCTGGCTCTTGGCCAGCTGCATCAGAGTCATGGTACACGCCTTGACCTGGGAAACGCTGCCAGGGGCCAGGGAACCCTCCTGGGTAAAGAGCGTCTGAATGGAGTCAATGATCAGAATATCCGGCTCCAATTCCTCCACAGTCTCTAAAATGTCCTCCATGGCAGTTTCGGACAGAACGTAGAGTTTTTCCGAAGTGACACCGAGTCGAACAGCCCGCATTTTCAGCTGTGTCTCAGATTCCTCTCCCGATACATAGAGCACCGTCAGGCTTTGGGAGACATAGGCGGAAAGCTGCAAAAGAAGCGTAGACTTTCCGATGCCCGGTGCGCCGCCCACCAACACAAGGGATCCCCGAACTGCTCCGCCGCCCAGGACCCGGTCCAGTTCTCTCATGCCGGTGGAGAACCGTACTTCATCGCTGGTGTCCAGCTGCGCAAGGGGCCGCGCACTGCGGCGCGGTCCGGATGCGGTTCGAACCGCCCCTTTGGCCTTTTCCGGGGCGGCTTTATGTTCCACAACGGTATTCCATTGGCCACAGGCAGGGCATCTCCCCTGCCATTTCATCAATTCATTTCCGCAGGAGGTACAGTAAAAAACCGTTTTTTCTTTCATACGTCCACGTCCTTTTTATACGCCGGAGTTTTCCTCCGAAAGATGTGTGAGCACAGTGGCGGCGATGGTCACCGCCAGCCGTTTCTGGTAACTGTCATCCTTGAGATTCTGCAATTCATTTGGATTGGTCAGGAATCCGCATTCGATCAAAATACCGGGAACCGTGATGTGATTCATCAAATAAACATCCGGAGAGATCCCTTTGGGGCTTCGGGTGTTTTCCGGGTCAACATTGGCCTTCAGAGCAGCTTGCACGGCTTTTGCCAGAGCCTTGACGTCCTCCCGGTTGCGGGAATAAAAGACCTGAGCGCCATGGTATTTGGACTCGGAATAGGTGTTTTGGTGAATACTTACCAGCAGCGCTTCCGGATGACTGTTGATCAACGCTGTTCGGTTCCGAATATCTGAAATTTTCTTTTGCGCAATGGTGGAGGCGCTGTCATCCGCCAAATCGGTGTCGATATCGCGGATCAGGAGGGTGTTTTCTCCCATGAGAGTCAAAACAGCATCCAGCTTTTTTGTGATGGAAAGGTTCAAATCGCATTCCCGTGTTCCATCCGGACCTTCCGCGCCGCCGTCTGTCCCGCCGTGTCCGGCATCCAAAATGATCAGGTTTGTCCCGGTTTCCGCGGCGGAAACGGTGGTGGAAGCTTTCAGCCCGTGGAGGGCGAAAGCGGCCAAAAGCGCCAGAGACAGCACATACATACAGGAAAGAAATCTCGCTTCACCATGCTTCATAATAAACACCCCCATAAAATCTATGAGGGTGTGATTGGATTATTCCTCAGCGGAGACGTTTATCCTTATCTCTGGATCGATAGATCAGCTTGTAAAAAATCCCCACGTTGTTGTAGCCGTTTTTATAGGCCAGATAGCCGACAACCGGCTGAAAGACCATGGGAATCAAATAGAAGGGCGCGTAGCCCCAGATCGAGACGGAAAGGGCGGATTTGATTGCGCCGATCAGAGTGGCAAAGGGCGCATAGAGCACCAGCCACAGCACCCCAAAGAGATCGGACCATGTGCCGGAACCAAGGCTCAGCAGGCACATGAGCAGCACAAAGCAGATGCCGGGGATCTGAGCCAGAAGACCGGTTTTCAACCCGCGCTTTTTATCGTATTCAATATAATGATATTTGACCAGGTTATAGTCCCGCATGGCAGCCTTATAGACGTCCATGTAGTTAAAATAGATCCATACGATCAGCAGAAGGATGGAAACCGCCCACTCTACGCCAATGGGCAGGGCGAAGGAATTGCTGAAAAAGGCATAGATGAGATACAGGGCCGTTGCCTTGATGGAAGCATACCAGAATCGACGGACAAAGGAAAAATCCGTGCTGGTCATGACATTTGGGTCTGCGGTGCGGGGAGAAAATTCAGGCTTATCGTTTTGTGTAGCCATGGGCAGCTCCTTTCCGGATGAGAGCGATTTAAATTGGAAAAATATCTTCCTCATAGTATATCACAAAAAATCTCCCGTGAAAAGTCAAAAAAAGCACAGATTTGCGTCGAAATACATAGATTGGAATGAATCTCAGAAAGGAGGCAGATTTCATTGGATACAACGAACAATCATGTGGAGTGCAACCCCACTACAACCGGAATTCTACCAAAGTGCGGAAAGCTGGCGGTGCCCTATGTGCCGGTACAGCGCAGCACGAATGACAGCTATCAGGCGGATAAGGCTCTGGCCAGAGGCACCCTGTTCCCGGGTCTGGATCTTCCTTACCGGGGAATGATCAACGATACCGCAGAGGATCCGACGCCTTTACAGGAATTGATGGCGATGGGTTTTGCAGTTCAGGAACTGGGACTGTATTTGGACACCCATAAGGATGACAAAGAGGCACAGGAAATGTTTCAGAAGTACAATAAATTATACGGCGAGGGTGTGGCGGAATATGAACGGCGTTACGGCCCACTGCGGCTGACCAGCAGCGACGGCAGCAACTGGGACGCAGATCCATGGCCTTGGGATTCCATGGAGGAACCGGCCCATCAGACGCTGCCTCGTCAAAATGCGCAGACAGCCGCAATACAGTGTAAACAGGAGGTGTAGGCTATGTTTGTGTATGAAAAAAGACTGCAATATCCAGTAAAAATTGGCCGGCCAAACCCTAAGCTTGCATCCATAATTATTTCTCAATATGGAGGTCCAGATGGAGAACTTGGTGCTTCTCTCCGCTACTTGTCACAGCGGTATAGTATGCCAAACGCAAAACTGAAAGCGCTTTTAACAGATATTGGAACCGAAGAATTGGTTCCAGAAGGTTATCCGTGAGAAGATCCTTTTTTGTTCTCTTCGCTGTTTTTTCCTGCCTTGACCGCCGCTACGCTCAAGTACGCCTGTGCTGTCCGCGCTATCTCACGCAGAGCTTTCGTCACGTCCTCATGGCTTTTCTCTCTGCAAAAGTCATCCGCAATCTTGATCTGTGTATGTCCCACGATGAACTCCCTCACAATGTTTGGCGGCTCTTTGTCAGTCATGCGGCTGCCCCCCTTCCCTAGATTCTATGTCTCCGCCGCCTGTTCTATCTTATTCTTTAGTATGGTGTTACGTTGTACTGACTACCGCTCTTAAAAATTAAGCGCAAACCGCCTGCGGATCATTCCGCAGGCGGTTTAATGTTTTTCCTATTTATTTAATTCCTCTCAGACCAATATCTCTTGCAGTTTTTGCTCCTTTTGATAAGAATAAACCGTTATTGCATTGTCCCTTCCATCTGAAAAATTTTGTTGCCATCCGGCTTATGTCCTATTACAAGACACTTTTGCATTGATGTCCATCATCGCACAGGCATCCAGCCAAACCACAGAAGCAACAAGCAGATTGCTTCGAAACAGAATTTGAGTAACTGCGGGTACCACAGGACAACAAGTAAATAAATCGCAAGGAGAAAGTGCCGTCGTAGAATCCCCCCAAAAGGACACGTTGAATCGATCATTTGACCTGCATTCAGCGTGCCCCGTTTAATCTTACATATTGTCAAAAACCCAATTTGATTACAGGCTGGTATATCCGCCGTCAACAGGCAGGATCAAACCGTTTACATAGGTGCTGGCAGGGGAAGCCAGAAAGATAGCTGCTGTATCCAGTTCGCCCTCTTTCCCATAGCGGGCCATGGGAATCATCGTGCGGGCATAGTTCTGGAAGAACTCACTTTCCAGCGTTTCCTTAGTCAAAGGAGTTTCAAAGTAGCCCGGGCAGATAGCATTGACGGTAATTCCCTTGTCGCCCCACTCGCAGGCCAAAGCCCTGGTCAGATTGACAACGCCGCCCTTTGCTGCATGGTAAGGCGCGGCGGGAGCAATTTTGTTGCCCACAAGGCCATACATGGAGGCTATGTTGATGATGCGGCCATATCCGGCAGGGATCATGGCCTGTTTAGCCACCTCTCGCGCCATTTTGAACGAGCCGAACAAGTCAATGTTTACCTCGTTGGCAAATTGTTCGTCGGTGATATCTTCAGCATTAGCGACAGCACCGGTGCCGGCATTATTGATCAGAATATCGATCCGTCCAAAGTGGTCAAGGATCTTCTTCACAGCTTCCTGAACGCGTCCAGTATCCGTAATGTCACAGGCAACACCGATCGCATCCACGCCGTGTGTCTCACGGAGTTTGGCTGCCACCTCGTCGATCAGGTTTTTGCGGCGGGCAAGCGCTACGATGGAGGCACCCTGATTGGCAAGCGCATTGGCCATCTGTACGCCCAGGCCTGTAGAGCAACCCGTCACAACGGCGACCCGACCCGTCAGGTCAAAATAGTTTTTCATAAATAATGAACTCCTTTCGCCGATCATCGGTCAACTTATGTTCTTCATTCGCAATACCATTCTACCATAATTGATTTACTATGCATTGTATAAACACACGACAATTAAAGTATCATTTGTGCAATTTAACAATTAAATACCGCCAGTGCCGGAATTGCTGCTTGACACCCTGGGACCGTTCCAATAGTTTCGATATAAAGGAAAGCGGCAGAAAAGGAGAAATGATTCCTTTCCTGCCGCTTTGCAAAGGACATATCCGATTTGTTTATTTACTTATGATCTTTCCGTTGGGAATAAAGGTAACCGCGACGCCACTTCATGATAGCAAAGATATTCTACACCAGCCTCTTGTCGCTTTTGATCCA
>CAZGOQ010000087.1:0-9785 GCA_964527315.1 uncultured Oscillospiraceae bacterium | reverse complement strand
GCCAGAGAAAAAGAAAAAACGCAGTTTGCAGTTTAATAATCTGGCGAAAAATTCAGGGCTGGAACCTCATGCTGGTTCCAGCCCTGAGACATTTATTTGATGTCCTGTGCTTCCATCAGCAGGAGCGTGAGATGTTTGCGATGCTCCTCAACATCGCATTGCATGATAAGGTCTATGAAATTTGAAATTACCTTGGGAAGCTGCCGATCCTTCAGGTATGCGATCCCGTAAGAACGTATGGAATAGTCCTCCTGAATGGCGCGAAAACACAAGTTGGCTTTTTCTTCCCGAAGCTGGCCGGCGCGGTAGGCGCCCTCAGAGATAAAGGTGACGCCCCGGCCCATGGCCACTGAACGGTCGATCAGCTTTTGATAATTGCCGGTAAAGACGATGTTGGGCGCGTAGCCGGCTTTCTCAAAAAGGCGGGAAATCAGGGTCGATTCCGGCTTTTCCTCCGTGAAGCAGTATATCGGAATCCCGTGCAGGTCGGCCATGGACAGTGTGCCCTGAGCGGCCAGAGGATGATCTGCCGCCAGAATGACGCCCAGCCGCTCGCTGAATATTTCATGCCATACAATGGAACTGTCCTCTATGCGCTGGTCGCTGATGGCAATATCGATATCGCGGCTTTTCAGCTGCCGCCGCATCTCAGCGCCGCTGAGGAGCCGCTGGAAATATTGGACATGGGGATGCTCCGTCGTATAGCGCCAGATGCAACTGCCGATCCAGTCCTCGTCATAGGAGGGAAAGGACGTGGCCAGCCGGATGCTGCCGTAGTTGCCGTCTTCCAGATCTGCGAGTTCTGTCCGTATTTCCTGCAGTTCGTGAAAAATATGCTGGACGTGGCAATATACGATCTGACCGCTGTCATTGAGCCGGAGGTTTTTACCCTCGCGGTCAAAGAGCTTTGCGCCAAATTCGGACTCCACTTGAGCGATGATGCGGCTCAGGGCCGGTTGGGTAATATAGGCGTCCATCGCGGCCTGAGTAATATGGCCGGCGTCCGCGACCATAAGAAAATAGCGAAGCTTTTGCAGATCCACGAAGCTCCTCCTGAATGTGAATAAGATAACAAAATTTTATCATGAGTCGGCAAAAGTGTCAAGACATGGGGAATATAAAGCTCCGCCGCCCCGGGCGTCAGCGCCGGGCGGCGGAGGGCATGAAAGCGTGTCTGGGCGCGGGGCTCAATAATCGATATAATCCGGAGCCACCGTCTTATATTTTTCCACAAGAGCATTCCAATTTTTGGGAAGCACGATTTTTGTGCAGGAGGGGCCGCCATGATCGCCGCCGCCGGCCAGCACCGTGACCATTCGGTCAAACGGCGCACCCTGCACGGTCAGGAACATGTGCTCGTCCGTCCAGAATATTCGGGTAGAGTGGGCGATATTCACAGGCAGATCTACGGACTTCGGCGGGTGGCTGTTGCCGATGAGCCATTGCAGATCTACATTGGCGGCGGGGTGGCGGGCATATTCCACCATGTAATTCAGAATACGCTTTCTGCTCCAGCCCTCGTCTGCGAACATCTTTGCGGCGGAGGGACCCATAATGACGATGGCGCCAGGATCCCAACCCTGAGGATTGATGGCGCTGGTCAGCCAGCTCAAAATGGCCTGAGTGCTGTCGCCGGAACGAGCGTGATGCTCCTGAGGCCAGAACATGGTCACAGCCGAGGCGTTACGGTCAATGCCAAAATCCTCATGAACAGGACCCCATGGGTTGTTGTCCCAACTGTCGCCCATACAGAAGCCAAGGCGGAATTCATGGCCTGTTCCGGAGAGATCCTCCTGGCCGGGCCGCAGGCCGGCGATGTTCATCATGATATAGCCGAATGCCCTGCCGATGGTGGCGTTTGCCTTGAAATAAGGGGACAGGCCGTTGTCGGCGGTATTCAGGCCAATGTCATTCACAATGGAGCCGCTGACGGTCAGTATCGGTCCCCAGGAGGACTGGCTGCAGGTCCATCCTTCCAGCAGAATCACCGGATCCAGCGCACCCTGTACTGCCGCAATCAGGATGGGCATATAGGTGGGCAGACATCCGGCCATCACAGCGTTTATGGCGATGCGCTCCACGGTGGCAAGGCCCATTTTTGGCGGGAGTTTTCCTACAACATAGTCGGGGGGAAAATCCGTCCCTGTCAGCATTTCGTCCACCGCCTCGCGGGTGGGTATGCGGATGGGCGCGCCGTTGGTCCAGCCGTGACGATAAAACAGGTCGCTGATTTCATCGGCGGTGCCGGTATAGAGATGACGGGCGAAGTCCTGAACCGGCACAGCGGGATACGCTTCTTCCTTGGTAAGAGGAACGGTAAGGGCGGACACGATCCTGTCCGTCAGCTCCGCCACACTGGGAGCCATGGCCTGCATGACCTCCTCATCGCTCTCATGGCCATATATATTTGTGACCAGTTCCTGAGTCAGTGTGCGAAGGCCGGGAACGCCCATGGCCTTGCAGCCCCGCCTGCCCGCCGGATATGTCCGGGGCGTTACCAGCATCACGGAGGGCTTTCCAAGTTTTTCCATATAGGCCGTGTTGTAACCAAGATAGATAGAGCTGGAGGGGACATTTCCGTAGAAGCTCAGAATGCAGTCCACATCCTTGGCCCACTGGTCGAATGCTGGCTTGAAGTCCGGGTCGCGCTCAATCATGACGGTTTCCGCTTTGTATTGGATGTAGGAGAACCGGGCGGTGGGATAGCGCTTATGCAGTTCCTTTTCCACAGCCTTCAGCATCTGGGTGGCGAGAATCATAAAGTCGCCGAACATGCCGATGGTTTTGCCCTCCAGCGTGTCCAGCCGTGGGCTCAGGCCGGAAAGTTCCGATGTGTCCACCTCGGACCAGGGACTGAGAGCGGTCAATGTATCCATAGTATTTCCTCCCTGAAAGTGAGTTTATAGTTTTGCCATGACTCGTCGTATGTCGTATATTTAACTATATATGGATACAGGAAAAAATGTCAAATGCGGTTTTTTGCATGGATATATAACAGATGCGTTTTTTGCCGGACGGAAAGGGCGAGCAAGGCTCATCGACAGCAGTATGTCGGTTTCGTCATATACTCATACTTATTTTGGCATTTGACATTAATTTGACATTTAATTATCATTAAAATGCAATGAATTGCGTAGTTTTTTGCGGTTGAGAGGAGGGTGTCTATGGCGCGCTATATTGTTAAGCGCCTGATTATGGTGATCCCGGTCATTCTGGGCGTTATGCTGATCGTGTTTTTCTTCCAGACCGTCTCCGGTGACGACCCGGTGGATCAGCTGCTGGGTGCGGGCGCTACGGAGGAGGCCCGGGAGCAGATGAGAGAGGATCTGGGGCTGAATGATCCCGTCGTGGTGCAGTTTGGACGCTATGTGTGGAACTTTTTTACCAGAGGAAGCCTTGGAACCTCTTATAAATCGAATCAGCCTGTGACACAGGAACTCATAGCCCGCTTTCCTGTGACGATAAAACTTGCGCTGCTGTCGGTAGCACTCGGTACCATCGTGGGCATTCCGTTGGGGGTTATCGCTGCAGTGAAGCAATATACGGCGTCCGACAGTGTGATCATTTCCTTTTCGGTGCTTACCCAGTCCATGCCGTCATTTTGGCTGGCGCTGATTTTGGTAAACATTTTCGCGGTAAAGCTGGGGTGGCTGCCGGTATCGGGTATTACGAATGCCAAGGGCTGGGTATTGCCCATCATCGTTGTGACGTTTGCGTCCATGGCTATGGTGATTCAGGTCACCAGAGCGGCCATGCTGGAGACCATCCGTCAGGATTATATCCGTACCGCCAAATCTAAGGGACAGAAGCCCCTGAATATCACGGTCAATCACGCCCTGAGAAACTCCATGATCCCCATCCTCAATTCCATTGCGAACACTCTGGGCGTCCAGCTCGGCGGCGCGCTCATTGTGGAATCGGTGTTCGGCATGCCGGGCATCGGGAAATACGCGGTGGACGCCATCAACGCCCGGAATTATCCCGCTGTCTTGGGAAGCGTTGTAGTGCTGGCCATCACCTTTACTCTGGTGAATTTGATTGTAGACCTGCTCTATGCCGCTGTAGACCCACGGCTGAAAACGTCGCTGGTAGCGGAAAACAAGCGCAGGAAAAAAGTTTTTGAGGAGGACTGAGCATGGCAAAATATCATACGCCGGAAATGGACGCGGCGGCGAAAAAAAATACCACCCGGAGCGGTAAACAGCGTCAGTATAATTTCTGGACCGACGCCTGGATGCGCCTGAAGAGGAATCCCACTGCCATCGTGGGCATGGGCATCATCCTTTTTCTGTTCCTGCTGGCGATTTTTGCCGATATTATCGCACCCTATGATTACATAACGGTGGATTATACCGCTGCCAATCAAACGCCGAACGCCCAGCACTGGTTCGGCACAGACAGTATGGGTCGGGATCTCTTCAGCCGCTGTATCTATGGGGCTCGCTATTCCCTGCCGCTGGGTCTGGCATGCATGGTGTTGGCCACCTTTTTTGGCGGTGCTTTGGGCCTTCTGGCCTCCTATTTTGGCGCTCGAACCGACAGCGTGATCATGCGCATCATGGATGTATTTCAGGCTATTCCCGGTACGTTGATGGCCATCACTGTCGTCGCCTGCCTTGGCACGGGGACGGTGCAGCTTCTGATCGCCATGACCATCAGTTTCCTGCCGGCCCTCGCCAAGACTGTGCGCGCCGCCATCTTCACAGTGCGCGGTAATGAATATATCGAGGCCTGCCGATCCATCGGGGCCAGCAATATGCGCCTGATGCTGAGGCACATGATACCGAATGCCATGGGCAATATTATCATCTTTGCTGTGGGTTCCGTGTCTGCCAGCATCATGATGATTGCAATGCTCAGCTACATCGGACTCGGTGTGCAGCCGCCCTCCCCGGAATGGGGCGCACTGTTGAACGCTGGAAAGGCCCATATCGCCAGCTATCCCCACATGGTGATGTTCCCAGGCCTTATGATCATGCTCACAATACTGGGCTTCAACCTCTTCGGAAACGGGCTGAGGGATGCCCTTGATCCGAGACTGAATTAAGGGGCGCTCATTATGACGGAAACGGGAAAAAATACTGATTTCCCCATTGTGGATGTGCAAGGACTGATTATTCACTACATTACCCCCGCGGGGGTGGTGGAGGCGGTCAATAATGTCTCCTTAAAGATCGAACGGGGGCAGACCCTTGGCCTCGTGGGGGAAACGGGCGCGGGAAAGACCACTATCGCGCTTTCCATTATCGGCCTTCTGCCTGTCCCTCCCAGCCGCATATATAAGGGCAAGATCTTTATGGACGGCGAGGATCTGCTGCAGAAATCCGAGCACGAGATGCGGAAGATACGCGGCGATAAGATCAGCATGATCTTTCAAGATCCTATGACGGCGCTAAATCCTGTTCACAGCGTGGGGGATCAAATCGCGGAGGTCATCCGCCTGCACCAGCATCTTACCAAGCAGGAGGCCATTTCCAAGGCCACGGAAATGCTGGAGATGGTGGGGATTCCCGCCGGGCGGTATAAGGACTATCCGCACCAGTTCTCCGGCGGCATGAAGCAGCGCGTGGTCATCGCCATCGCGCTTGCCTGCGAGCCTGAGCTTATCATTGCTGACGAGCCAACTACCGCTCTGGACGTGACCATTCAGGCTCAAGTGCTGGAGCTCATGAAGGAGCTTCGCCAGAAGCTGAAGACCTCCATGCTTCTCATCACCCACGACTTTGGTGTGGTAGCGGAGATGTGCGACAAGTGTGCGGTCATCTACGCCGGGGAGATCGTGGAGTCTGGCGCGGTAGAGCATATTTTCAACAATCCTCTCCATCCGTATACGAAGGGTCTTTTCGCTTCCCTACCCGACATAGAGAGCGATGAGGAGCGCCTTAAGCCCATCAAGGGGCTTATGGTAAATCCCATGAATCTGCCGGAGTGCTGTAGTTTCCATGAACGGTGCGAGGAGTGCGTCTCCGACTGCGGCAAGGCCGATCCGGCGCTTGTGGAGGTGGAGCCGGGGCACTTTGTGAAATGCCTGCGGTTTGCAAAGGAAGGAGGGAGCCGGAAGTGAGCCAGATGGAGCTGAAGAATTTGAAGAAATATTTTAGCGTTGCGGAAGGTACCCTCCATGCCGTAGACGATATAACGCTCAGTATCGAAAAGGGCAGAACCATGGGAATCGTGGGAGAGTCCGGCTGTGGAAAATCCACTCTGGGGAAGACGGTTCTCAGACTTACGGAGCCAACGGCGGGGGAGATATGGTTCGAGGGTCGGGAGGTGGGTCATATGCCGGCCAGAGAATTTAAAAACATCCGTCCCCAGATGCAAATGATATTTCAGGATCCCTTTTCCTCTCTAGATCCCAGAATGTCCGTCGGACAGCTTATTATGGAGCCGCTTATCATCTATAACGTCACGAGGGACAAACAGGAACTCAGGAGAAAAGTGGCCGAACTTATGGATACGGCGGGTCTTGCTTCCCGATTTAGGGACACATACCCCCACGAACTGGACGGCGGGCGTCGCCAGCGTGTGGGCATCGCAAGGGCGCTGGCTCTGGATCCCAAGTTTATCGTCTGCGACGAGCCGGTGTCGGCTCTTGATGTGTCCATCCAGGCCCAGGTGCTCAATCTCCTTCAGGATCTGCAAAAGGAAAAGCAGCTGACCTATATGTTTATTACCCATGACCTGTCGGTCGTGCGGCATATTTCGGACGATATCTGCGTCATGTACCTTGGGCAGATCGTGGAAAGGAGCAAATCCAGAGAGCTGTTTAAAAAGACGCTTCATCCCTATTCCAAGGCGCTGCTGTCGTCCATTCCCGTGCCGCGGCTCAATAACCGACCGGAAAAGGTGCTGCTTCGCGGGGAACTCACTTCCCCGGTAAACCCCAGAAAAGCTTGTCGCTTCGCGCCCCGCTGCATCTACGCGGAGGAAAAGTGCTTCGCCTGCGAGCCGGAACTGACGGAGGTCTGCCCGGGTCACATGGCGGCCTGCCACAAGGTGTGCGAAATAAACGGGCTGGACACATGATTTTGTAACATGCCTGCTTTATAAAGCGGGTAAATAATTAGAAAGGCGAGAAACAAAATGAAAAAAACCATGCAATTGCTTTGCGCTGTGATGGCGATGCTGATGCTCTTCAGCGCCTGCGGCCAGCCCGCAGCGGAACAGTCTGCTGAGGAGCCTGCTGATCCTGCGGCGGAGGGAGCTGCGGCGGATGCGAATCCTGCCGGAGAGCCTGCCGCCGCAGGCGGAACGCTGAAGGTCGTCATCAACGAGGAAAATACCACGCTCTGTCCTACGATGGCAAGTCCCAGCAAGTGCGATATCACCGTGCTTCGCAACGTCTATCAGACCTTGACAAAGTGGAACTCTGAAACCGGTGCCACGGAACCCGGCCTTGCAACCAGCTGGGAGTGGATTGACGATCTCCACCTGCGGGTACATCTGAATGAAAACGTAGTGGACTCCAATGGCAATCCGATGACGGCAAACGACGTCGTCTGGACATTCCAGATGGGCTGCACGGGCAATAACGTTCCGGCTTTTGCCGCCATGATCGATCCCGATGAGTGCTCTGCTGAGGACGACTACACTGCCGTCATAGGCCTGCTGAGCCCTTGCCCCACACTGCCTGACGTGCTCACCAGCGCCAGTTACTTCATTTTGAATCAGGCCTCTGTGGAGGCCGCCGGAGGTATCGAAGTCTGCAACAGAAACCCGGTGGGCGGCTCTGGCCCCTATAAGTTCAAGGAGTGGGCGGACGGCCAGTATGTGACCATTGAAAAGAACGAGAACTACTGGGGCGATGACGCCGCCATGTTCTATGACGAGATCCAGTTCTCCTTTGTGGCGGATGACGCCGCCCGCGCCATGGCCGTGCAGAGCGGAGATGCGGATGTCGCTTTCTCCCTGCAGGCCGCCCAGATCGCGGCGCTGGAGAGCGATGAAAACGCCGAAGTAGAGGTCTTTGAGACCAACGGCCTGAGCGTGTTTTACATGCAGACCAACGAGGGCCCGCTGGCCGATGAAAACGTCCGCAAGGCCATCGCAAAGCTGGTGGACTATGATGCAGTCATGGGCCTTGTGAACGCCGGCTACGGCCAAAAACTCGACTCCCATATCCCCTATAAGAGCCCGTATTATACTCCCACTGGCGTCACCTTTGAGCGCGACGTAGAGGGTGCAAAGCAACTTCTGGCTGACGCGGGTTACCCAGATGGTCTGGATATCAATATCTTTGGCTTTTCCTACAACTCCGACCTTCTGGAACTGGTACAGGCGAATCTGGCTGAGGGCGGTATCAATCTGTCCATTGAACTGACAGAGGTGGTCGCCGGCCTGAATCGGATGATGAGCGGCGACTATGAGCTCTATATCGGCGCCTCATCCGGCGAGGAGCCCGTCCGTCTTCTGAAAATGGTGGACGGTCGAAATAACCCGCAGGATACTTTCGGCGGCAGCCTGACCAAGGATGAGACCCTGTATGAGATCGTGGATCGCGGCATGTATACCTTGGACGATGCCGAGCGTCTTGAGGCATACAAGGAGGCTGCCGTCTATGTGGCGGAGCATGCCATTGTCATCCCCCTGACTGTCAGCCTGTCTATCACCGCAAAGGCTCCCGGTTTGACCGGCATCGACTATGACAGTTGGGGCGATCTGATCCTTTATAATGTTCAGCCCGGCTGAGTAACGGAAAAACAAAAGCACGGGGCAGCTTTTGCTCCCCGTGCGGATTTTTCTGCCCTTTTCATCAGAATCGAGATTTGGAAGGAGAAAAAATGGAAGAAATTGTAAAAAAGTTGGAAGAAAAGATCTCCCGGTATGATCTGGAGATCGAACGATTGCGGGCGGTAACGGAGATCCAGAACCTCATGGGCCGGTATGAGGTGGTACACATTACCCCTGACGAGATCGGCAAGACCTCGGAACTCTTCGCCCTGTGGCGGCCGGACTGCACGGTGGAGGTATCGCTACAGGGGCTGATTCACGGGCCGGAAGACATAGCCGCCTACTGGCAGACCATGAAAGCCCATTCCATCAAGGCCACGGCCTTTTTCCACCCTCTGTGCTCGCCCATAATCGAGGTGGCGGGGGACTGCAAGACAGCCAAGGCTACCTGGGTATCCAACGGCTTTGAATGTGCCACGGAGCTTCAGAAGGGTCGACCGGCTTTCAATATGTGGTGCATGGGCAAATACGCCATGGATTTTATCCGTCACCCTGAGACAAAGCAGTGGAAGATATGGCATTTCCACTGGTTCCGCCTGAGCCGCAACGACTATGACAGAAGTTTTACGGAATACGCGCAGTTTATCCACGATAACCCGCCTCCTGCCCGGCCCAAGGAGGGCGATTATGAAGTGCTGCCCACGGTTTATCACCGAACGCTCAGCGTCACAGAGGATACGCATCCCTTCCCTCTTGATCCCAAGCCCTACGAGACCTACGACGGTAACTTCAATTGGCAGTATGGCGATGAGGCCATGCAGAAGAAATACGGCGTAGAGCTAAAGCCCTATGAGAAGTATTACAACGTCAATTATCCGGCCTGCATCTGAAGAATAGAGGGCGTTTGGCGCTTAACCAGCCTGCGAACATACTGATTCAATACAGGCGCTGTGTCAGTATGGCGAATCCGATTTGGTTTGCCGCCGTATGCCAGATCCCGCATTCGATGCAAACAACTGCAAAGATGAGATACAGCGGTATGCCGCAGAGATACAGCGGCATACCGCGCTTTTATTGTTTTTTATCCGGGCTTTTTTTACGGCGGCGGCGACGGC
>CAZGOQ010000086.1:8906-9893 GCA_964527315.1 uncultured Oscillospiraceae bacterium | reverse complement strand
TGAACCACACCGTTGATGTAGTCCACCGCCGTCTGACCTACTACCTTGCCGTCCAACATCAACTGTATCACAATATTCCTGTTGCCTCCGGCTTGCTGCTTGCTGAGTTCTTCCCGCATGATTTGGCGGAGCAGACTCTCGGGGGTTTCAATGTTCGTTCCGCTTGTCTGGTCACCCAGCATTGCTAGGAATTCCTTGTTGGGTGGGATAACCGCCCCGGTGGCCAGATATGGAATCTCCGGTGCGGTTATCTCCTTAAGGCTAAAGCCGAATTTCTTCCCGCCGAAACCAGGCACCCAGTCCGGAACTGTGATACTGAGCTTGTTTAGTGCCTTGATAACATTATTGACCATGCTGACAAGCCCACTAATCATGGAGTTCAAAAAGCCGATGATACCATTGACCGGCGTCTTGATGGCAGATTTTAACCGGGTCATAATACTCGTGACACTGGTTTTCAGAGCTGTAAATACGGATACGGCCTTATCCTTGATATTCGTCCAAGCGTTGGACAGTGCGGTTTTAATACCGTTTACAACGCTGGTAATGGCAGTTTTAATTCCGTTCCATACACCAGTAATGGTTGTTTTTATAGCGTTCGACACTGTGGATATTGTTGTTTTGATGCGTGACCAAACTGTAGTAACGGTATTCGTGATACTGTTCCACAGGCCAACAAAAAAGTCTTTGACAGCGTTCCATATTTTCATAAATGTGGTCTTAACCAAATTGCACTGATGTATGATGAAGTTTTTTATAATTGTCAGGACAAACTTGATATTGTTCCACAATGTAGTAATGTAGACGGTGACAAACTCAACGATCTGCGACCAATGCTCCTTAATCACCACTACCAGCGTCGCTACCGCCGCCACAATGGCGGCAATGATCGCGGCCACTAATGCAGGTGCGCCCAGAATGATCGCGCCGACTGCTGTCAGGGCGATACCGAGAACCATAAGCGCTTCTTTCAGCCAGCTAAATCCG
>CAZGOQ010000086.1:0-8896 GCA_964527315.1 uncultured Oscillospiraceae bacterium | reverse complement strand
TGCCGACGAAGTTGTAGACCGATAGAATCACGCCACCGACGATTGAGGCAATCCCCGCGACTGTGGACATCGCGCCGAATACGAGGGACAGAGATTCCGACAGCGTCCCCGCACCGCCTGCGGTCAGCAGAATAACCTCGGCCAATTTTCCAAAAAAGCCAGTTGCGTTCAACGCCTTAATCGCGGAAATAGAGGCCGAAATACTTTCTAGCGCTGTCAATGCCCCTGATGCGGCTTTGATAGCAAACAGCGCTCCGGCAACTCCAAGCAACACCGTTTGTACGCCGGACAGATTAGCGATAAAATCTGTAAAAGATATATCTCCATTCAGGAGGTCAGTGAGATCCCTGAGCAGATCTGTAACTTCCTCCAGCGCTGTGATTACCATATCGCCCGTCCACTCCGCCAACGGTTCAAAGAGGTTATCCCACGCCCACTTCCAGACAGGCCGGAGGACATCCAGCGTTGCTTTTAGCGTGTCAAACGCCGCCGACAGCAAATCGAGCGCGGCGGGGGCCGCATCTTCAATTGTCCAAGTAGCCAGCGGCAGCAGTACATTTTGGTACGCCCACGCCAAATCATTCAGAATAGTGTCAACAAGCGGCTCCAGGCTATCCATCAGCCCGGCAAAAGATCCTGCCAAAGGCTCAAAATCAAGGCTGCTCCACCACTCTTTCGTGGCCGATGCTATTTCATTGGAAAAGTCCTTGAAGTCTTGCAGAAGCGGCTCAAAAAGCGACCTGATCTGCTCAATTTGCTCCGCAAAGCCGGAGGATATATCCACCGTCTCAAACATATCGGAAGCATCTGTGCCGGAGCTGCCACTGGAACTGGATGAACTGTTAGAGACTTTGGTAATTTCATCAAATCCATATAGCTGCTTTTGGGCTTCTTCTGCCGCCTCTGCCGTGTCACCCAGAGATCCCGCGTAATCCTCCTGTACAGCCACCGCTTTTGTGTAAGTCGATTGCCCGGACAGGGCCGCAAAAAACATAGAGAGATAATTTGCCGCCGAAGACAGCATATTAATCAATTTGGTAAGTGCAGGGGCCACCACTGTCAGAATTGGCGAGAACGCCGCCGCAAAACTGTTTTTCAGCTGAGTCAGGGCAGATTTGACCGTTGATATACTCTTATTTGTCTTGTCGGAGTATTGAGCAAGGTTTTGGAAACCATCCACAAGGGCCGTCCGGAGCTTACGAAACAGGAAATACAGGGAGCGGATACCGAGACCGTATTTTAATACCGTCCAAAGCCCCTTTTTGAAGCTGTCGTTTACCCTACTCACGCCAACGGACGCGCTTTTTGCGGAGTCCTTGACTGATTTCAGCGTAGAAGACAATCGGCTTGCTGCCTGTTCCGCCCGGTCCGTCTGACCGGCGTTTCCCAGCTGTTTTGCTTCCTTTGCCGCTTCCCCGTAGGCTTCCTTCACCACGCCTAAATCACGGCTCAACTTTTGCGCTTCGGCATCAGCCTTTGCTGTTTCTTTCCCTATCGCGTTGCCTGATTCCACAGAGACGCCCTGTTTTCCGGCGGCAGATGCAGATTCTTTTGTCAACTGGCCGGCGGCATATTGCATGGCGTTTATTTCCTGAGTGTCGCGTTCAATGCTGGCGCCGATCTTCTTCCACTCCTCGTTTACTCTGTCGATCTCGGACTTCAGCTTGCCCACGGTACTGACTGCCGCTTCGTATTTAGTTTCAAGGTCGAAGTTCCCAGCGTCTTTGAGGTATTCCGCCCTTAACTCCGCCAGTTTCTCTTTTGCTTCGTCGTACTGGTCCGACAGAACGGCGCTCTGCTCCAACAACGCGTCTCGCTTGAACTGTTTTTGCAGGACGCCCGACTGAAGATCAACGATCTTTCTTTTTAGCTTTGAAACCTGCTTTTCCGCTTCGCTCACATTCATGTTGACTTCAACTACAATGCTGCCGTCAGAAGCTCCCATCTGTCATCACCTCGATTCATCCATAAGCTATAGCCCCCACTGCTTCAATGTGGCCTGCTCCTCTCCCGTGTAAGTAGTTTTGAAATCCACCAGATGCCGGTTATGCCGATACCATTCCTGATCCGCTTTATCCAACTTCCTCCCCCGAGCTTTCATATTCCGTATCCGGACGATTTGGGCAAATGTGCTGTTCCCGCCGATTTCGTTGAACGCAGCCAGAAAGGTGAACCAGTGCAGACCGCCCTCGTTCTTCGCATCGTCATAGGGGATCGCCCGAATTTCCTGCCCCAAAATCCGATTAACCGGGCCGACAATATAAGGAAAATCCTGCTCCCAGTCCATCAACCGAGGGCCTTTCTTTTCCTCCGCCACTTCCGCGCCGCCATTTATAAACCAGAAGCATCTTTCAATGGCCTCTCGATAGTATTCTGGCGGGATATCTTCAAAATCCGGATACAGAATAAGCATAGCCGCCAGTGCCTTGTCCTGCTGGTCAAGATCAGGCGCAGACAGGGCGGTGCAGATGTCCAGCACCGCCCTGTAATCGTATCGGATCTGGTAATCAGTCCCGCCGATTTTAAGGCTTGTAGGGAGCAGCGCCCTCCAAGGGGCACTCATTTCTTTGCCCAGCGGGACACATACTTGTTAATTCTGGGGTTTGTGCGTTTCTGCTCCCGGGAGAAGGTAGTGTCCACTTCATCCATGATGGCCAGCATCAGATTTGCCCAGACCGGGAGGCCGTCAGCCAGCGCGTATACATTCATCTCTCCGAAAAGAGAATCACAGACACCATCACCCAGAATATCGTCGATCATGCCCCGCATTTCCGCGTTGCGCTTCTGGGCGATGTCAAACACCTCCCGGGTGCCGCCTGTCTTCTCCAGTTCCGCCTGATACTCATCCTGCTTTTTGTCGAGGGCGTCAAATACACTATACAGGTGTTCTACAAAGGTGGTGTCTGTCGGATTAAACATCACGTCACACGCCCCATTCAGGCTATATGTCACCAGCCCGGTGTCAAATCTGATATCAGCCATATCCGCATGCCTCCTTACTCACCTGCCGTGAAAGTCACGGTGCCGTCAGTAACTGTCGCTGTGCCAACGGTGCGGGTGCCGCCATAGGTCACGTCAATTGGCCCTTCAATATTACCGCCGCCCTCTCCACCAATGCTGGTAATACGGACAGCGCAGGCAGAATAACGCTCTGCAAAAGATGTGCTGGAATATAGATGCACGATGAGCATATCCTGATTCGCCAGTGCCTGGGCATCCTGCTCTTTCACTGCCAGGTTCCAGATATGTACCGCCGCAGCATCGCCGCTATCCAACGGATAAGAATCAAATGTCTGCGTGACAGTGGGTTTTTTCAGCGTAGTATAAGTGCTGCCCAGAATGTCTTGGATCGTCTCCTCGCCCCAATCATATTCAGCGGAGCTGTCCTCCACTCGGGTTCCTAGCGGTGACCAGGTGGGGCTTGCGGAAGTCCCTGTGTTCAGGTATGCGATCATGAGTTCGCGGGCAATGGTCTGACCCGCAGTGACGTTGAAGGTATCTGCCATAGTTAAATCACCTCATAAGTTAGTTTCATCAGGATTTGATGATCCTCATAGCCGTCCTCATAGGCGGCAAATTTGGATGCTTGTGTAGTAGGTTCCACTTTGACGGCCCGGATGCCGTCACCCAGATCGGGCAGTTTGTCTCTGGCCCAGTCACCAAACGCGTTCAAGAGTTCGTCAGCGGAAAGCCGTGCATCGTTGCTATCTCCGGGCTTCACGCGGTAGATCAGTTCGAATTGATATTCGCCCTGATACCCGCCCAGAACATAGCGTTTTGTGATGTACGTTCCCTGGATGGTAGTCAGGGCCATGCCAGCCCCCTCGCCCGTATCGACCCTGATCATTTCATAGTCGATCGTCTTAACGGGCTTTTCACTCCATGCGTTGGCCCAGATGAGCATGTAACGGGAGATGCGGTTCACCTCGGCAGCACTAGCGAGGATCTTACTTTTTGACAAGTTCTTTCACCGCCTTTTCAGCCACCCGTTCCCACTTTTCCATGTTCTGTGCCTTGGATGCTTCAAACCAGTGGGCCTGCGCCTGCGGGTGAGCATCCTTCGTAAACACCAGGTCTTTCTCCGTCGCTCGCAGCACAGCGCCCTTCGGGAAGCGAATCACTTCGTTCCCGCTTTCATCGCTGAAGTGCATGGGGCCTTTACCAGTGGCCGAATTGACCATGACCTTGCCGTAATAGAGATAGCGGGCATAGGGGCCAGGATAGATGATCATATTGCCGCTCACCCGTGTCCTGACGTTCAGCGAGCCGGTATCCATCGGCACATAGGGAGATGTATCTTTGGCGGCCTGTATCGCCACTACACGCGCCGCTTTTTCGGGGGCAGAGGCCAGCGCCTCCGCAATCTGCTCTGTGATATTGTCGTGCACCCGCACAATAAGCATATCAAGCGCCTCCAACCTCAAAATGGCTCATATCGCCGCCAAAATCCTTAATATCCACCCTCGTCACATTGTAGACGCCGTCGTAAGCGGCTTCGAACTGCTCCGGAGCCCAACCCGGATGGACCACTCTGCCCTTGACGAAAAAGCAGTCCCCGCCCTGTGAGAGTGTCCAGTACCCGGACTTATCCTCTAATTTCTGGAACTCCTTAGGGCCGATATACTGCTTTGCCCCGCCGTTCTCGCCATCTATGGCAAACACGGATGGCGGAATATACAGCGTGACCGCGTCAGCCGTCTCCATGCTGTCCTTCCGCACGTTGACAGCCCTCACTTCATCCAGCAATACACCATCCAAAACGGTGATGTACTGGGTCGTAGTGGCTTCGAAGGTGGTCTGGTCTTCCTCGGTGTGTGTATTGTAGACCGTCACAGTGTGTGGAAACATCAGTGCTCCCCCCCTCGGTACAACAGGCCGGTGGGTGTGAGATACATCCTAGCTATCCCCGGAAGCGCCGCCTTTGCGGATTCCAGCGCCGACAAAGCGGATGACGCGCTATCACCACCGCCGCGATAGGTCTTCGACCAGCTCCCCACAGTCTGGCTCTGAAGTTCTGCTCCGCCGCTGTCTATCCCGGCGGAAAGACCGCTGGCTGCCAGTTTCCGGGCCGTCTCAATCACCTGATATTGCTCTGCCAGCGCACAGCAGGCCATTTTCACCGCATCGAGGTCATCGTGTTTCGCCGCCCGATGGCATGTGATATAGTCCAGATATCTGCTTGCCAGCAGAGCCAGGTGCTGGAAATCTGCCTCCTCTATAGCTGCGCCTAAATAGGTCTCGCCATAATACGCATAGTCGGCGTAGGTCATTTCCCCACCTCCTCCTTGATAGCCGCCAGAATATCAGCCTTTAGCATTGAACTGCTGACCCCTTCGATTCCGTTGGCTTCCGCATAGGCTAGCAATTGGGCCTTGGTCATGCTGTCAAGGTCAACGGGATCGTCAAGGGAAGCTGCCGCCAGCAGTTCAGTTATTCCCCCGGCACATAGACGGAGAAGGGGAAAGGATTGTCCAAACTGGCGTTGAACGCGTTCACAGGGTTGGGAATTTCCCAGCCAAGACGCATAACGGCCCGCAGGGCAATCATGTCATTCTGGATCAGGTTATACAGAATCTTCTGCGTAGACGGGTCTTGCACCACGCCGGAGTCGAAAATCTTGAAACTCATATCCTGCCGCACAGAGTAGACCAGCTGGCTCCAGTCACCCACAACGGCAAGCGCCTGAGAGGCGTCAAACGCGCCGTTAATGGGGAAATAGGTGTCCATCCCGTCCAGCGCATACCGGCTGGCGCCCTGCATATCACTCTTGAAGATGGGCTGCCCGGTCGTGTCCACCAAACCCCGCAGTTTGGCACGCAGACTGATGGCCGCCATCACGCCGTTTGGGATATAGCCGCTCTCTTCGACCTTGGCGATCATGCCGCCCACACCCATGATATCCGTGTATATATCGCTGGTGGCGGTCACAGTAGCCCCGGCAGAGACAGCGGATGGGATCAGACCCTCCCGCCAGGAGGTGGGCTTATCCGTGCCAAACAGGATCGCACTGTCGATCACCTTGCCAAAGGCTTCCACCAGACGGGGCTTCACCTCGCCCCAGATGTCATAGCTTGAATCGTCCAGCACGGCCTCCGGGACAGGTACGATAACCGCCACCTCTTCAGCATAGAGCTTCTTTTTGCCCCACGCCATGGCAGTGGTCTTTTTATAGGCTTCCTCCGTTGCAGCCGCACCGGTGGTTGGCTCCGCGTTCACAAAATAAGCGGTGGGCAGGGCGTCCAGTACATTCAGCGTCTGGGTTTTGCTGGTCATGTTGGGCAGACGCCGACCCATTTTCAGCACGGCAGATTCCGCCACTGCTCCCTGAATGATCTCGCGTGTTACCGGCTCGGGGATCAGGCCAGAGAGGGAGTTCCTGTCAATGATATTTGCCATTCAAATCATCCTTTCTCATTTGAGCGCGCCGCGTATCAGCGCGTTCATCGTATCGCTTGCGGTAGGCTTTGTGTTGTTGCCGCCAACAGGAGCCGTCCAGTCGAAGGAGGGCTTGTCTTCCCGCCCCGCCACGAGGCTGTCCACGGCGGCTTCGAATGTGGTCTTGTCATCCACCATCTTTCCAGCCTTGAACGCAATAAATTCCGCCTCATCGCCGGTAAGGCCCTTTGACGCCACGTAGTAGCTTCGCTTCAATTCCTGAAGTTCCGCCTGGGCGGCGGAAAGCGTTCCAGCAGCCGTGTCGGCTTCAACGGTCTTCTCTCTGAGACGCTTTGACAGAGTGGATGCCTCCCTGGCCTTTGTGTCAAAAACATCTTTCTTCACATAGCCGGTCAGATCAACGGTTTCCGGGATCTGTACGCCCAAAAGCGCCGTCACCTTTTCCTCTGCGGTCATGCTGTCAAAGCCCTCGATGGTGCTTGTGTCAATGCTTGCCATGTTGATTTTCCTCCTTGGGTTTTATAGACTTCTCTGTCTTGTGTTTTGGGGTTTCCGGCTTCTCTGCCGTTTGGGTTTTTGTGTCTTCTCTGACATATAAAAAGAACCGGCGGGCCTCTGCCCTCCAGCTCCGTTTATACATATTCGATGTTCATCCGCTCGGTGCGTTCCTTCAGCCCCGCCGCACTGCTGAACGCCCGGTACTCGGTGTTCAGCCTCTGGATGCGGATAGATACCGTCTGAGCCTGTTCGTCCAGCCCTGCCGCGCTGTACGCCATTCGCTCACGCTTCAGCTTGCGGATGGTCCGCTCGATCTGCCGTTGCTTCTGGGTGGCGGTGTAGCTGTCGTACTCCTTGCCCTGATAGGTGAATTTCCGGTTTTCACCCTTCATGGCGTCAAGATCATCGTCAGAATAGGTTCGTTCGCTGACACCCTCGATATAGGGCCAGAAGCTGTGGCGGCAGTTCCATCCGCCAAGCCCCTCTCCGGTGCCGTAGCCCGTCACTTCGATGAAGTCCGGGTATTCCGCCATTTGCATCACCCCCATACGGACATAAGAAAGCCGCCTGGACTTCAGTCTTGGCGGCACTGTGTATTTTCATCCGTTGGAAAAGCGCTTGTATTCCTGGTTCAACACCTGATACTTAATTTGGCGCTGATACATCAATCTTTCCGCTCATTAAATCAAGTAAAAGCGCATCTCTTAACTCTGCAAGGTATCTGTTTTCCTCTTTATTCAGGTAGAAAATATGCTGTTTCCACATATTCAGGATCATCAGCAAGACAGAGGAAATATTCTGTTTGCTCGTGTTTTCAAATTTCATTTCTCCTGCATTTTTGGAAGCTGTGAAGTAATTCGTTTTCTGTATTTTCTCCCCAGCTATCTTTTGAATCAGATCATTTAATTCGTTATCCCCTTGATCTTGTTTGTATAAATTCACATCAAATCCGAGTGTTTTTGCCAAACTCTCATTGATTGTCAGTTTGCAAAGGTTCTTTTCCGCTATGACTGCGTTCAAATCTTCCACAATATCCCTGTATTCCCTGTGCTGTGCTTCCACATCCTGTAATTCTATGTATCGCGCCGGAGTGAGAATATAATCATTCTGCTTTATATCCTCAATACCTACGGTCTTTGAAAATCCCGGCTCATTGCGTTTTTCGGATATGGCAAATAATGCCTTTTCCATATCTTCTGCGGAGAACACGTTAACCTGCTTTTTGTATACCCTCTTTTCGTGGCTTGCGCCGCCATACTGCCCTCTCTGCTCCCGCTCCTCAACCTCGAAAGTTTGTCGCATATCAATCATAGAAACCTGCGCAGTTTCTTTTTGTTTATTGAATACGATAATGCATACAGGGATACTGGTTGCTTCAAACATTTTATCCGGGCAGGTGATGACCGCCTCGATATAATTTATCTCAACCAGATAACGCCTTATTTCCTTTTCCTGCGCATTGTCAGAAGATAGCGCGCCGCAAGGAAGAAGAAATACAGCTTTCCCATCTATCATGTCTAGGGCTGTTAAAATAAACGCATAATTAGCGTTGCTCTCCGGCGGCAGTTCACAGTCATTGAAGCGAGACTGGAGCTGTGCAAAAGGAGGCAGTTTCCATTTCATGTTATAAGGCGGATTGGATATCAGACTAACCATTGGCAACCTCCTTCACTATCCCGTACTTTTCACCTTTTTGTATGCGATATGTGTGGAATACTTCGCCTCGAAGGATGTCCGCATGGTATACAACGGCGTCAATGTTTCTAAGTGTAAGGTTAAAAAGCAGATAAGGAATAACCTTTTCGTCAAGTTCGTACAACTGGAATTTTAGATCGTGCTTGCTGTTCCATTTCTGGATTGTCAGCGCCCCGCTTCCTGCACACATATCAATGACAGTGTCTGCGTCGCCTACAAGCCGCCCTAAAAACTCCGCCAGGCTTTTAGGTGTGTAATCCTGCATTTTCTCTTTGCGGTCTGCCTCATAATACTGAAAAATCTTCTG
>CAZGOQ010000085.1:0-10125 GCA_964527315.1 uncultured Oscillospiraceae bacterium | reverse complement strand
AAGCAGCTGGATGTGATTGGCGCGGGCGCCTACGACGGAAATCGGCTCATTGGTCTGGCCGGAGCTTCGGCTGACTGCGACACTATGTGGCAAATCGGCATCGACGTACTGCCGGAATACCGAAAGCAGGGCATTGCCGCCGCTCTGACCAGCCGTTTGGCACTGGAGATCCTCAACCGGGGCATCGTCCCCTTCTACTGCGCGGCCTGGAGCAATATTCCCTCGGTGCGAAACGCCATCCGAAGCGGCTTCCGGCCCGCCTGGACGGAACTGACTGCAAAACCCATCGGGGACTGATCACAGCATTCAACCAGCAATCACGAAAAATATAAGACAGGAGGAAGTTCCATGAAAGAATTCAACACCGAGTTGCTCATCATCGGCGGCGGCGCCGCCGGTATGGCCGCTGCTGCGGCCGCCGCAGAACGGGGCGCTCAGGTCATCGTTGCGGAGGCCAGAGCCAATGTGGGCGGCAACGGCCTGTTTCCCCGGGGGGTGTTCGGCATTGACAGCGCTCTCCAGCGGCAAAAACTGATCTTCGCAGACGCGGACGAAATTTTTACCCGATGTATGGAATACTCCCACTGGAAAATTGATGGGCGTATCATTCGCCGTCTGATTGACAAAAGCGGCGATACCGTGGACTGGCTCATGGAAAAGGGCGTAAACTTTATCGACGTGGTACACCACACACCCAATCAGGCCCCAGAGGTATTTCATATCACCTCGGCGGAGGAAAACGCGGGCAGCGTAGTCATCCGCTGCCTGAAAGCGTTCTGCCTGAAAAACGATGTAACGCTCCTGACCTCCTCAACCGGGCGACGGCTCATAAAGGACGGGACCGGCGCGGTGTGCGGCGCGGTTTTTCAGGAAAAAAGCGGCGAGGAACTGACCATCCTTGCGAAAAAGACCATTGTATGCACCGGCGGCTTTGCCGGAAACGCGGAAATGGTACAGAAATACTATCCCAATTTTCGCCCCGACCAGGTCGCCGGCGGCGGTGGAATGCGCCACACCGGCGACGGCATCAAAATGGCGCTGGAGGCCGGCGCGGATATGGAAGGAAACTTCGCCATGGAAATCGCCGCTCCAAAAATCCAGGGCTATGCCGCCCTGAACCTGCTGTTGGGTAAGCCCTATCATATTTGGCTGAATCGGGATGGAAAGCGGTTTGCCGACGAAAGCATCGTCTATAATTTTGCCCTTGCCGCCAACGCCTGTATGCGCCAGCCGGAGGGCAAAATGTGGGTGGTATTCAATCAGGCGATCATGGACAAAGCCCTCTCCGACGGCAGAGATTGCATTGAATTGATTCATATTGATCCAGGCGCTGAGGAAAAGCTGCCGGAAACCATGAAACAAGCGATTGCGGACGGCGTTATGGTTCAGTCGGACAACTGCGAAACGCTGGCCGCCTTCATCGGCTGCAGCGCTCAAGCCGTGCAGGCAAGTCTCGTCGAATACAACCGGTTCTGCCGCGCCGGGCGGGACGCATTGTTTGCAAAATCCGGGCGGCACCTGATCGCGCTGGAAAGCGGCCCCTATTATGCCATCCGAGCAGGAGCCGATATGCTGATTACCCACGGCGGCATTCGGGTCAACGAATATTTCCAGGCACTGGACAAAAACCACACGCCAGTGAAGAATCTTTATGTGGCGGGCGTGGACTTTGGAGGTGCAGACGCAGACGTCTACAACGTAGAAATGAGCGGCCACGGCTTTGGCTTCGCTCTGAATTCCGGACGCATGGCCGGACAGCACGCCGCTGAAGCCCTCCGCCGTCCTTCCGACCTCCGCGTTTGACCGTCTGCGAACGCCGCTGTCTCGGCGGACGTAAATCCAGCGGTCGCAAAAAGCACCGCAGACCTTTTTTGACAAGCCGCTTTCATTGACAAAACAGTGAAAAGGAAATATAATACTTAAATATAGAGTAAAATGGATGAAGAACGCAAATTTGGGCTTTAGGAGAAGCAACAATGCGAACAAATGTAATGGGGGTCCCCTTTGACAATGTGACCATGGCAGAAGCGTTGGACGCGGCGGAGCATCTGCTCCGCCAGTCCAGGGCCGCCTACGGTGTGACCCCAAATTCCGAGATCGTCTATGAAACGCTGTCCAACGAGGCCCTGCGGGAAATCGTTTGTCAGGCAGATTTGATCCTTCCTGACGGCGCGGGCATCGTGCTGGCTGCAAAAATATTGGGTACGCCCCTGAAGGAAAAGGTTGCGGGCATCGACTTCGCAAAAAACCTGATGGCCCGGCTCGAACACACGAATCACAGCTTTTATTTCCTGGGAAGTAAGCCCGGCGTTGCGGAAACAGCGGCAGAAAAACTGCTGGCGGAGTTCCCGGATTTGACGATCTGCGGCACAGCCGACGGCTATTTTCAGGAAGAAGCCCCGGTCATTGCCGCCATCAATGAGAAACGGCCCAGTGTACTGCTGGTCTGTCTGGGCAGTCCGAAACAGGAGCAATTTATGTGGAACCATCGGCAGGAACTTCAGGCGGGTCTGATGCTGGGTTTGGGCGGCTCGCTGGACAGCTTTGCCGGAAACGTCAAGCGGGCACCAAAATGGATGATCCGCTGCAATCTGGAGTGGCTCTATCGGCTGATTCAGGAGCCGCGGCGGATCGGCCGTATGATGCAGCTGCCGAAATTTCTGCTACGGGTCATCGCCCGGCGGATGAAAGGATGAGACCATGGGAAAGCTGATCGTACTGGAGGGAACGGATGGTTCCGGAAAGGCAACCCAGTGCGCCGCTCTTCTGGCGCATCTGACTGCTGATGGCATTGCCTGCAAAAAAGTGGAATTTCCCCAATATTCCGAGCCATCCTCGGCACTGATCAAAATGTATCTGGCAGGCGAATTCGGCAAACACCCTTCAGACGTCAACGCCTATGCCGCTTCCACCTTTTACGCGGCGGATCGCTACGCTTCCTATAAAAAGGACTGGGGGCGGGATTATGAGAACGGAACGATTATTCTGGCTGACCGTTATACCACCTCCAATGCCGTCCATCAGGGCAGCAAATTGCAGGGCCGGGAGCGGGCCGACTATCTCTCGTGGCTGTTCGATTTTGAATACCGTCTGATGGGGCTTCCCCAGCCGGATCTGGTCGTCTATCTGGACGTTCCGGTGGCCCAGACAGAGAAAAATATGCGGCAAAGAGCACTCACGACCCACAACGCCGGAGATATCCATGAAACGGACTTTCATTATCTGGAAAACTGCCGCATAGCCGCACAGGAAGCGGCAATACGCTTTGGCTGGCGTACCATTCCCTGCGTGGACGCTTCGGGAACAATGCGCTCCGTTGAGGACATCCATCAGGAGGTCTATGGCGCGGTAAAGGAGATTTTATTATGATCTATATTATTTTGGGAAACGGCTTTGAAGAGACGGAAGCAGTCGCACCAGGCGATGTGCTCCGGCGGGCGCAGCTTCCGGTGCAGTATGCCGGCATTGGCGGCAAGCTGGTGGAAGGCGCCCACGGCATTTCCATTGCAGCGGATCTCACCGTAGAGGAAATGGACCTTGCACAGATGGACATGATCGTTCTGCCCGGAGGCCTTGGAGGTGTCGAATCCATTGAGGGCAGCGCCGCTGCCATGGCGGCGGTGGAATATGCCCTGAAACACGACCGCTATGTGGCCGCGATCTGCGCCGCCCCTACGATCCTCGGTAAGCGGGGCTGGATCGACGGAAAACACGCCGTCTGCTATCCCGGTTGCGAAGACAGCATGGGCAAGGCCATTGTGCATCCGGAGAAGGAAGCCGTTGTGGACGGCAAACTGATTACAGGTCGGGCCCCCGGCGCTGCCATTGAATTTGGCCTGACGCTGGCGGGGATCCTGCCCGGCGGAGAATTTGACCCGGATACTGTGGCAGACTATATGGTTTATGTGCGCCGAAAAGGCTGAACTCCGAAAGCGCCTGCGGACCATGCCGCCCATGCTTTCCGCACAAGCTGTATGTGACAGCATTGTGCGCTGCCCATGGTTTTCAGCAGCAAAGACCGTCATGGCATATATGGCAATCCCGCCGGAACTTTCTCTTGCGCCGGTGCTGGATGCAGCGCTGGCCCAGGGAAAGCAGCTGTTGCTGCCCCGCTGCCAAAAGGATGGCTCTATGACGGCTCGTTTGATTTCGGATCGCTGCAGCTTGACACCGGGTGCTTTCGGTATTTTGGAGCCAGATGAGCATACCCTGGTATTCCCGAAGGAACAGATTGACCTGATTCTCGTCCCGGCGCTGGCCTATGATAGATGGGGACGGCGTCTGGGCCGCGGCAAAGGGTATTACGACCGGTTCCTGACTGATTTTCCCGGCAAAACCATCGGCGTCAGCAGCAGCCTGCTGGATGCGGTGCCGGCGGAACCCCATGACATTCCCGTAGACGCGGTAGCAACCCGGCGGAGGATCATTTTATGCGGATTGGAGGACAAGACGCTGTGAGCAAAAAAGACGATTGGCTGGACTATGACAGCGATGGCCTTGACTATGAGGATCTGGGACAATATGTGGAGGATTCTGCTGAGAGCGAAGCCGAAAACCTCGATGGCTTCGATTTGGATGATGAAGATCAGATAAACAGCGCATACGGCGAGTATGACGAATATGACGAATCCGACGGCTCCTATGAAGAAGATTACGGAGAAGGATTCGAAGAAGGCTATGAAGAAGACAACGGCGAATACACATACGAGGAATATGATGACGCTGAAGAATATGGAGACTATTACGAGGAAGAAACCTATGCCCCAAAAGAAAAGCCGCTGTCCCATACCGTCATCTATATGCTGGTAGTGCTGGCGTTCTCCGTCGGAGCCGCGATTCTCATGTGGTTTGCCGCAGACGACGTGCTGGCCCTGACCAAGCCCAACAATCAGGTCACCATTACCATTGCCGAAACGGATACCCTGTCGGATGTGGCCCAAAATCTCAAAGACCACGGATTGGTCGAATATAAATATCTCTTTATCCTCTACGGGAAATTCAGCCATGCGGAGGACAAACTCAGCGCCGGTACCTTTGATCTGAACCAGATGTTTGACTATCATGCGCTGGTGAACGGTCTCAGTGCCTCCAGCGACGCCAGAAAGACCGTGACCCTGACCTTCCCGGAGGGTTTCTCCACTGATCAGATCTTTGCGATGCTGGCGGAAAACGAAGTCTGCTCGCTGGAAGATCTGGAGGAAACTGCGGCCAATTATGAATTTGAATTGAGTTATCTTCAGGATCTGCCCTATGGAAGCGCCGAACGTCTGGAAGGCTTTCTCTTCCCAGACACATATGATTTCTATGTGGACGACGATCCGGTGCGGGTCATCAATAAATTTTTAAACAACTTTGACAGCAAGATCACGGAGGAAATGCTCGGCGCCATCGACGATTTGAACGAGAACATCCGGAACCGGATGGAATCGGAGGGCAGCTTTACAGAGAGCGAAATTCAGGACGCCATGATGGATCTTTATAAGGTCATCATTCTGGCCTCTCTGATTGAAAAAGAAGCGGGTACCGATTCAGAGCGTTCTATGATCTCCTCAGTCATCTATAACCGTCTGAACACCCGTGTCCACGAACTTTTGCAGGTGGATGCCACGGTGGAGTATGCGCTGGGCGAACACAAGACAGAACTCACCGCCAGCGATCTCGCCATCGACAGTCCTTATAACACTTATAAATACAAGGGTCTTCCCCCCGGCCCCATTGCTAACGCCGGTATCAGCAGTATCATGGCGGCCATTTATCCGGAAACCTCTGATTACTATTTCTACGCCGTGAACAACACCGGTAGTCACAGCTTCTTTGAGACGTATATGGAGCAGCAGGACTTTATCAACGGCGTGACCAGCGACCCGGAGGATGACGCGGACAAGGAGTCGGATGCACCAGAGGGCGATACTGAGCAGGTCGGCGGTGACGTAGAAGAACCCTATTCCCAGCAGACCGTCACCCGTGAGGATGGCACGAAGGAAACCGTCTATGCCCAATAAACCGGAACTGCTCTCCCCTGCCGGCGATCCGGAACGGCTGCAAATGGCCGTCCGCTATGGGGCGGATGCAGTCTACCTGGCAGGAAAATCCTATGGAATGCGGGCCAAATGCGGCAACTTTTCCAACGAGGAACTGCGTCAGACCGTAGCCTTTTGCCACAGCCGGAACGTCAAAGTCTATGTAGCCGCCAATGTGCTGGCCCGAACCGGAGAGATCCGTCAGATGCCGCCTTTTTTTGAACTGTGTCAGGAACTTGGCGTGGATGCTTTTATCCTGGGCGATCTGGGCGTGTTCAAAACAGCGGAGCGCTACGCCCCCAGGGTGGAGCGGCACATCAGCACCCAGATGGGCATTGTGTCGGCGGACACCGCCAAAGCCTGGTATGACCTGGGGGCTGCCCGGGTGGTGCTGGCAAGGGAATTGAGTTTTCCTGAAATCATTGACATCCGGGAAAACATTCCGAAAGAATTGGAAATCGAAGCCTTTGTCCACGGGGCCATGTGCGTCAGTTTTTCCGGCCGCTGTCTGCTCAGCAACTATCTGGCGGGCCGGGACGCCAATCACGGTGCCTGCGCCCAGCCCTGCCGCTGGAAATACGCCCTGATGGAAGAGCGCCGTCCGGGAGAGTATTTTGAGATTGAGGAGGACGACGGCGGCACATACATTATGAACTCCCGGGATCTCAACATGATCGACCACATTCCGGAACTGATTGCGGCGGGTATCGACTCCTTTAAATTAGAGGGCCGGGCCAAATCCGCTTACTACGCTGCCTGCGTTACCAACGCCTATCGTCACGGCATCGACGCGGCGGTTGCCGGTGAACCGCTTCAGCAGATCTGGCGGGACGAACTGGACAAAATCTCCCACCGGCACTACTATCAGGGCTTTTACTACGGCCAGCCTACGGAGGGGCAATTTTATGACGACGCCCGCTATATCCGGGACTGGGACGTTTCGGCCTATGTGGTCTCCTGTGACGAAGCGGGCAACGCTGTTTTGACCCAGCGGGGCCGCATCTGGACCGGAGACACGCTGGAACTGGTGCTGCCCGGGCAGACGCCGATCTCCTTCACGGTGGAGGAAATGCGAAACGCAGTGGGCGAGATCATGGACTACTGTCCCCATCCGCAAATGGAGATTCATATGAAACTGCCGGTTCAGGCCCCGGAATGGTCGATTCTGAGAAGAAAAGTGGACGAGAAAACGGAAAAGTAAAATAACTCAGCCCAAACTGAAGTAGTTTGGGCTGAGTTATTTTATATGAATGTTGATAGGAAACGAACTGATTAAGTAATTCCCTCAAGGTTTGCAAGTCCATATCCGTAATACCACTCAGGACCACCGGTCTGAAATGTAAGCTGTAAACCATTTTTTACGGGGACAGAGATATGTCTTGTTTGCATATCGCTTGTCAGTTCAATTTCATCAACGAGATTGTCATCAACATATATGTATAATGTCATCTCGCCTTTACTGCTTGCTGTGTCAATATGACCGACATCAAATTCTACACTGGAATATTGGCCGTCAAGATTAAATAATGCCTTACTTGTATAGCTGAGCATACTGTCATTATCAAGGCTAATTCCGAATAAGTATTTTTTACCCATCATTGTAAAGTAATCTGAACCATCGTAAGTAGTAGCTCTGATTGTCTGATACGGAGTTAAGTAATCATGCGCAGCTGGAGCTTTGCCGATATACACTGTCTTTGTCGTCCCGTCCCAGGAAACGGTTTTTCCAAGCGCTTCTCCCACAGCTCTGATGGGGACATAGGTTGTTCCCTCGTAGATAAAAGGGTCGACTATTTTCCCATTTACATCTTTGGGGGTTACCTTGATGCCGTCAACTACAAGTTTTACATCATCGTAAGCAACATTGATCTGCTTATAACCCACGCTTGCGGCAGCCAATACAGTACCACAGAGCAAGAATAAACACAATGCAAAACCCCCGGCTTTTGTTAAAAATCTTTTCATTTTTATCGCTCCTTACTTATTTAATTTGCTTTTCTTTCAGATTGTCTACACCATTTTTCCACTGATTAACGTTATTTTACGTGATTTTTCGGCATAAGCTATGTTGGATGATGCCTTTCATTTTTTTGCTCCATAGAATTAAGACTGAGAGAAAGGATGTACCGAAGCAATTCAGAATATGATTTGTCATAAAAAGACTCGTTCTTCATTGCCTGTAAACGTTCAGCTAATTCAGGCGGAATTGATACAGCGATACGGCGTGATTTCCAATCCATAGAAAAACCTCCTTTGGTTCAGTGAACCACTGAACCTGATTGTATTATAGTAATAATAGGAAACTTTGTCAATAGTTTTTTGGGAGAATGGCATCTTTACATCTTTGGTTCACTGATGTATAATAAGCAATGAGGTGATGGATATGGCAACAACGAAGTCGAGATATACCGTCTCTGTATCAAATGAAATGTTTGAAGCGATTGAGGATTTTCGCTTTAAAAATCGTTTTCAAACCCGATCTGAGGCAACGGTCGAATTGATTAGAATGGGATTAGAGCAACTTGAAAAAGAGAGTAAAAATGTTCCCAATGCCGTGACGCCCTCTGCTACGGATGCAAATGAGAAGGATGAGAATGTGCAAGAACCTTTTGATCGTGTTTCTGAGTTGATGGAGAACTAAAATTATAAAAAGTGAATAAACCATATTATTTGCGTGTTGTAAGAATCGCTCCCTGCCTGTTTTTAAGATAATGGGCAGGGTTTATTTATGCACAAAATATTTCTTCAAATTTCGCTGGAAACCCGCAAATCCCCCTTGCCTTTTCCCCTGGAATCGGGTATGATATGGGATAAGAAATCTACAAAGGCCAGCGGCCAAATCATAGAGAAAGGCAGCGTGTCCAAATGAAAGCAACATTGATTTTGGAAAACGGAGCGGTTTTCCACGGTACCAGCATGGGCGCTACCGCAGACTGCGTATCCGAAATGGTGTTTAACACCTCCATGGCCGGGTATCAGGAAATCCTGACCGACCCCTCCTATGCGGGACAGGGCATTGTCATGACCTATCCCCTGATTGGCAATTATGGCATCAATTCCGAAGATGAAGAGTCCAGAAATCCCTGGGCAGCAGCAATGATCGTCCGGCGTCTGAGTCCTCGCGGAAGCAATTTCCGAAATGAGGGTACGCTGGACGATTATTTAAAAAATAACGGAATTACCGGCATCTGCGGCGTCGATACCCGGGCCATCACCCGAATGCTTCGGGATCAGGGCACCATGAACGGTATGATCACCGTGGAGGAAAACCCGGACATTGCCGCAAAACTCAAGCTGATTCGCGCCTATCGGGTCCAGGGCACGGTGGAAAAAACCTCCCGCTCCCAGATGCAGGTCTACCCCGGAGACGGCATGAAGGTGGCGCTGCTGGATTTGGGTGTAAAAGAGAACATGATCCGCTGTCTGCAGAGGCGCGGCTGCGAGGTCACGGTGTTCCCCGCCCACACGCCTGCGGAGGTCATTTTGGAGGGCGGCTATGACGGCGTGATGCTGAGCAACGGCCCCGGCAACCCGGCGGACAATGTGCAGATTATTGAGGAACTGAAAAAAATCTACGCTTCCGACATGATCGTATTTGCGGTATGTCTTGGGCATCAGCTCATGGCGCTGGCCACCGGCGCCGCCACGGAAAAGCTGAAATACGGCCACCGGGGCGGCAATCATCCCGTCCGGGACGTGGACGAGGGCCGGGTATACATTACCTCCCAAAACCACGGCTATGTGGTAAAAGCCGAAAGCGTGGACCCGGCGATAGCGGAGATCAGCCATATCAACGTCAACGACGGCACCGTAGAGGGCCTGAAATACAAAAACGGACGGGTATTCACCGTCCAGTTCCACCCTGAGGCCTCCCCCGGCCCCATGGATACCGGGTATCTGTTCGACCGGTTTATTGCAAAAATGGAGGCGAAAAAACATGCCGAAAAATGAAAGCATTCGAAAGGTTCTGGTTTTAGGCTCCGGCCCCATTATCATCGGCCAGGCGGCGGAATTTGACTATGCCGGTACACAGGCCTGCCGCTCCCTCCGGGAGGAGGGCGTGGAGGTAGTGCTGGTCAACTCCAACCCCGCCACCATCATGACC
>CAZGOQ010000084.1:7103-10188 GCA_964527315.1 uncultured Oscillospiraceae bacterium | reverse complement strand
TAATCTTTTTCATAAGCTCCTCCTCATATTTGCGTGTTCTTCTTGGAAATTAACTTGGCCACATGATACCAAAATCAGCTATGAAAGAAAAGCAATTTTATCCAGTATTTTCACTCTGACAGAAAAGCTTTCATTGTGGAAAACCTTTGATTACCGATTTACGTTGAAAATGCCGTTTGCTATAATGACAATAGATAGCAAGGAATCCTGCGGATAAAAATAATTCCCGCTAAGGCTAAACTATATCCCATGTACCATGTCTAGTGGTGAATTATATAGAAACCTAAAAATTTTGGCCTTCAAATCTGTATAAGGACACAATATCCCCTTGCTATCAGATTTGATACAATATAAAAAACACTGCTGCACGCAGTGTAAAACGGAAAGGATGAGACCCATGCGTTTTCCCGAAGAAAAAATGGAAAAATTCTATCCCGGCGTCTACACCCCCGAGGAGCAGGCCGCCATTGACCGCTATAACCGGGGCGAAACCGGACGGATGTTCGGCGGCAAAGGCCCCGCCGGCCCCTCTACCGACCCCTGGGTCATGCAGCTATACGCCCGCTGCTGGGACCGCTGGAATCCCCTGTTTAACGACCCCGAGTACGCCAAGAAGTCCGTCTGGGGCGATCTCCCGGCCATCCCCGGCTACGTCTCCATGGAGACCCGGTACAACGTCCCCCCGGAGCTGGGCTACCTGATTCGCCCCGACGGCACGGCCTTTTTGGGCGACGGCTACGACCACACCGATGAATTCTTCGCCCCGGTATTCCCGGGGGATTCCTTCCGCACCGAGGACAGTGGCTGGGAGGTCGTGGACGTGACCCCCAAGGAGGGCAGCGTCAAGCGTTTGATGATCTTCATCTGCTGCACGGACGTGTACAACCAGAAGGATGAGCTGGTGGCCCGCTGCACCCGCCGCTGGCCGGAGCAGCTGATGCGGAGCCTGGACCCGGAGATCAACGAGATTTTGGCCTCCGAAGTGCCCGGCGCACCCCCAAAAAAGCAGGAGAAGCCCGGCGGACCCGGCGGCGATAAGAAGGCGCCCCCTCCCATGCCCGCAGGCGGCGGTGTGGGCGGAAACGCCCGGCACAAATCTCATTTCATGACACCCGAGGACTACGAGACCTTCAAGGAGATTTGGAAAAACGAGAAAATCCGCGGCGCGGACACCCTCTATTGGGAGGACGTGAACATCGGCGATGAACCCACCCCCGTGGCGTCACCTCCCCAGGTGGGCTTTGAGATCGTCCGCACCATTGCTGCCTGGAACATCATGAAGGACAACAACGGTCTCCAAGAAGTGCTCACCGGCAAGGGCGGCAACCCCCACTTCTACCGCTACAACCCCGAAACGGGCCTGTATGACAACGAATCCGGCCATCTGGGACTGGGCAGCGTCGCGTACCTCTATAATTTCCACGCCAAGCTTTTGGGTACCCGGATCCTCACCAACTGGTGCGGCGATGCGGGCTTTGTCACAAAGCTCGGCTGGCGGTTTGTAAATGACGCGCCCAAGGATGAGCAGTTCAACCACTTCCCCGAAGGGTTCTACCGGCCTACGGAGCTTTTGAAGGTTCCCTATATGAAGGACCGCTACGCCAATATCCACGGCTTCGGCGACGACGCGTTCATCACCCGTGGCTATGTATACGACAAATACATCGGTGAGGACGGCGGCCACTATGTAGACCTGATCTGCTGGTGCGAAGACCTGGACGGCAACATTGGCCAGGAGATCCCCGCTACCGTAAAACTTCCCTCTCGCGTAAATGATTAATAATGATTAAGGAGTATTTCATATGACAAACCGCTACAAAAACTTACTTTCCCCTTTCAAGGTGGGAAATGTGGTATTCCGAAACCGGCTGTTTACCGCTCCCATGGGCCTGCACGCACTTCAGGGCGGCGAGCTGTATCCCACTGAGGCCATCATCACCCACTATGCAAACAAGGCAAAGGGCGGCGCTGCCGTGGTGACCTGCTCCGGCACCGGAGCCTACCCTGTCACCCCGGACCAGGACCACATGGCCTATGACCTGTACATTGGACACTCTCAGCACTACCTGGCCCAGCTGGCAGACGCCATCCACTTCTATGGGGCCAAAGCCTCTATGGAAATTACGGCAACAACCAAGGATCCCGCCTATCATGTCGTAGGCGGCGTGACCCGTCCCGGCCCCGGCCTCAAGCCTGGTGAGACCACGAAAGAGATCACCAAGGAAGTCATGACGGAGATCAAGCAGAATCTCAGGGATCAGGTCAAAATCCTGAAGAAACTGGGCTTCGATATGTGCATGATTCACATGGCCTATGATATGGGACTGTTTGCTGGATTCCTGAGTCTCCGGGATAACAAAAGAACGGACGAATACGGCCCCCAAAGCATGGAAAACCGTGTCCGGCTTCTCAATGAGTGCTGCGACGCCATCCATGAGGCGGCAGGAAAGGACTTCCTCATCGAACTCCGCATGTCCGGTCAGTTGCCTGAAGGAAGCGGTTTTACCGCGGATGACGCCTGTGAATTTGCGAAGCTGGTCTCCGGCCATGCGGATATTCTCCATGTCCATGCCGGCACCATGTGGGAGGCTCACTGCATGAGCTTTGAACCGGACACTCCCAACCTGTGGATGGCGGAAAAGATCAAGAAGAGCGGCGCGACCATTCCTGTATTAACCATTGGCGGCTATCAGGATCTGGATGAGATGGAAGCTGCCATCGCTGAGGGCAAGGCGGACCTGATCTCCATGGCCCGGGGTTGGCTGGCAGACCCCAATCTGGGTACCAAAGCATACGAAAATCACGGTGAAGATGTGGTCCCCTGCGTGAAATGTATGCGCTGCCATGATTCTGCTTGTATTGACGGCGTTACCTTCGTCTGCACCGTAAATCCTGTCATTGGCATCGAGCACAAGCTGGAGCAGCTGGATAAACCTGCCGCAGTCAGCAAAAAAGTCGCTGTTGTAGGCGGTGGCCCTGCCGGAATGCAGGCAGCTCTGACCTGCGCAGAGCGCGGCCACAGCGTCACGCTCTTTGAAGAGAAGGATGCGCTGGGCGGTCAGTTGAACTTTGCCGATTATGCTGA
>CAZGOQ010000084.1:0-7003 GCA_964527315.1 uncultured Oscillospiraceae bacterium | reverse complement strand
TATCGGAGCCGTCTCACACGGAACATGGGCTACCACGAGAACCTGAAAACCGTCACCGGCGGTCGCTGCACCGGCATTACCGCACAGGGTGTTTCCTATGTAGATGTTGACGGCAACGAGCAGTCGCTTCCCGCAGATTCTGTGGTCATGGCCTCCGGTATGCGTCCCCGTCAGGCGGATGCCACCGCACTCTATGACCCTGCTTATCGCTTGTACACCGTGGGCGACTGCGACAGGGCCGCCAATGTGCAAAAGGCTGTCCGGGCAGCATTCTCTGCTGCAATCGCAATTTGAGAACCAAATATTTTGACTAACCCCCTAAACCAAACGGGATGCAATTAACAAATTGCGTCCCGTCTGGTGTTTTTCCAATCGTAAATGCTTTCGTTACATTCGCACCTTCTATATTTATCCCCTTTTTATACACAATGGAATACTATCAAAATTTCGCACATGACAAAGATTTTTTCATGATGAAAAACACCTCTCCGCGCTGTTTACAGGAATAATCGCTCTTGATATAATTTTGAATAGGTACTAACCAGGAAACAACCATCAACAATCAGAAAGGACTAAGCGAAATGAAACAAAGAAAGTTAGCATTCCTTCTGGCTTTTGCAATGATTCTAAGTGCATTAGCCGCCTGCGGTGGAACCACCGCAAATGAGCCAGCGCAGTCAGAGTTGGCAACCTCAGTATCCACCGAGGCTCCTGCCGTGGAACCTTCTGCTGAGACGGCGGTGGTTTCTTCGGTTGAAGAATCTGAGGCCGAAATTGAGACAGACAATTTTATCTATGCTACATATCCTTTGGTATCGGAACCAACCACCTTTACCGTTTGGATCACCTACAACAGCCCGGCGGTGGACGATTTTAACACCCAGCAGGCAGTTATGACTGCCCGCGAAATTACTGGTGTCACGATTGACTATAAGCAGTTTGCGCCCACAGTGGCCAACGAGCAGTTTAATTTGATGGTCGCTTCCGGCGATTACACCGATATGATCCATGGTGCTGTGACAGAATATAACGGCGGCGGCACCAAGGCTGTAGAGGATGACGTTCTCATTGACCTTTTGGATATTGCACAGACCTATGCACCAAACTTCATGACCACAATCGCAAACGACAAGGCTGTTTACCGGGACTGCATCAATGACGATGGTTACCTGCTTTTGTTCCCCTCCATCTATTCCAAGCCTTTTGTGGGCGCGGGCTATGCCATTCGTCAGGATTGGCTGGATGCAGTGGATTTAGATACCCCGGTCACCTACGATGATTGGACAGACACTCTTCGGGCCTTCAAAGATAGCTATGGCTGCTCCAATCCGCTATGGATGACGACTGTAACCATGGGCGAAGTCGGCCAGCCCACCGGCGGCTTTGATGTGGTTGGCTATACGCTGGAATCTACACTCGGCTCCGATATGTATCAGGTGGATGGCACCGTTCATTCCAGCTTCCTTGAGGATGGCTATCGGGAGTATATTGAGCTGCTGCATCAGTGGTACGAAGATGGTCTGATCTCCAAAAACTTTACGGAAAACACCGCAGATCCCATGTCCGGCAATTTTGACAAGATGATCACAACGAATCAGGTGGGCATTTGGTATGCGGCCCAGACCGATTTTGAGCGCTATCCCTCTGCTGCCAATAATCCGGACTTCACCATGGCTGCCATTCCCAGCCCTGTGAAAACCGCAGGACAGGAGAACCATTTCGGCGGCACACGGGAGCTTGTCTACCTGTCCAAGGGCTACTCCGTGACAACGGCCTGCGAGGATCCGGAGCTGGCAGTCCAGTGGATGGACTTCTGGTATACCGAGGAAGGCGCACGGCTTGCAAACTTTGGTACTGAGGGAATCTCCTACAATCTTGTAAACGGCGAACCTCAGTGGACAGACCTGCTGACATCAGCCCCCAGCCCCGGCAGTGTTCTTGCCACACAGACGATGGGGCAGAATGTCGGTACTATCAAGCATCCCACCAGTGAACTGGGGCTGTATCTGGATGAGCAGCTGGAGGCCGAGGACATTTGGACCAACAGCTCTGACGGCACCTATTATATTCCGTCCTCTGTGCAGCTGACATCAGATGAGGGCGACAGCTTCTCCGCCCTGGCCTCGGACTATGAGACCTATGCATCAGAGGCCATTCTAAAGTTTATCATCGGTGAAAAGAGCATGGATGAATGGGACTCCTTTGTTGATGAGATGATCGACATGGGCATTGAGGACACCGTGGCTCTGTATCAGGCCGCATTGGACCGTTATTACGCGAGATAACTTGAAACGAAAGCTGGTGGACAATGTGTTTTGCAGATGATGCAGCGCATTGTCCACCATTGTGCTATCTGAAATCGTATAGGAGGAATCGCTTTGAAAGCAGTTGTATATCGTGTCAACGAGGTTCATGTATATTCAGCAAACCGCACGGTAGCTGAAACAGGATTAGGGTTTGCCGTACTGCTGTGCGTTGAGGCCGCAGATACAGTGGAAACTGCCAAGGAAATGGCACAGCGGGTGGCTGCACTCCCCGCCTATCAGGATCGCAATGGACAGATGACGGAAACTGTGGAATTTGTTCGCGGAGAAGTCACCGTGATTCCAAGCAAACAACCACTATATGCCACGGGGCATCAAAAAATTTCTCAAACAGCTGACGCGGCATCTGTGAACAGTTGCTGCGAAGCGTTCATCGCACATTTTTCTGCCCAGCGGCTGCGCTGCGGATGTGTGCAGGCGGATATACCCGTCTCACTCCAAATGGATATGGACGGCGCCGTTTCATTTTATCTGGATTCTGATTCCATGGAGGTATAAGCATGAGAGCAATCATTCAGCGAGTCCTCTCGGCTCGATATGACGGAAAAGAAAAGAATGAAGAAATCGGACGTGGATATTTGATCCTTTTAGGCGTTGCACAGGGAGATACACAGGATTCCGCGCGGATACTGGCCGAAAAAATATCCTTGGTTCGGGGCTACCAAACGGAACAAGGCGAATGGGACGCTCACCTGCGGGATATTCATGGGGACGTCATGATCGTACCGGATCCGGACATTTTGGCCCGTTGCATCCGCGGCAGACGCCCTATATACAACGCAGTAGCTGATAGGGCCAAAACAAAAGAGCTTGTGGAAGCGTTTGCATCCCACTTTACAAATTTGGGACTTCGGGCTGTTTGCCATACTGATGGCACGCTCAAAGAAATTGAGACCTGTCTGGATGGACCGGTGACCTTTATGATCGATACGGCGGACTTGTAATATGGATACAAGAAAGAATGCACACACGACCCGCGTGTGGAATCGCTATTTTATACTGGCCTGTTTGATCTGCCTGTTCACAGGCTTTGCCATGAACATGATGAACAGTACCATGGCAAAATACATTTATTCACTCTACGGAAACGCTTCCTTTAGCGGAATATTGAACGCAGCCTTCGCGGTAATGGCCATCCTAGGAAGACTCCTGGCAGGCGATCTCAGTGACCGGAAAGGCCGGAGACGCATTACACTATGGGGTTGTGGTATTTTTGCAGTTTCCATAGGCTGCTTCGGAATCTTCCCATATGCAGCGGCTCTGGTACTTTTTCGCGGCCTGCAAGGACTGGGGTATTCCATGTCATCTACAGCAAACTATGCCGCCGGTTCTGATGTACTCCCTCCAAACCGCATTGGCGAAGGGATCGGTTACTTAGGATTGGGATATTCTTTGGCTACAGCAATCGGCCCTGCCCTGGCACTGGGGTTGATTATAGGAACCAATTACCGCCCCATGTTTCTGGTTACTACACTGACGGTGGTACTGGCTACCGTACTGGCGGGACTGAATCGCTATGAGCAGCAGCCGGAGTTCGCCGGTCTTAGATCTAAAGCAAGCACCGATGGCCAGCATTATCATGGCATAGAGCGGTTTCTGGAGCGGAAGGCATTGCCGGCCACGCTGACACAACTGTTTCATTGCCTGGCATTCGCTGCGGTAAACTCCTTTATTGTCCTCTATGCAGAGAGCCGGGGCATTTCCGGAACGGCCCTATTCTTCACCTGCATGGCAGGTGCCATGTGCCTGACCCGGCTGTTCAGTGGACGGTTGACAGATACCTTTGGTGAGATCCCGGTTGCACTCCCCTGCCTGCTGGCAACTATAGCAGGATTCCTGCTATTGATTTGGACGCACTCCAGCCTGGTGTTTTATGCTGTGGGCTTCTTGCTGGGATTGTCCACCGGAACGGTAAATCCGGTACTGCAAGCCGCCGCTGTCAAGGCCTCTCCCGCCAGCCGCCGCGGCGCAGCCAATGGCACCTTTCAGTTAGCAAACGATCTGGCAAACGGCCTTGGCGCTGTCCTGTGGGGCCTGACCATTGACGTATTTGGCTATACCTGCACATTTATCGGATGCATCTTATGCGTTGCGATAGCAATTGGACTTTTGCTGATATTTTTCCTCAAAAGAGAATAAATCACATTGGGAAATATCATATCTCTCTGCAAGCATGAACGCTCCCGAAAGCACTATGCTTTCGGGAGCGTTATCTTTATAGGGGGTGTCTGCTCTTAGCGAGCCATATACCGGTCATAAGCGTCCTGCTTCAGCTCGATGCAGTCCTCGATCCCCATGGAGATCAATTCCTCTACAAAGCTGTCCCATTCCTCCATCGGCCGAGAGCCGGTGATAAACTCTGCCAGATACTGCTGCATATAGGTGTTGATGTCAGAATAGATTCTGGAATGCTCATCCGCCTCGTCGGCAGTCAGGGCAGCAGCCGAAGGATAGGTGTTGGCATCGTCGCGATTGTAATCCCAGATGTCACGGGCTTCCAGTCCAGCCTCTGTGTAGGTGGAGCGGATATTGCGGACATCGTTAATACGGTTTACAGAGTCGGTGGTGTACATGAACTGGGTGTCCATCTGGCTCAGGCCATCAGGATTGTTGGTAATGAGCTCCGTCACATGAGGAACACCATCTTCAAACACGAAGCTTTCATCCAAGAGACCATAGTTGGTCAGCAGGACGCCATCCTGGGTATACCAGAAATCACACCAGTTCATAGCCAGCTCCAAATCGTCGCAGGCAGTAGTAATCGTGATACCGATCCGGCCAAGAATGCTGTTCTCGTTGCCGGTATGAAGCACATCATCCTCGTTCTTGCGGGCGTCATAGCAGGCAATCAGCTTGCCGTTGGGATCGGCATCCGTCAGGACATTCTGGAACATACTGATCATGCTCACGCCATTGAAGAAGATGCCGCTGCGGCCTGTAGACACATTGACGCTGTATACGTCGCCCATGGGGTTGGAGTTATCCTGAATAAAGGAATTGGAGATCAAACCTTTTTCCGTCCAATCCACCAGCAGCTGTACATACTCCCGGTAGCCCTCCTCCAGAGGTCCGAACTTGACTTCGCCATTCTCCACATAGTAGGGATACGCAGCGCCCATCATGGACTGGAACGTACCGTTGATGCCAAAGCCGGCCGCCAGGAAGTTATTTGTGGGAACCATATCAGAGGGCATCATCAGCGGTTCCTCCGCACCCTTCTGATTCTTAAATGCGGTCAGGACTTCTTCCCACTGGTCATAGGTCTTGGGGTTCTCCAGGCCCAGATCCTCCAGCCAGTCGCCGCGGATCCATGCGCCCTCAGTGGTACCCTGCTTCTCAGAGTTGAAGGTGTAGAAGGCAACTACATTTCCCTCGTCGGTGGTAATGTTCTTGATGATGCTGGGATCGGTATCGATCAATGCCTGATAATTCGGTGCGTAGTCTGCAATATAATCTGCAATGTTCACCGCAAAATCGGACTCTACGGCCAAATCATTTCCGCCGGTGAATTCCATACCGTTGACCAGATCTGGATAATCACCGGAAACAAGCATCAGATTAAACTTCTCAGAGGCGCTCTCGGCAGACTGCTCCAGGAAGTCAATATGAATGCCGGTAAACTCCTCTGCTTTCTGGAACACAGGATGATCCGCCATGCCGTTGGAAAACAGCATGCCAACATTCGGCGGTACGGTCAGCCACAGGGTGTAGCTTACATCCTCAGTGGTCAGGGGCAGGTTCATGGTCGGTGCACCGACATTATAACTGCCTTCGTAGGAGTACAGCTTCAGAGAGGGATCGTTGGTAGATGCAGGATCAATCGCCTCCTCGGACGAATCAACTACGGGGGTGGAAAAGTCCAAGGTAGAGCCCATATCCTGTGCTGCAGGCCCCTTTGTTGTCTCAATCTCCGGAACTGCATTGCTGTCGGATACCGGGGATTTTGCTGTCTCATTGCCACAGCCGGCCAGCAGGCCCATAGCCATGACACCGGAGAGCAGCAATGCGAAAAAACGCTTTGTCATTTTATATTCCTCCAGTGCGTTGTTGAAAACGCAAATTTTGATACTGATTATAGCAAAAATTGATATGTATGACAATGATTAATTTTTACAGATTGAATAGCAAAAATTTTTAGGTTTCTATACAATTTACCACTAGACAATCTGAGGATGACACATGGAATAGCAGTCACGTCCCACATTTCAAATCTGATTTGCCGCCGCATAGGCCGCCCGGGTACACTGATAGACCCGACCAGGCTCATTACAGTCGCCGATCACGAAAAACTGAGGCGCACAGTCGCTGTATTGCAAGGCCGCTTCCGTCTCCCCTACCACACCGCCGCAGACCACCACGCTGTCACAGTCAATGGTGTATGTGCCATCCTCGGGATAGGCGCTCTGTTTCCCGGAGCCTCCCGGCGGGGGCATCATGGGCATACCGGGCATTCCCGGCATAGGCTTCGGAGCCGGCGGGTTTTTCACCGTAAAGGTCACATGATCCGGCGCAACCTCTGTGGTAGCAGCATTGCAGACAAACTGGAAATTTTCCTGCTCGGAATAATAGGTCCACAGGGCGGAAATGTAGTGAATTTGATTGGCGTCAGAAGCCAGAGCTTTTTGACGGCTCAGCACCGTAACCTGATGGCCGTGCTCACAGAGATACAGCGCCGTTTC
>CAZGOQ010000083.1:0-10264 GCA_964527315.1 uncultured Oscillospiraceae bacterium | reverse complement strand
AATAAGATGATCAACTGACGAAAACAGGCGCTGTGAGACAAAACCCTCACAGCGCCTTTGCTGTTTATGGAGGTATTATACCCCGAACATTTCAACAGGTCAATTGCTTTTTTGCCGAAAATAAATTCTTTTGCAAGTTTTTTTCGTGCATTATGCAAATTTTATTCCTCGTCCTCAATCAGCCCATAGCCACCGTCGTTTCTGGCATAAACCACAGAAAAGGCGTTTGTATCTGCGTCCCGAAAGGCAAAAAAACTGTGTCCCAGCAGATTCATCTGCAAAATTGCCTCTTCCACGTTCATAGGCTTGAACTGGATCAGTTTTTTCCGAACCACGTCGAAATTTTCTTCCTCCGGCTCTCCATCCTGAGGGACAATGGCGGAGACGTCCAGATTTTCCCGGATCCGTTTGCTGAGCCGGGTCTTATATTTGTGGATCTGGCGTTCAATCGCGGAGACCGTCTTATCGATGGCCATTTGCATATCCTCCGCCGTTTCCTCCGCCCGGAAAAAGGTTCGATCCGCATGGAGCGTCAGTTCGACCCGGCAGTTTTTCTTCTCCGCCTTTACCGCCAGTGTCGCTTCCGGCTCATTTCGGAAATAGCGATCCAGCTTTGTCACCTTTTTCTGGGCGTAGTCTTTCTTGGCGTCGTTGATGGCGCACTTGCTTTCGTTAAACTTCAGTTTCATAAAAATCCTCCTCTTATTGATGGATTTTTGTCTTCGGTATCTCCGAATCACAATTCCATTATATACGAATCGACATCTCAAATCAACCGGCAATTTCCCGGAAATTCATCATGTCGACTGATCGCGTTCATAGACTTGCTATTTTGCCGGTTTTATGATATCCTGCAACTATCTTTCCCAATGAGGTGACAATGATGAAATATAAAATACTTGCCATGTTGTTGACCATCTTCTGCCTTTTGGGGATGGCCGCCTGCGGTGCCGCTACTTCTGTTGCTTCCGTGCCGTCTGAGAATGGGCCGGAGTCCTTTGGCTATGTCGTCTCAGATCTGCCCTCTGCGCCTGCAGCCACGGAAAGCCAGACTTCTGAGAGCGAAACAAGCGCAGACGACGCTTCCCTAACACAGGCAAAGGATCTTTATGACACCGCTGCCATCAGCGCCATTCTGGTCTGCGATGCGGTGGACGGACTCTCCTATTCCACTGACGATCCCATATACTTCTGGCGAGCCATTGGCTATCTGGCCGGTTTGATGCACAGCGACCAGGACACCGTCTCCATGACAGCTGCCGACGTGGAACGATACGCCGGGACGCTGTTCCCCCTGGCGTTTGCGCACTCCTCGGACTGGCCCGCGCTGACCGAGGAAGATCCCCTGGTTTCCCGGGACGGAGACAATTATCTGGTGCATCTTCCGGATATCAGCAGCCTGACCTTTGACATTCGTGACGCAGTACGCACAGAAGACGGCGCCTATACTGCTCAGGCGGAAATTTTCCGGGAGGGAGAATCTCTGGGCCGGTATTCCGTTTCCCTGACCGATTATACCGGGCCAGATAGTGGTCGCTCCATTTTTAACTACAGCATATTGGGGTTGACGTCATCCTTAACATAACGGATTTGTATAATTTTCCAATTTTTGAGATGCCGGAAGAATTCGGCGTCTCATTTTTTTGCAATTTGTATTTATTTGGTCAAAAATCACGAAAATGCCGCCGAAAAAAGCAATAATTTGAAATAATTTTAGAAAAAGTGTCATTCTCAACAAAAACGAGTTTCATAGTTGACATAAATTTTTTTCTTTGATACAATTTATATGAAATCTACGGAAGGGAAGTGCATCTGCGATGAAACAACTGCTGACGGTTCCGTCAGACTATCGCAAGGCACAGATCCCAGTTGATGATATTGTCCATATTACTGTAGCGGATCGAAAAACAAAAATAACTCGAAGCGATGGCAGCGTTCTTTGCACCAACCGCAGTCTGAAAGACGTCTATGCCCAACTGCCGGAGGAAATGTTTTCCAATATCAATCGGGGGATCGTGGTGTCGAAAAAGTATATCCGGGCAGAAAAGGATGGCGTGGTTTTCATGTCAGATGGGTCGGAATTCCGACGGCGGGTCCGCGCCGACCGGGTCCCTAAACGCCAAAAAACGGTGCCGGCCCCCCCGCGCACAGTGTGCCCGACAGAACTTCTGGGGCAGTGGCTGGACGCCATGCCCATGCCTATGCTGATCATGGAACTGGTCCACAGCGGCGGCGGGGTGGATTTTCTGGTGCGCTACCTCAGCAGAGAAATGGCTCAGCTGGAGAGTGTTTCCAATCAGGAGATTATGGACCAGTCTGTACTGCGGCTGAAAAATGTGGGCAGTCCCAAGTGGATGCCGATTTTTGCAGACGTGGCCATTCACGGCAGCACCAGAGTCATTGAGGATGTGTTGGAGAATTCGGGAAAATATATGCAGCTTCGCTGTTATCAGCCCCAAAAAGGGTTCTGCGTCTGCGTGCTGACAGATTTGACCAAGGAGAATCATCTGGTGCAGGAACTTTTTGGAAAGAGTGCGAATTAAGATGTTGGATCAATGCCACTGGAACACCGCAGCTGCGCGGTGTTCCTTTTCGTCCCTTTGAAATTTGACTTTTGTATGCTAACGTGGTAAACTCTCAGCATCTCGAAATGTCAAAGAGGTAGATGCGTTATGAAAATCGCAGTGGTCGGCATGGGACTAATCGGCGGCTCCCTCTGCCGGGCTTTCAAGCAGTACACCTCCCACAAAGTGCTGGGTACAACGAGAAATCACAAGACGGTGGAATTTGCTCTGTCCATGGGCGCCATCGATGGGGAATTGACTGACCTGAACGAACCGGATCTGGTCTTTGTGGCGCTGCCGCCGGAAGCGACGATCTCCTATCTGACTGAGCATATCGCCGATTTTCGAAGGGGCGCCATTGTCGCGGATATCTGCGGCGTAAAAGCTCCAATTGTAGAAGCAGTCGATCAGCTCTATTATGACCACGGCCTTCGCTATGTCGGCACACATCCCATGGCGGGCAAAGAGACGTCCGGTTTTGCCAATGCGGACGTGGATCTGTATCAAAACGCCAGCTATATCCTGACCCCCACGGAACTGACCGACCCGGCGGCTGTGCAGACATTAAAAGAATTGGCCCTGTCCATCGGCTTTTCCCGTGTGGAGATCACAGACCCCAAACGGCATGATACTGTAATCTCTTACACCTCTCAGCTGGCCCATGTGGTGTCCTCGGCCTATATCAAAAGTCCCACCTCCGCACTGACACTTGGCTTTACCGCCGGTAGCTTTCAGGACATGACCCGCGTGGCAAAGCTGGATCCGGATATGTGGACGTCGCTGTTTCATCTGAACAAAGGACCGCTGCTCCGGGAGATTGACACGCTGCTCCGAAATCTGAGCGTATTCCGGGACGCGCTGGCCGGAGACCGTCTGGACGAGATACGGGATCTTTTGGATCAGGGTCGGCTGCTTCGAGAAGAAATCTTATTCCGTCAGCACCAGGGCGGCGCAGGGTTCGCTGACCCTGCAAATTGAATATCCGCCACAGCCCGGGAACCCAAATGGCTGTGGCTTTTTGTACTCCCTGCGCCTTCTCTGTGCGTTTATGTCCTCCTTTTGTGTCTTTTTGTCTTGTACACTGTCTTTTTTTGCTGGAGAGTTGACAGAATTACCTTTCTTTTGTATAGTTATTCTGCGAATGTGTTTCTAAAGTGTTGCGTTGTATGTATGCATTCTGCACCGTTCGATTCCAAAGTGGAATCTGCTGCGCACCAAATGGAATTGCTCCTGCCTGGAAAGTTGTTCTATAATGCAAACGGACATTTTGGCGCCATTTTCGTTATTTTTGAAAGGAGAACACAACATGAAAAAGGTAAAATTTCTTTCCCTGCTTCTGGTGATGACACTGCTCATCACATGCGGTCTTGCCGCGTGTGGCGATGCGAGCAGCGCATCGAGTTCGGCTCCGGTTTCCGAGTCCAGCGCACCGGAAGTATCTGAGGCCCCGACTGCGCCCGCTGAAAACGTAGTCGCCGCCGACTCCACCGTAGAGGGCAATGAGGGCGCTACCGTCGCCGTGACCGTTGCAGACCCCTTTGAGGCCATGGCCAAGGAGTATATCTCCTACCCGCTGGAGGGCGATAACAGCATCTCCATCTACTATTATATTCCCGGGTATCAGGACTACATGGACTCCAATTACAATTACAACGCCCTCTCCGCTGCCGAGGAAGCCACCGGCGTAAAGCTGGAATTCGTCGAAGTCAGCGATTCCTCCATCAATGAGCAGTTCAACGTGATGGTTGCCGGCGGCGACTATTGCGACCTGATCCCCGCAATGGAGTACTATGGTTCCGGCGGCACCGCCGGTCTGACCAAGGCCTATGAGGATGGCGTGATCCAGGACATCGGCCAATATATCGACGAAAATATGCCCAACTACGCGGCTGTGCTGGAAACTCTGGCAGACGCCACTGCGGAGGGTACGCTGATTGACGGCAAGACTCTGGCGTTCCATCAGATCAAGGACGGCACCTATTCCGGCAACGGCTTTGTGACCCGCGGAGACTGGATCGAGGAACTCGGCTGGGAATGGTCCGGCGATTTGATTCCCCTTGATGAATTTACCGATTACTGCCGCGAAATTCATGACAAATTCCAGGTGCCCAATACCATCTATATGACGGATGGAACGGTCGGGCTGGAGGCTGCCTTTGATACCGCGATTCCCGCTCTTAAGGGCGATGGCTTTATGACCCAGATTACCTCCAATATTTTCCGTTATGATGACGAAGTTACCTCCGGCTGGATCACTGACGGCTACCGCGAGTATCTGGAGTGGGTGATTCAGATGATGGACGAGGGAATCATCTACCGGGATTATCTGTCTCTGGACACTGACCGCATGGTGCAGAATCAGTATCAGGCGGATGGCACCATCGGTATCTGGCAATCCAACGCGGATAAGATCGAGGAGATCGTGGATACCTACGGAACTGACAACCCGGATCTGAAGGTTCAGGCCATGCCCCGCGTCACTCAGGATCCCTCCGCCACCTATGTTTGGAACGATGAGGTCGCTCTGGTTGCCACCAATGCCGGCTTCTCCATGTCCTCTACCTGTAAGCAGCCGGAGTTGGTCTGCCAGTGGGAGAATTACTTCTGGACGCTGGACGGCTACTACCTCGGCAACTATGGCGTCGAGGGCGAGAGTTATCACATGGACGGCGACACCCCCGTGTTCGACTGGGATCAGCCTGTAACCGTGACCGGCCGGAACGCTCCCAACGCGGAGATGGCACAGCAGCTGTTCACTATGCTGCGCTTCGCCAGCTTCTATGTGGACAACGATATGCTGTTGGCCACCTTCCCTCAGACCGGCCTGGACGCCGTCAAGCTGTGGACCATCGAGGACTCCAACAGTGACCGGAGATATCCCTCTGCTATCGTGCTGACCGCTGAGGAAACCGACGCCGTCTCTGCTGCGGAATCCGATGCGCTGACCTATGCGCCTACCGAGGCCATGAAGTTCCTGGACGGTGCCGCTGAACTGAATGACGCCAACTGGGACACCTATGTGCAGACGGTTCTGGATATGGGACTGCAAACTGTCATTGACACCTATCAGAACGCTTACGACGAGTTCCTTGCTGGCGAGCGTTGATTCCGCAAACAATCTTGGGCACACTGCAAAATCGCATTTTGCAGTGTGCCCTTTCTTTTCTTCTGCGCCGTGAAAGGCCGACTGTAATCGCCCGAAAAAAGCTGCCGTCTTTGTGCAATTAGCCGATGTAAATTTTTCAAAAAACCTGTATAATATACAAAAATGAAAGCTGGAGGGCTGTTTCGTGGAAAAAATCAAAATGCTGACGCCGCTGGTGGAAATGGACGGCGATGAAATGACCCGCATTCTCTGGAAAGAGATCAAAGAAAAACTGATCCTTCCCTTTGTGGATTTAAAGACGGAATACTACGATTTGGGACTGCTCCATCGGGACGAGACCGGCGATCAGGTTACAAAGGACGCCGCCGAAGCCACAAAGAAATACGGCGTTGCGGTCAAGTGTGCCACCATTACCCCCAACAGGGCGAGGATGACAGAATACAAGCTGCACAAAATGTGGAAGAGTCCCAACGGCACCATCCGGGCCATGCTGGACGGCACGGTATTCCGGGCGCCCATTCTGGTGGAGGGCATCTCCCCGGTGGTCAAAACCTGGAAGAAGCCTATCACCGTGGCCCGCCATGCCTATGGCGACGTCTACAGGGCTGCGGAACTGCGTGTGCCCCAGGGCAAAGCCGAATTGGTGTTCACGGCAAAAGACGGCACGGAAACCCGGGAGTCCATCTATGATTTCGAGTGCGGCGGTGTTTTGACCGGACAGTATAACAAGGATTCCTCCATTGAATCCTTTGCCCGAAGCTGCTTTTCTTATGCCCTCTCTACCCATCAGGATCTCTGGTTCTCCGCCAAGGACACCATCGCCAAGCAGTACGACGGCGCGTTCCGGGATATTTTCCAGAAAATATATGAAACGGAATATCAAACGCAGTTTGAACGCGCAGGACTGACCTATTTTTATACCCTCATTGATGACGCGGTGGCCCGTGTGATCCGCTCGGAGGGCGGCATGGTATGGGCGCTGAAAAACTATGACGGCGATGTGATGAGCGACATGGTTTCCACCGCTTTCGGCTCTCTGGCCATGATGACCTCTGTGCTCGTTTCGCCGGAGGGGAACTACGAATACGAAGCCGCCCACGGCACCGTCACCCGCCACTATTATAAGTACCTTGCCGGCGAGGAAACCTCTACCAATCCTGTTGCAACGATCTTCGCCTGGGGCGGTGCGCTGCGGAAGCGGGGCGAAAAGGACAGCCTTTCTGATTTGACCGCTTTTGCAGACACACTGGAGCAGGCCTGTCTGGGGGTCATCCGGGAGGGGCGGTTGACCGGCGATCTGGTTCCTCTGTGGGAAAGGGGAAAGGCAGTCAAACTCTCCTCTTCCGCTTTTTTGGACGCTGTTGGAGAAAAACTGCGCGAACTTTATGGCTGAGTTTCTGCATTCGAATTTTTATGTTGACCAGCTGTGTAAAAAGCATGAAGTTGTATCGCTTTATTTCATCAAAATTTTTTATGTAAACATTTTTCCACTTATTCCACAGAGTTTTGCACAAAAAATAATTGCCTCTTTCCAAGACATGCAAAATCTGCTATGATAAAAATCCTGATCTTGCGCACGAAAGGAGTTCCCTGTTCCATGCGAAAATGCATTTATCTTTTTGCCCTTGCTGCCGCCGCTGTCTGCGGTCTGGGGCTTCGGCTTTGGAATTTGACCGCCGGTGTAGACGCCCAGGGTTTGGCGGTGGCGGATCACATTTCCGTCTGGCTGCTGATTGCCACCAGTGTTCTGTTCCTGCTGGTTTTTCTTGTGCTGTCTGTCTGTGCGCCCGGTCGAAGCGGCGCCTCGGATGTGCTGCAATACGGCAACGGGCTTGCCGCCGTTTCCTATGCCGCAGCGTTTCTCCTGATCGTATCGGCAGGCTGGAAGTTTGGCAAAGAACTTTCCGCCGGCGCAAGTTTTATCTCCCCACTGATTTTACTGCTGGGGCTTTTGTCCGGCTTTTGCCTGATCGGCGTTACCACGCTGCGCAGAAACAACTGCAAGCCTGTTCCCCCGGCAGAACTGATCCCCGACCTGTATCTGCTGCTGAAACTGGTTTTCGATTTTCGGAACTGGAGCACCGATCCCATGATCCTGGATTATTTTCCCAGACTCTTCGGTTTGATTTTTGTCGTGATGGCGTTCTATCAGAGCACTGGCTTTGCCTTTTCCGCCGGGAAACCCCGCCGAACCATGTTCTATTCGATGGCTGCGATCTTTTTTTCCGCCGTCTCTCTGGCCGACGGCATCGCAGACGGCAGTATTGTTTCAATTTTGGAAACCATCGGCTTCTGCCTGTGGCTTTTGCCCGTCGTTCTTTGCCTGCTGCATCCCAGAAAGTCCAATTTGCCTTCTCAGCCAGTCCTTTCGAAACCCGATGTTTCCTGAATGCATTTTATGATGCCGCCGTGGTGGCCATATGGCTGCCGCGGCGACATTTTTTCTTGAATCAGAAAATGTTTCAAATTTATTCATAATCGCCTATTGACATTCTCCCAAAGTAGTGGTAAATTTATTTTAGCACTCAGAGTTGCGGAGTGCTAAAGCAACAGAGGTGAAAGAAAATGGAATTGACGGAGCGGCAGAAAAAGATCCTTCGCGCTGTGGTGGATCAGTATATTGTAACCGCCGAACCGGTGGGTTCAAAAGCCATCGCCGCCATGCCGGATATGAGTTTCTCCTCTGCGACCATCCGTAACGAACTTGCCTGTTTGACAGAGCAGGGCCTGTTGGAACAGCCTCATACCTCTGCCGGGCGCATCCCATCCCCCTCCGGCTATCGCTTCTATATCGACGAGTTGATGCAGAGTTATCGCATCTCCCGGGATGAAGCCCAGAGTTTGAGCAGCGCCATGGGTGACCGGCTTCAGGAATTCGACAAGGCCATCGCTCAGGTCGGACAGCTGATTTCCGGCTTAACTAATCTCCCGGCCTATGCTGTTTCCACCAAAAGCCGCGCTGTGACAATCTCGCACTTTGAATTGATCCAAACCGCGCCCCACAGTTTTATTCTGGTGCTGCTGACCAACACCGAAGCAGTTCGCAACAAGCTGATCAAGTTGCCGGTCAACGTGGATCTCCAGGATCTGAAGAGCCTGACGGCTGTGCTGAACGCCAGTCTGACCGACCTGAGCGCGGAGGAGATCACGCCGCAACTTTTGAGCAAGATCCAGAAAAACGCCGGAACTGCGGCCAGTCTGGTTTCCGTTATCGTGGACTATACCGTGTCTCTGTTGACAGAGGAACAGAAAAATAACGTTTATGTGACCGGGCAGACCAAATTGCTGGGGCATCCGGAATATCAGGACGTAAGCAAAGCCAGTGAACTGATTTCCCATCTGGATGCGGAAACCATTGCTGCGCTGCCTGTTCCCGAGGAGGACACGCAGGTCAAGATCCTGGTTGGACCGGAAAATGTCTCTCAGGCATTAAAAGACACCAGCGTCGTGATGGCGCGCTATGACCTGGGAGATGGAATGCAGGGAATGCTCGGCGTTGTTGGCCCCACCCGTATGGATTACGCGCAGGTAGCCGCAAAACTCTCATATTTTGCCGAAGGTCTGGGCAAGATGTTTTCAAAGGCATTGCCGCCTTCTGCTGAGACTGTTGCGAATACACTTTCCGATATCCCGAAACAGGAGGATTGATTGAGATGGACGAAGAAAAGAAAGATACCACGCAGCAGGAAGAACTTCCTATCGAACCGGCTCCAGAAGCAGAGGAAACGGTGGAATCCGAAGCACCGCCTGCTGAGTCTCCGGAGCCGGAAGCGCCCGACCCGCTTTTGAAGGCTCAGGAGGAACTGAAAAAGGAGCACGAAAACTTCCTGCGTCTGGCAGCGGAATATGACAACTTCCGTAAGCGCTCCCAGAAGGAAAAGGATTCTTTGTTCCGGGACGGCAAGGCCCATGCTGTAGAGAAATTCCTCCCAGTATATGACAACCTGAGCCGCGCTTTGGAGCAGGAAACTGCTGATACCGCCTATAAAAAGGGCGTGGAGATGACCATGACCGGTCTGCTGGAGATCCTGAACAAGCTGGAGGTTGAGGTTTATGGCCAACCCGGCGACATGTTTGATCCGGAACTTCATAATGCAGTCATGCACATTGAAGATGATCAATACGAAGAGGGCGAAATTGTTCAGGTACTTCAAAAAGGTTTTTCTATGGGCGGCAAGGTGATTCGCCATGCCATGGTGCAGACCGCCAATTAAAGGATTCCGGCCAGATTGACCGTTTCACAACCTTGTAAAAAAATTTATCATTATAGAGGAGGAACTTGTTATGTCTAAAATTATTGGTATTGATTTGGGTACCACCAACAGCTGCGTCGCTGTGATGGAAGGCGGCGAGCCGGTGGTCATCGCCAACGCGGAGGGAAGCCGCACGACCCCTTCTGTTGTGGCATTTTCCAAGAGCGGTGAACGCATGGTTGGCCAGGTCGCAAAGCGTCAGGCCATCCAGAATCCTGACCGCACCATCGCTTCCATCAAGCGGAAGATGGGCACCGACGAGAAAGTCTCCGTGGACGGCAAAAAATACACGCCCCAGGAGATCTCCGCCATGATCCTGCAAAAGCTCAAGGCGGACGCCG
>CAZGOQ010000082.1:1790-10287 GCA_964527315.1 uncultured Oscillospiraceae bacterium | reverse complement strand
CGGCAAATGCCAGGCGCTCGAAAGCGTCTGGCATTTGCCATGTACCTGGATCGTTCTGAAACTGTCTTTCTACGATAAATGCATTACTTTAAGACAGCCCCCGCAGAATTTTCAGCAAACCGAAAATCTTTGTGATGGAACTCGAAGTCGGACTATGCCCCCGTCACGCTTTTCCCCCCCCCGCTGCGCTGTTCCTGCAGAACATCCTTCTATTTTGCTTTCGGCTTTTTGCACAGACCTTTTTATCAGGGACGCGGGGGGGGAATCGGCCCCTGGACCAAATCAACTGTGACGAAGTGGGCCTGCGCTCTTAAAGATTGTACCGCCGCCTAGAACGGTGTCGCCATCGTATAACACCGCCGCTTGTCCGGGCGTAATGGCCCGCTGTGGTTTGTCAAAAATGAGATGAATGTGATCTGCTCCTATGGGGATAACGGTTGCCGGCTGTTCCTTCTGCCGGTAACGGATCTTTGCCTTGCAGCGGAATTTGCTTTTCGGTACAATCCCGCTGATCCAGTTGAAATCTGAGACATCCGCTTCGGTACCGAGCAAATCCTCATAACTGCCTAGAACTACTTTTCCGCTTTCAGGGTGGATTTCACATACATACAGCGGCTGTGAACTTGAGATACCAAGTCCCTTGCGCTGTCCGATTGTGTAATGAATGATCCCTTTGTGACGGCCTAAGACACTACCCTGTTGATCTACAAAATCCCCTTCCGCCGGCTTTTTCCCGGTTTTCAGCGCAATCACACTTGCATAATCTCCGTTTGGGACGAAACAAATGTCCTGGCTGTCGGGTTTATACGCATTGACAAAACCGTTTTTCTTCGCACATTGCCGTACCTCAGACTTTTTCATATTTCCCAGAGGAAACATCGTATGCGCCAGCTGTTCCTGTGTCAGGAAATACAGTACATAACTTTGGTCTTTCGTTTCATCCAGCGCTTTTTTCAGCAAAAACTTCCCATCTTGTTTTTCTATCCGTGCGTAATGTCCCGTCACAATACAGTCACAGCCGAGAATCACTGCCCTTTCATAGAGCTGATCGAATTTCATATAGCGGTTGCAATCTATGCAGGGATTTGGCGTGATTCCATTTTCATAGCTTTCGATAAATTTTCGAATGACCGTTTCACGGAACATATCACTGAACTGAAAAACATAAAAACGCATTCCCAATTGAAACGCAACGCTTCGTGCATCTTCGACATCTTCTAGCGAGCAGCATGTGCGTGTATGTTCCGCTCCAATTTCTTCGCCGCGGTATAGCTTCATGGTACACCCGATACATTCATACCCCCGGTCCACCATTAACTTCGCTGCAAAAGAGGAATCTACCCCGCCGCTCATTGCGATCAGCGCTCTTCTCATCTCCCAGACCTCAGCATTTCAGCCATATTGTTTCCTTCTCCAGATCAATTACCGCTTTCTACGGAACAATATCCGCAGGAAGCGCAATCCGGAAACTCTGTATGGTCATATTCGATTCCGTTTTTATCATAATAGTCCTTGATGGCAGCTTTTACCGCTTCCTCGGCTAAAACGGAGCAATGCATTTTATATGCGGGAAGTCCGTCCAGCGCTTCCGCAACAGCTTTGTTGGTAAGCGTCAAGGCTTCGGAGAGCGGCTTGCCTTTGATCATTTCAGTGGCCATGGAACTGGATGCGATCGCGCTTCCGCAGCCAAAGGTGTTGAATTTCACATCGACAATGATACCATCCTCAATTTTCAGGTAAATTTTCATGATATCTCCGCATTTTGCGTTTCCGACTTCGCCCACGCCATCTGCATTTTCGATCACACCGACATTGCGGGGATTTGTAAAATGATCCATGACCTTTTCACTGTATAACATAGTTCTTTTTTCCCTCCTGTAAATCTTTCCAAACCGGAGACATATTTCTCAAATACAACACGACTTCACGAATCGCGTGGATCATGTATTCAATCTCTTCCGTTGTGCTTTCCTCAGACAACGACAGGCGAAGAGATCCATGCGCAATTTCGTGCGGACGGCCAATGGCCAGCAGCACATGACTCGGATCCAGAGAACCGGAGGTGCAGGCCGAACCGGAGGACGCGCAGATTCCCTTTGCATCCAAAAGGAGCAAAAGCGACTCCCCTTCAATTCCTTCGAAGCAAACATTCACATTGCCGGGAAGGCGAAGCTGCGGGTCTCCGTTGAGCACGGTATGCGGAATTTTTAATAGTCCATCGATTAATTGATCGCGCAGCGGCGCCAACTTTGCAGCATTTTCTTCCATGGATCCCGCTGCCTCATCTAATGCGGCGGCCATTCCAACAATCGCGGGAATATTTTCCGTTCCTGCACGTTTTCCTCTCTCCTGCGCACCGCCTTCGATCAGGTTCGTGAGGGGGATCCCCCTTTTTGTATACAAAGCGCCAATCCCTTTTGGTCCGTGGAATTTGTGCGCAGACAGGGACAGCATATCAATGTTCTCATCGACGACATTGATCCGTAAATGACCGACCGCCTGCACTGCATCCGTATGGAAGATCACGCCCTTTTCACGGCATATCCTTCCCAACTCCGCGACAGGCTGAATAGAGCCGATCTCATTATTGGCATACATGATGGTCACAAGCGCTGTATCGGGGCGGATGGCTTTTTCCAGTTCCTCTGGACGGACGATGCCATTTTCATGGGCATCCAGAAGCGTGATCTCAAAGCCCTGTTTCTTCAATTTTTCCAATGTGTGAAGCACAGCATGGTGTTCAATGGCGCTTGAAATGATGTGTTTTTTGTTTTTCCTCGCACCGATTGCCGCCGCTGAAAGAATCGCCTGATTATCTGACTCGCTCCCGCCGGAAGTGAACGTGATTTCACGTGCGTCACACCCCAATATTTCAGCAATCTTTTTTCTTGCCGCAAAAAGCGCTTCAGAAGCCCGCTGTCCTGCGCTGTGCAGACTGGATGGATTCCCGTATATCTGATCAAAATACGGCGTCATCGCATCAATCGCGGTTTTGCTCATTTTTGTTGTAGCTGCATTATCTGCGTAAATGTTCATTGATTTTCCTCCAATTTGTAATTTCCGATACAGGCAGTTTCCACAGGAAAACGGAACAAGGAGCGGATATGCCCGTTCGAACAGCCGCGCCGTCTGCTCCGAATGTAGTTCCAAAATGATTTTTTCCGCCAGTTCAGTCTACGATGCCGCCTTCCACCACAAGATTATCCGGATTGGCAGCTTCACCATAAACAGAAGCAAGGGTTGCCTCATAATCGGCATGGAAGAAATTTTCTTCACCCAGCGCTGTGATTTCATCATTGAGCCAGTCAAGAAGCGTCGTATTCCCATTCTGAACGGCAGGGGCAATGGTATCCGCATTGCCAAGTGCATCCACACCGACTGTGAACCCGGGATTTTGAATTGCCCATGCGAGAACTTCGGTATTATCAGTGGAAAACGCATCCCCGCGTCCGTCTAAAAGCGCATTGTAGGCGTCGGCATATTCATCATATTTCTGGAGTTGCACATCGGGATAGTTCTTTTCAAAATAGGTTTCGGCGGTCGTCCCCTTAACAACAATGAGTTGTTTGTCGTTCAACTGTTCCACATCAGTAATCAATGCCTGATCCGGAGAAACAATGCCAAGCTTGACTTTCATATACGGCAGAGCAAACTCGACCTGCTCTGCACGTTCCTCGGTTACGGTAAAGTTTGCGAGGATAATATCGACCTTTCCAGTTGAGACATATTCCACTCGGCTTGCGGGATCGGTAGAAACATATTCTACCTCTACGCCGAGGTCTTTTGCCAGACGCTCGGCAAAGTAAATATCATAACCTTGATACTCGTTGTTTTCATCCACATAACCGAACGGAGCTTTATCGCTGAACACGCCGATTACGATTTTGCCGCTTTCCTTGATCTCGTCAAGAGTACGAAAGGATTCTTCAGATCCGCCACTATACCCGCCGCAGGCGGTAAGCCCGAATGTGAAAAGCAGTGCGGCGGTTGCCAAAGTAAGTATTTTAAGAAAAAGATGACGCTGGTTCATTCAAAATACCCTCTCTCATGAATGCCGGCGTAATGCCGGTTTTGTTTTCGGTTGTCCTGCATTTCTCATAAGTAAATGTTTGCAGGAAGTCCTTTGCTCTTTGTGTGTTTGGAACTGTAAAAAAATCATCCGGCGAAGCTTCCTCGATAATTTGACCGCCGTCCAGAAATAATATACGATCTGCGATTGCACGAGCAAACTGCATTTCATGGGTCACAATCACCATGGTCATCCCCTGAGCGGCAAGTTCCAGCATAACCTCTAAAACTTCCCTGACCATTTCAGGGTCAAGTGCGGCAGTTACTTCGTCAAAGAGCATAACCTCGGGGTTCATACAAAGCGCACGGATAATTGCTACCCGTTGTTTTTGACCGCCGGAAAGTTCTCTGGGATACGCTTTACGTTTTTCCCAAAGGCCGACCCTTTTGAGAAGCACTTCTGCTTGCGTCTCAACCTCCTTTTTAGAACGCTTTTGAACTTTCACGGGCGCCAATGTAATATTATTCATAATATTTTTATGGGGGAATAAATCATAACTCTGAAACACCATACCGATCTTCTGTCGAAGCTGCGATATCTTTTTGCTGTCGGAGGAAACTTCCTCTCCGTCTAACAGGATCTTTCCGGCACTGGGAGATTCCAAACCGTTCATACATCGCAGCAGCGTGCTTTTTCCGCATCCGGACGGACCAAGCACCACAACGACTTCTCCTTTGTGAACGCTCAAGTTGATGCCGTTCAGAACAGTCTCATTTCCAAACTGTTTTCGCAGTCCCGACACCTGCAATTGTATTGGTTCGGTCATGTATTGCGTTCACCTCCAGCGGTTTTCAAGTCTCTTCGCCAACATGGATATCGGCCAGCAGGCAAGGAAATACAGCAGGAATATAACTCCATATACCCACAGCGCACCTGTCGGATATTCGAAGCGGTTGGCATCAATGATTTGTTTTCCGACTTTCAGAACCTCTGTCATACCAATCAATACAACAAGGCTTGTCGTCTTTATCATCCGGGTTGTTAAATTGATCGTAAGCGGTATGAGCCGGCGCATCGTCTGCGGCACAACCACATACCTGAAGGTTTGAATCCTGGTCATCCCAAGCGCCGCCGCACTATCATATTGATGTTTCGGAATACTGGTGAGCGCTCCTCTCACAAGGTCGCCCATTTCCGCAGTGCCCCACAATACAAATACAATTATTGCACTGACATCAGCGGAAAGATTCCAGCCAAAGGCTCTCGTTACGCCGAAATAGGCGATAAAAAGAAGTACAAGCTGCGGCATAATTCGGATGAAGTCCAGATAGACCCGGCTGACTGCCCTTGATATCGGATTTTTTATCGTCATAAACATACCAAACAAAATACCGAATGGAACGGATATTAGTACCGCGATCAAGCTGATACGAAGCGTGACCCAAAGGCCTCCCAGTAGCCGGAGAAAATTCTTTCCCAAAAAGAGGACATTAATTCCCGAATCCCGCATATCGCAGTCTCCTCTCTAACAAGCTTGCCAATATGGAGATCGGAAGCAGAATGATCAGGTAGAATCCTACCAGCATAATCAGTGCCTCATCCGTTTCATAGTAGAGTCCTATCAGGTCTTTTGTCACATACATCAAATCCGCCAGAGCAATTCCGCTGACAACTGAAGTTTCTTTGATCAGAAAAATCACATTGGCGCAAAGGCCTGGCACCGATACCGCAAGGGCCTGCGGAAAGATTATCTCTTTCATCATGAGCATTTTGCCCATTCCAAGACTGGCCGCCGACTCGATCTGCGATTTTTCCACCGATTCCAGACCGCTTCGTATGGACTCTGACATATAACTGCCGCCAAGAAACGCCAACCCTATGATTGCACAAACCTTTGCACTCCAGACGACGCCAATTTTCGGAAGTCCAAAATAAAGGAAGAAAAGCTGAACCAACAGGGGCGTATTTCGACTGAGTTCGATATATACAGAAGCAATTCTGCGAAGAACGGGAATCTTGTAATATTGCACAATTGCGCAAACAATCCCCACCGGCAGCGATAACAGAACTCCGAAAGCTGCGATTGTCACAGTCAGGATTGCTGCGTCTGTATACCACGGTAAATACTTCTGCATAAACTCAAAATTTAAACCCGTGTCGACCACCCCCAGTCTTTCTATTTTATGCTTTGACCGATGAGATGTTATTTTGAACGGCATCAAAACCACGCTGCAGGTCAGCGAGAATATCATCAATATGCTCAGTACCAATCGAAAGTCGAATCGTATTCGGCTTGATCCCCTGATCCTCCAGTTCTTCTTCGGAAAGCTGGCTATGTGTCGTGGTCCCCGGATGAATCACAAGGCTCTTAACATCCGCAACATTGGCAAGCAGGGAGAAAATCTCAAGGCTGTCGATAAACTTATGCGCTTCCGTCACGCCGCCTTTGATTTCAAAGGTAAAGATGGAGCCGCCGCCGTTCGGGAAATATTTCTGATACAGTGCGTGATCGGGATGGTCCGGCAAAGATGGATGGTTCACTTTTTCAACCAGCGGATGACCCGAAAGGAACTCTACCACTTTCTTGGTATTCTCGGCATGACGTTCCAAACGAAGCGACAGCGTTTCGATTCCCTGCAACAGCAGGAACGCCGCAAAGGGAGAAATGGTTGCGCCGGTATCACGCAGCAGAATGGCACGAATGTAGGTTACAAACGCAGCCGGGCCAGCCGCTTTGACAAAAGACACACCATGATAGCTGGGATTCGGCTCGACAATCGCGGGATACTTGCCGCTTGCCGCCCAATCAAATTTTCCTGAGTCAACAATGATACCACCTAGCGTTGTACCGTGACCACCGAGAAATTTGGTGGCGGAGTGCACCACAATATCCGCACCGTGCTCAATCGGACGGATCAGATAGGGCGTGCCGAAGGTGTTATCGACGACCAGCGGTAAGCCGTGCTTGTGTGCAAGCGCCGCCAATGCGTCAATATCGGGAATGTCACTGTTTGGATTTCCGAGCGTTTCGATATATATTGCTCTTGTGTTATCCCGAATTGCTGCCTCAACCTCTGCAAGATCGTGAATATTTACAAAGCTTGTCGTAATTCCAAAGTTGGGAAGTGTGTGCTCCAACAGATTATAGCTGCCGCCGTAGATGGTTTTCTGCGCTACAAAATGACCGCCATTCTGTCCGAGCGCTTCCAGCGTGTATGTGATCGCCGCAGCCCCTGATGCAAGCGCCAATCCTGCCACGCCCCCTTCCAACGCTGCCACACGCTGCTCCAGGACATCTTGTGTGGAGTTGGTCAGTCTGCCGTAAATATTACCTGCATCGGTAAGGCCAAACCGGGCCGCCGCATGGGCGGAATTCCGGAACACATAAGAAGTTGTTGCGTAAATCGGTACTGCGCGGGCATCGGTAGCGGGATCGGGATTTTCCTGACCAACATGAAGCTGTAATGTTTCAAATTTATATTTAGACATAATCGTGTTTCCTTTCGTTGTTAAGATATTTGATATATATATTAAATAACAAGCTGCATACACCGGCACATTCGTCCGAAGCGGAAATTTGCTCTGACGAGCGTTTCAAAATGTTTTTTCATAAATTTTACCTTCCTTACAAAAATAAAACCGGAAGACTCCGATCAAGTCCTCCGATTGTAAACAATTGTGCTTGCACCAAAATTACCATTACAACAGTTTACATTAAAATGGAGCATACGTCGGAAAAGAAGCGCACAATACCATGCACATACAACAGAGCCGCATGCACATCTCCATTCTTGTCGCAGCCGTGGCAGTACGCATTTTCATGACTGCGTTCTCCTTTCTTTTAAACTCCTGCCATATGAGTCGGTATCATTGTAGCGTATAATTCCTACCTTGTCAATAGGAAATGTGGAAAATTAAGAAAAAATATTTGCGGCGCGTTATCCTCTGCTTGATTTTACGATAAGCGTCAGGTTATAATAAAATGGTAAAATATACAACATCGTGACGGCTTTACTCCAATCAGCGATACAATAAAAGCCTGGAAAGGACAGATTTATCATGTTTGAAGAATTTAAGAACAAGGTTCTCTTTGTGACCGGTGCGGCCTCCGGCATGGGACGAGCGGTAGCCGTAAGGTTTGGCAGCATGGGCTGCAAGGTAGCGGTGGCCGCACGAAGATCTGACGGAGCGGCTGAGACTGTCCGTCTTGTGGAGGCGGCCGGCGGCAAAGCAATCTTTGTCCTCTGCGACGTTTCTGACGTGGAGAGTGTGAAAACAGCCCTGCAAAAAACCGTGGAGGCCTTCGGCTCCCTTGATTTTGCATTCAACAATGCGGGCTGCGGCGCCGATGGGGTGAATATTCCCTTTGCGCCGCTGACAGAAGTGACGGAGAAGGATTGGATCCGGGTGATTTCCACCAACCTTACCGGTATGTTCCACTGCCTGAAGTATGAGTTGCAGCAGATGCAGAAGCAGGGCAGCGGAGCC
>CAZGOQ010000082.1:0-1780 GCA_964527315.1 uncultured Oscillospiraceae bacterium | reverse complement strand
ATCGTCAACACCTCCTCCATCGGCGGGCTGAAAATGGCCCGGCACTTTGGCGCTTACGGCCCCAGTAAGGCTGGCGTGATTGCCATTACTCAGACCGCCGCCATGGAAAACGCAAAGTCCGGCATTCGAGTTAATGTTATCTGCCCCGGTCCAACTGATGGCACTAATCTGATGGCCAACAGCAGGGCCTCCGGCGCTCAGGATACAGAGTTTCTTGTCAACAATGTGATCCCCATGGGTAAACTGGGAACCACCGGTGATATTGCCGACGCCGTGGTTTTCCTCTGCTCACATATGGCAGGGCACATCACTGGCTGCGTCCTGCCAGTCTGCGGCGGAATGCAGATGTAATTCTATGATAGAATGTGTCCGCTGCCCTGTTTTGGCAGCGGACACATTTATAGTATGTTGGAAATTACCTTTCGAAACAGGCATTTTACTGCATCGTTGTTGCAGATCTCCTTTGGGATGGGCGCCGGTTCGGCCGAAGGAAGCAAGAACGATAAAGGCACTATCTTTGAAAAAGGATAAACGCCTTTGGAGTCAGCTTGATACCAGAAGTTATGGCAAACCTGTGGTACACATTGAATTGTAACACATCCTTTTCCTCAGAACCTATATGTTCAGAGAAAGTGTGTAAGTTCTGAAGGTGCAGAAGGCGGTCGGCAAACTTCGAATCCCCTGGGAGTATCTAATGGATATATTTTTCACTTAGAAAGCAAAGAAATCATCATAAGGCAAAATTTTTGTATGTTGACAGTTGTTCTTTGCCATGATTAGCTGGAGATGTAAACAAAAACGGCAACGAGAACAGGAGGTAATAAAATGAAAAAGCGACTGTTTGGTTTACTGCTTGTATTGGCAATGATTTTTGTATGCTTGCCCGGTTGCAGCGACGCAACATCCTCAGCTGCTCAAAGCGAAGAAAGTGTGAAAGAGGCAGCTGCATCTGAGACAAGCACTGAGCCTGACGGTACTGATGTGCCTGAAGAAACATCTGCGGTTGACGAGACTTCGCAGGAAGATGTCTCAGCAGTTCAGGAGATTACTCTGCCCCTAACCACTGAGGACGCGGAAATCACAGTCTGGTATCCCGGATCTCCCAACCAGATGCCTTATTTGGAAGACGGCACCTATACCAACACTGTAGTAAACAGGGCTGTCAGCAAAGCCACCGGTATTGATATCAACTTCACCACCGTATCCAATGAGGGCGCTGTGGATTCCTTTAACCTTTTGATTGCATCCAACGATCTGCCCGACATTATCGATTCTTTTACGAACTTTTATACGCTCGGTATGGATTATGCGGTAAATGAGGAAGAAATCATCTACGACCTGGCACCCTATTTAAAGGAGTCTGTCCCCAACTTCTATGCAATTCTGGAAGCCAATCCTGATGTGAAGCGGGATATCACAACTGATACCGGTATTATTGGAGGAATCTATACTCTGAACACCGGTAATTCCTACAGCGGTCAGGGCCTGTCTATTCGTTCGGATATGCTGGAAGCCGTAGGTGCAGAGATCCCCACCACCTATGATGAATTCGAAGAAACCATTCAGGCTATCTATGCCCAAACCGGCGTACAGGGCGCACTTATCTACAAGAACTTCTTTGGGCAGTATTTTGCAGGCGGCTTTGGCACTTATGCAAAGCTGACCACCAATCCTGATGTGAACTATCCCCTCTATCAAGTGGACGGAAAGGTTCAATTTGCACCGCTTACCGAGGAATACCGTGAGTACATTGATACGATGCAGCGTTGGTATTCTGAGA
>CAZGOQ010000081.1:0-10418 GCA_964527315.1 uncultured Oscillospiraceae bacterium | reverse complement strand
AACCTGATGATCGAAATTCAAAAGGAAAAGGGCCTGACCTATATTTTCATTGGCCATGACCTTTCGGTGGTCCGGCACGTTTCCCAGACCGTTGCCGTTCTCTATCTGGGAAGGGTCATGGAACTGACGGAAAGCGCTGAATTGTATGACAACCCCCTCCATCCGTACACCCAGGCACTGCTCTCCGCGGCGCCAGTGCCGGACCCGGAGGTAGACCGCCGGCGGGAGCGAATCCTCTTGGGCGGTGAAATTCCCAGCCCCATCAATCCCCCTGCGGGCTGTCGGTTCTGTACCCGGTGCAAGTACGCCACGGAGCAGTGCTCCATGGAGGAGCCGCCGCTGACAGAGGTTTCTCCCAATCACTTTGTGGCCTGTCACCGGATCGGCAGAACAGAGGAGGACCGTTAACCATGGGAAAATATCTGATAAAACGAATCCTTTTGCTAATCCCCACACTGTTCTTTGTATGCTTTGTGGTGTTTGCCATGATGCGCTTTATCCCCGGCTCCGCCATCGATGTGATTGTGTCGAAGATGCAGTCCTCCGGGGGCGGGGAGATCAACCGGGAAGCGGTTGAACAGATGCTGGGGCTGGATAAGCCCTTCCTGACGCAGTTCTTCAGCTGGCTGGGGAACCTGCTAAAGGGAGACTGGGGCAAGTCCTTCTTCCAGAGCGGATCGATCCTGGACATTCTGGCACGGGAAATCCCCGTCACCCTGGAGCTGGGCGTCCTTACGCTGATTCTCTCGAACCTGATCGCCATTCCCCTTGGAATGTACTGCGCGACCCATCTGGACACTGTGACGGATACGACCATCCGTGCCATCTCCGTGGCCCTGATGAGCGTGCCTGTGTTCTGGATCGCCACGCTGATTTTGGTGTATCCTGCCATCTGGTTTGGCTACGCGCCGCCGACAAAGTACTATTCCTTTTTTGAAAATCCCGTACAGAATCTCCAGATGTTCCTAGTTCCCAGCATTTTGGGTGCCATGACCACAGCAGGCGCGCAGCTTCGGAATGTCCGCAGCCTGATTCTGGAGGTCCTTGGTCAGGACTATATCCGTACCGCCTGGGCCAAAGGCAACCGGCAGCACCGGGTGCTGTACGGTCACGCGCTCCGAAACGCGATGATTCCGATTATTACGATGATTGGTGGCAACATCGGCGGCCTGATGGGCGGCTCTGTGGTGTTGGAGCAGATGTTCAACATCCCGGGCATGGGCCGCCAGGTGGTCATGGCCCTGACAAACCGGGATTATCCCCTGGTGGAGGGCTGTGTTTTGATGATTGCTATTGTGACCATGGTGGTCAATCTCATCGTGGATATTGCCTATAAGTGGGTAGATCCCCGGGTCAAAATTGAGTAAGGAGGGAACGGTTGTGGCAGGAAAGAAAACAAAAGGTCCCAGAATTTCCGACAACGAGATGATGAACCTCCTGACCGGACTCTTCCGAAAGAAAAGGGTTGCCGCCTTTGGAATGATGCTGATTGTTGTCTGCATCCTGATTGCGATTTTTGCCGACGTCATTGCGCCCTACAAAATGGTCAACGGCGTGCTGCCGGGCAAGGTAATTGACCGGCTGAAGCCGCCGTCTCGGGAGCACCTGTTCGGCACGGATACCATCGGCCGGGATCTGTTCAGCTATATGATCTACGGCACCAGAACCTCGGTCATTATCTCCCTGAGCTGTACCCTGATTACCATGGTGGAGGCCGTTATCATCGGTGTTGCCAGCGCTGTCATTGGCGGTTGGTTTGACCTGATTGTCCAACGGTTTGTGGATGCCCTCCTGTGCATTCCCGGTATGCTGCTGAGCTTGGTGCTGATCGTTTCCCTGGGCAGCGGCATCCCCCAGATGATCGTGGTGCTGTCAGTGCCCAACGGCATCGTCATGTCCCGGATGTTCCGAAGTACAGCCATCTCTGTAAAGGACTCCGGGTATATGGAAATGTCCAAAATGCTGGGCGCCGGAAGGGTCTGGCAGATGACAAAGCATGTCATTCCCAACATCATGCACCTGGTCCTTATGATCGCCGCCGGCATCATGGGCAACGTGATTATGATGGAAGCGTCCCTCAGCTTTCTGGGCTTCGGCATGTCCCCCACCACCCCGGACTGGGGCGCCATGCTCACCAGCTCCGGACGGTCCAGTATGTATAATGCGCCGTGGCTGGCGATTATTCCCGGCATTGCGATTGCGCTGCTGGTATTCGCCGCGGCAATGCTGGGAGACGGCATCCGGGATATCCTGGACCCCCGCCTCAAGGGCGGCGTCGCCAACTACCGCGTCAAAAAGAGGAAACATCCGCAGAAGCAAGCCGATCCGGAGGCGTCGGAGTCTGCAGAGGGCTGACCCGGGCGCGCCGGATGGCGCGGATGATAATAAAAGAAAAGGAGTAACGTATCATGAAAACATGGAAAAAGATCCTCGCAATGCTGCTTGCGCTGTCTGTGATTTTTGCCCTTTCAGCTTGCGGCGGAAGTTCTAGCACAGCAGCGTCCACCTCTGACGGAGCACCGGAAGCGGTTTCGGCAGAGGCTCCCCCGGAGGCGGCGTCGGGAGCAGTGGCGGAAGTCGCGGAAACCACCGATAACGGAGAACCCGTTTACGGCGGCACCCTCACCATGTACTTCCAGAACCTGATGACCGACTACGATCCTGCCGGCCCCGACTTCCAGAACTACATGCTCTGGTATGAGCGGCTTTGGGAGATTGACTGGAGCAAGACTGATAACAGCTTTGATATTGTGGACGCGACCAACATCGACGGCCAGATCGCAAAGGACTGGTCCTGGGATCCCGACGCCAAGAAGTTTACTGTCAATATCCGTGACGATATCTGCTTCCAGACCAAGGAAGGCGACTATAACATCTATGGCGGCCGTAAGCTGGTGGCGGAGGATATCAAGTGGAGCTATGACCGGCTTCTGGGCACCGGCAGCGGCTTTACCGAGCCCTATCCCGGCATGGTAGACTGGGCTTCCACCCTCTACATGATTGATTCCATCGAAACCGAAGGCGACACCACGGTAATTTTCAACTTCAACACCGACGCGGAGGTTGCGGTGGATGATCTGATGGTTGCTTCCGTCAACATCGCCGGCCACGAGTGGGACGAGCTGACCGACGACCAGAAGGCTGACTGGCACTACAGCGTCGGCACCGGCCCCTATCTGATTACCGATTACGACGAAGGCTACAATATGACCTTCACCAAGAACGAAAACTACTACGATTACGACGAGCGGCATCCTGAGAACAAGCTGCCCTATCTGGACACAATTGTTATGACCAAGCTGGAGGACACTGCAACCCTGCAGTCCGAGTTTATCGCGGGCAAGATGGACTTTGTGGGCCATTCCTGGAGCGTATTCGGCCCCTCTGAGGAACAGCAGATCGAGGACAGCATGGACCCCAGCACTTATAAGATTTATAGCCTCAGCAGCACCGGTACCACTATCGTAATGAAGCAAAGCAATGAGCCTCTGCAGAACAAGCAGGTCCGTGAGGCCATGCAGTACGCAATCAACCTGGAGGAAATCGGAAAGGTATATCTGGAGCTGGATGAGACCAAGGTAGACAGCCTGTTCTCCTCCAAGTCTGCGTATTCCTCCTTCTCCGAGTGGGACCCCGAGCTGTTGGAAAGCTACACCACCTATGATCCCGATAAGGCAAAGGAGTTGCTGAAAGAAGCCGGCTATGCCGACGGCTTTGAGTTTGACTTCACCTATGTGGACACCGGCGATACCCAGAACCTCTACATGATGGCGCAGCAGTATCTGGCGGATGTAGGAATCACTATGAACCTGATCCCCTCTACCGATCACGCGACCTTTATCAGCGCCCTGACAAGTGATGACAGTCTGGCCTGCGGACCCGGCAACTTTGGCAACACCTCCATCAGCATGACCACCGACAACTGGCGTTCCGGCGGCATGGAGTATTCTTTGGGCGGCGATGACAAGCTCGACGGCCTCATTGACGCAGCCCGTCAGGCGACCACCCAGGAAGATCGTACCAAGAACTACAAAGAGGCGGACTATTATGTAGCCTCCGAGCATCTCCAGCTCTATATCACCCCTGTCCAGACAATAAAGTATTTCACCAACGCCAAGATTGCTGGCTACAACGGAGAGAACATGTATACCTCCTATAACTGCGGCACCATTCTGGCCCGCATCTGGTCGACCACTGGCGCATAAGCCTTATGAAAATAACCTGGGGTGCAGGCATTTCGTCTGCACCCCAAGAGAAAACCGACGAAGAGCCTCGCAGCATGCAGGGTTTCCGCCATACAAGAGGAGAAAGTGAAATGGTTAAGTTTGTATCGTTCTTTGGTGAGCACAGCCCGATTTTTGACGAGCTGAACGAGAAGGTCAAAGCATATGCGGCCACCAAGAACATTGAATATGTCTGGGTTCCCCAGAAGCCCTACAATGTCGATGAGGTCGTTGCTGAGCTGAACAACGCGGATGCCGGCATGATTGACATTGAACCCTATGATGAGAAAATCTTTGGCCGCATGAATGACCGCTGCAAATTGCTGGTCCGCTTTGGCGTCGGCTTTGACAAGGTCAATCTGCCTGACGCCACCGCCCACGGCATTGCCTGCACCCGCACCACCGGAGCAAATAAAACCGGCGTTGCGGAGATGGCCCTGATGCACATTATTGCCGCCAAGCGTCAGGTCATGCAGAATCGCAAGGTGATGGAAAGCGGCGTTTGGGTCAAGAACATCGGAACTGAAATCCTCGGTAGCCGCATCGGCATTCTAGGCTTTGGCAATATCGGTGTTGCGCTGGCAAAGATCCTGCAGGGCTTTGACTGCGAGATCCTCGCCTATGACACTTATCACAACGAAGAAGCCGCGAAGAAATACGGCGTTCGTTTCACCAATCTCGATGAGATCTTTTCTACCTGTGACGCCATCAGCGTACACCTTCCCTACAATGAGGAGACCTATCATCTCGTTGACGAGAAATACCTGAGCATGATGAAGCCCTCCGCGGTCATCACCTGTACCGCCCGGGGGAACATTGTGGATGAGGACGCGCTGTATACCGTTTTAAAGGGAAACCGAATCGCCGGCGCCGGCCTGGATGTATTTGCCCAGGAGCCTCTGCCCACGAACTCCAAATTGCTGGAACTGGACAACATCATTCTGACGCCCCATCTGTCCAGCCAGACCTATGAATCTCTGTGGTATACATATCAGAAGGGCGTCGATCTCGTTGCGGACTTCTTCGCCGGAAAGGAGCTCAGCCGCAGTGATTTGCTGAATCCGGATTATATCCGTCATGAGAGAAAATAACACTTCATCTTTTCCCGGATGAAACGGATGATATACGCAAGTTCATTGTTCTGATTAAGGAACCGGTTCAAAATTTCAGGGATAGAATCGGTTCTTTTTTCACACCCTAGCCGCGCCGCGGATATTACGGCCGGAGCGGCGGATTTCAGTTAGGAGAGACCTGAGGTTATGAAACATTACTATCGTGCCTTTATCGGCACGAACTCCGTACGGGGGAGCCAGGGCATTTATACCCTTGAAATCGATGGAGATACCGGCGCCGCCGAGATCATCTCCACAACGCAGGTGTATAATACCGGGTGCGTTGCCCTCAGTCAGGACGAGAAAAACCTGTACGCGGCGTCAGAGGGCATGACCTTCGACGGACATGCCAGCGGCGGTGTGACGGCTTATCGCATAGAAGAAAATGGCAGCCTGACCAAGCTGAACGGCCAGCGCAGCTATGGGCAGCGCACCTGCTGTACCGCTGTGGACCCCGCAAAGAAAAATGTATACGGCTGTGACTTTTATGTGGGTACATGGAGCGCCTACCCCGTTGCCCAAGACGGCTCTCTGCAGCCGGCGCGGCTGACCGTAGCGCCGCCGGAGAACGCCGGGTGGAGGGCGCTGCACTGTATTGCGCCCATCGACAACGAATTTGTAGCTGTGATCTCACTTGCGGAGACTGCGGTTGTGATCTATCGGGTGAAGGACGGCGCCCGGGTTACCTCCTTCCCGTTCCCGGAGCGGGCCTTTCCCAGATACTTGGCCATTGCGGAGAGAACTATCTATGCTATGCTACAAATGCCGGACGATATCTATGTTTTGGAGAACCACCTGAGGGAGGACGGTACCCTCCGCCATGTACAGACCATTCAGGTAATGGACGAAGCCCACCGGAATATGCCAGCCACCAGTACCATTCGCGTTACGCCGGATCAGCGCCTGGTCATGGCGGCAAACCGCCCCAGCAACTCCATTACCGTGTATTCCCGGAGCGGGGACGGCAGACTGACTATGGAACAGGTGGCAGATATTCCCGGAAACGGCCCTCGTGACTTCGATATTTCCCGGGATGGCAGACTGGTGGTAGTGGCCATGCAGCATTCGGATGAGGTTGCCATTATGAAGGTGGACAGCCAGAGGAAGCGGCTGGTTCAGCTGGGGAGGACGATTCATGTCCCCTCTCCGGCTGCGGTAGCTGTCACAGGGAGGTATGAGAGATGAGTATGGAAGATCGTCTTGCGGCAATGGAGCGGCGGCTGATTCGGCTGGAGGCGTCGGAGGAGATTTCCGGGCTGATGGGCCGCTACGCGGTTTGGTACGGCGCCAACTGTGGCCAGCGCATTATGGAGGAGCTCTGGAGCGAGTCGGAGGAGATCAGCCTGGAATACGGCGCTTCCGGCGTGTTCATGAATCGCTGGCAGATCATGACCTTCTATGTCAATGAGGCCTATCCCGGCAGGCTCAATACCCTTTCCCTCTCATCGCCAGCCATTACAGTGGCGGAAGACGGCATGACCGCAAAGGGAAGCTGGACCGCCTTCGGCACGGAAACGGATTCCGGCGATCTTGGCCCCGGGCCTGTGACGGAGGAGAGCAACCGCCGTGTGCTGCTGTCCAGCAGAACCGAAGATGGAAAACAGTACCGGGCGGAAATCCTGCTCCAACGCTATGAGGTGGAGTTCGTCCGGGAAAGGGGAATGTGGAAGATTCTGCATCTCCATGTTGTGGAGTATTTCCGCTGTCCCTATGATCGGGATTGGGTGCGCTATGCGGCAGAGCGCTTTGAAACTGACGGCATGTGGATTGAGACCCTTTTCACAACGCCGGACCCTCTGCCGGAGGATTCCCACGGAGAAAATCTGCCCGCCCGGCCGACAACGCATCACTGGCAGTATACACCGGACTGCACCCCAGGCGAGACGCCGGATTTTCTGTAATTTTTTCGCAATGCTGAGAAAGTCCAGTGGTATGAAGCCAAGAGGGAAAAGAAGGAAAAATAGTGGGAACAGAATTAAGTATCGAAAAAGGCAACACCAATCCAAGCGCTGCCCATCACATTTTTGAAACAGGGCCTGTTCGTCAGAACGGCGGGCGGTTGCTCAGCCCCCAGCGGTTTATACAGGCGGTCGTCTTTCAGCAGTCGAAGGACGAGCCGAACCAGTTTTCGGACAGTTAAAGTGAGTGCGCGTTTATGCCGATACTTGTTAACCTCTTTGAATTTATGGTTGTGCATCACTTTCATTTTAACGCAAATAAGGCGAGAGGCCAGCCCTTATGGGTGAACCTCTCGTCTTGCTTTTCACAGCTATTTTGCAACCGAGCCCTGGAGCGTTTTGGTTAAATATCTACTTTTTCAGGCAGCGTATCATAGGGGGTAGGCGGCGTCGGCTGATCTCCGGGATACATTGCGTCCTTGGAGAACCCCCACCATGTGGTGGCCGGTTTTGGCGTATACATGGGGCCTCCACCGAAGCCTCCAGGGCCTCCAGGTCCCTTCATGCCCTTTTCATCCATCTCCTTCTTCATCATTTCCAGCATCTCAGGAGGGATTTCCTTCTTAAGACCATAGGGCTCCACCTCAGTCCAGCACTTGTCATAGGGGCACATAAAAATGCTGTAGGTGTGCAGGTGCCAGATCTTCCACTGTCCATCTTCCTTTTTTGAAAATGGCGCCATACTTCATCCATGCCCAGAACCCATTGAGCGTTCCGCCAAATGTATTGCTCTCTACACCGGGGGAATACCAGGACCCCATGACGGACTCTCCATCCGCGGCGACCTCAACAATTGGAGTCGTGAGCATATGGATGTGCAGGAATCCTTTGTGGTTCGCGTCGTCATCTGCGTTGGGATGCGAATGGAAGAATGCCTCAATACCGTCATCCCCCTCAAACACCCCGGACATCATCTCAATCCGGCATCCCTCGGTCTTTGTCGCGAAGAGCGACGCAATCTTCTCCTGTTCATCCGCTGCATGATAGCAAACATACTTTCCAATCACATTACAACAATCAATGTATGCCTGTGTTCTCGCCTGCGCAAGCTGCAGGGCGTTTAACTGTTCTTCCAGTGTCATATCTGTTTCCTCCTTAAAATACATCAGGTGAGCTTAGCCTACCGCACGGTCATTGTAGCGGCCCAGCGTCGTTTGATAAACCTCAAGAATATTCTTCAGGCCCATCCCTTCGATGTCGGCAACGTATGCATCAAATTCATCCAAATTTCTGGTGCCATTGATGAATTTCGCCACATTTTCATCTACATAGGTCTGGATGTCTGCCAGCGGACTGCGTGCAGTCTCGGATTCCTCTTCAGTCAGAGAAACTGCGGGCAGAAGATAATCTCCGTCGATGCCAGTGAGCCAAACGTCATAAACTGCCTGCTGCTCCTCGGTGAAGGTTGAGGAAAGCCGGGTCTCCATGGTGTGGATGGGTGTGGTATGTGCCAGAGTGTAAATTGCCGATGCGCGGTTTGCGGGCAGATCGTATTCGTTTTGGGTAATCAGTTCTGTCCACTGCGGGTTGCCGGCAGCGTCAAACACAAAGGAGGACTCCTCGGTGCCGTAGTTCGCGACAATTGCGCCGTAATCTGTAAACCAGTAGTTGAGCCATTTCAGCGCCACCTCGGGATGCTCACACTGCTCTGTAATAAGCGCGTGCTCGCTGCTCTTAATCATGGACATGTCGGTGAAGTGTGTCACATTGCTTCCGTCTGCCGCCGGGTAGTGAAATCCGACCAGCTCACAGCCGTTTCCGGTCTCCGATTCAATGAACGCAACCTCTGCCGCGGTTGCTCCGATCACGGCCGTATCACCGCTGTAAACATAGGTGTAGGTTTCCATGGGAAGGCCGGAAGTTCCCACGTTCATGAAGTCGGAACTGATAATACCATCCCGATACCACGCGGCTGCCAACTCCAAATATTCCTTGTACTCAGGCTGTATGAAGGTATAGCGTACCTGGCCATCCACCTGATACAGGCCATCGGTGCAGTCCCCGCCGCCAATGCCATATGCCGCGCTGAGGATATTCTCATAGTTGCTGTAGTTGAGCATCAGCGCGTAATCGGCACCATAGCTTGCTTTGCAATCGCGCAGGAAAGAATCCAACTGGTCAATGGAAGCAATGGACGCATAACCAAGCGCGTTCATCCAGTCCTTACGGATAACCGTGCCGCCCATAACCGGGAAGTACTGGTCCTTGATGGTATAGATGGCGATCATAACGCCATCATCATTGACGGTTGCCTTATAATTGTTTTCATCCGCCGTCAGCATGGCGTAGTAGTCCGGCGCGAATTCCTCGATCCGTTCGCTAAGATCAATCGCAATCCCATCCGCGATTGCCTCATCGAAATTGCCGGTATAGTAACCCAGCGCGCCCCCTAAAAGGTCACAGTAATCGCCCGACGCAACCATCAGATTGAATTTCTCCCCAGCGGTCATCTGGTTTTCAGAGGTAAAGCTGACCTTGACCCCAGTCAGCTCCTCCGCGGTTGCCAGAACCGGGAACTCGTCAAAGGTCTGAATGGACTCATGGGGAGACTTGAATGGCATCCAGTATGTCAGCTCCAGATCGTCCCCCTCCAGGGGATAGGAAACCGTATATGCAGGCTCCTCGGGCACGGATTCTTCCACGGAGGATACCTCCGCGGAAGAATCCTCGATGGGCTCCGGCGCGGATACTGGCTCAGGCTCCTGCGCGCGTTCCGAAGCTTCGGAATTTTCCACGCTCGGCTCACTCTTCACGCTCTCTGTCTCAGACGCGGGGGTGCCACAGCCGCTCATGGCAGCGAGTACAATCGCTGTACAGAGCAAAAGCGCACACAATTTCCTAATTCTTTTCATGAAAAAACCTCCTTCTACAATATCCTTTGGATGTGGTTCCTGTAGATATTATAAAAAAGGTCCTGTTTTCGTCCAAGTCGAAAAAGTTACTGTTATCAGTCGTTTTTTGGAATGCCACGGCGTCAGATTGGCGGAAACGCACGGTCAGACCGTTTCTGCGCGTTCTGGAAAAAGCACACAAATTCCTCCAAGAGCAGCTCTGCACTGGTGGAAAACTTTTGGCCACCTCTAAAAACTGCCCGGTTTTAATGTGATAACTATGTTCCCCCTGTT
>CAZGOQ010000080.1:0-10533 GCA_964527315.1 uncultured Oscillospiraceae bacterium | reverse complement strand
CCGGCGGACTGGATACCTCGATCATCATTCCCTGGCTGAAGGAGAACTATAACGATCCCGAGATCATCGCCGTATCCGGTGACGTGGGACAGGAGAGCGAACTGGAAGGGCTAGAGGAAAAGGCCATCCAGACCGGCGCATCCAAGCTCTACATAGCAGATTTGACCGACGAAATGGTGGATGAGGTGGTCATCCCCTCCATGAAGGCCGGCGCGAAATATGAAAACTACCTGCTGGGCACGGCGTTTGCCCGTCCCATCATTGCCAGAAAGCTGGTGGAGATCGCCAGAGCCGAAGGAGCGGATGCCATCTGCCATGGCTGTACCGGCAAGGGCAACGATCAGGTTCGCTTTGAATTGGCAATCAAGCGGTTTGCACCGGAAATGACGGTGATCGCGCCCTGGAGAATTTGGGATATCAAGAGCAGAGACGAAGAGATCGACTATGCCGAAGCCCATCATGTGCCCCTGAAGATCTCCCGGGAGACAAATTATTCGAAGGATAAAAACCTTTGGCATTTAAGCCATGAGGGTCTCGATTTGGAGGATCCCGCTAACGAAGCGCCCATCGAAAAGCCCGGCTTTTTGGAGATGAGCGTAGCGCCTTCCGCCGCGCCGGACACACCCACCTATTTGACGCTGGAGTTCGAGCAGGGCGTCCCGGTGGCCATCGACGGGGAAAAAATGAAGGCCAGCGATATCATCCGCAAGCTGAACAAGCTGGGCGGAGAGAACGGCATTGGCATTCTGGATATCGTGGAAAACCGGCTGGTGGGTATGAAGGACCGGGGCGTTTACGAGACGCCCGGCGGCACCATTCTCTACTATGCCCATGAGGTGCTGGAAATGATTACGCTGGATAAGGACACTCTGCACGCGAAGCAGAAGCTTGCCGTTGATTTTGCGGATCTGGTTTATAACGGAAAGTGGTTCAGCCCCCTGCGGGAAGCCCTCTCCGCCTTTGTGGATAAGACCCAGGAGCACGTGACCGGTACGGTGAAGATCAAACTCTATAAGGGGAACGTGACCCATGCCGGCGTGACTTCACCGGAGACACTCTATTCCGAGGAGTTGGCGACCTTCAATGAGAGCGACTATGATCAGATGGATTCTCAGGGCTTCATCAACCTCTGGGGGCTGCCGGATAAGGTGCAAGCGCTGCGGGAGCAGGGGAAAATTTAATCCGCCCCGCTGGATATCAACAGAATATCAATCTATCAATGTGATTTGTGACATAAAGGAAGATTTCTATGAAACTATGGGCAGGCCGGTTCCAAAAGGAAACGGACACACAGGTAAATGATTTTAACTCCTCCATTCTCTTCGACGAGCGGATGTACCGGCAGGACATCCAGGGGTCTATCGCCCACGCCAGAATGCTGGGCCGTCAGGGGATCATTACCATGGAGGAGTCGGAGGATATTGTGCAGGGGCTTGGCGCCATTTTGCAGGATATAGAGGACGGAAATGTGGAATTCTCCATGGAAAATGAGGATATCCACATGAACATCGAAGCCCTTTTGACGGAGCGCATTGGTCCCGATGGGAAACGGCTGCATACAGGCCGGAGCCGCAACGATCAGGTGGCGGTGGATTTCCGGCTCTATGTGAAGCAGGAGATCCCGAAGATCATCAAAATGCTGCTGGATCTGGAGACGGTTCTGACCGAGAAGGCAAAAGAGAATACCCAGACGGTCATGCCGGGCTATACCCATATGCAGCGTGCCCAGCCCACAACCTTTGGCCACTATATGATGGCCTACGCTAATATGCTCCGCCGGGATGTAACGCGGCTGGAGGACTGCCTGGAGCGCATGGATGAATGCCCGTTGGGAGCCGGTGCGCTGGCAACCTCCTCCTATCCCATTGACCGGGAATTTACGGCCCATGAACTGGGTTTCCGGAAACCCACAGAGAATTCCATGGACTCGGTGTCTGACCGGGATTTTGCGTTGGAATTTCTGTCGGTCTGCTCCATTTTGATGATGCATTTGAGCCGGTTTTCCGAGGAGATCATTCTCTGGAGTTCCTGGGAGTTCAAGTTTGTGGAAATGGACGACGCTTACTCCACCGGTTCCTCCATTATGCCACAGAAGAAAAACCCCGATGTGGCGGAACTGGTGCGGGGCAAGACCGGTCGGGTCTATGGCAGTCTCATCACCCTCCTGACGGTGATGAAAGGCCTGCCGCTGGCCTATAACAAGGATATGCAGGAGGACAAGGAACCGGTGTTTGACGCCATTGACACGGTGGAACTGTGTATTCCTGTATTCGCGGCCATGCTGAAAACCATGACGGTTCTGCCAAAAAATATGCGGAAGGCGGCCTCCGGCGGTTTTATCAATGCCACGGACTGCGCCGATTACCTTACCAGAAAGGGAATGCCCTTCCGGGAAGCCTATATGATCGTAGGCCGTCTGGTGAGCAACTGCATGAAGTCCGGCGATACGCTTGATACCCTGACCTTACGGGATTTCCGGGCAGTTTCCGCACTCTTTGAAGGCGATATCTACGATGCTCTGGCTCTGAAAAACTGTGTCAGCGCCAGAAAGGTCATGGGCGGCCCGGCGGAGGAAGAAGTGCTGCGGCAGATTGCCTATATTGAGAATTTCGTAAAGGAACACACCGTATGATCAAAGTGTTTATTGACGGCAGGGCCGGCACCACCGGTCTGCAAATCGAGGGGCGCATGGGTCTGCGGGACGATGTGACCCTGATCGAACTGCCGGAGCAGTTGAAGAAAGACCCGACGGCCCGAAAAGGGGCCATTCAGGAAGCGGACGTCGTCTTTCTGTGTTTGCCGGACGCTGCTGCCATAGAGGCAGCCAATATGGTGGAGGGTTCCGGCACAAGAGTCATTGACGCCTCCACCGCCCACCGGACAGACCCCCATTGGGCCTATGGGTTCCCGGAATTATCGGCGGCCCACCGAGAAAACATCGAAAAGGCGCAGTTCGTGGCGAATCCCGGCTGTCATGCCACGGGCTTTATCTCACTCGTATATCCGTTGGTGCAGACGGGGCTTTTATCGCCGGATACTCCGCTGACGGCCCACAGCCTGACCGGCTATACCGGCGGTGGAAAAAAGATGATCGAGGAATACGAATCCCCGGAGCGGGATGTGGAATACGATTCTCCCCGGCACTATGGGCTGAGCCTCAATCACAAGCATATTCCCGAAATGATGCAGGTCTGCGGCTTGAAAAAAAGGCCGATTTTCTGTCCCATCGTCTGCGATTTTCCCCAGGGAATGCTGGTCACAGTGCCGCTGTTTTTTGATATGCTCCCCCAGGGCACGACCCTTGCTTCCCTGCAAACGGCATTTGCGGACTTCTATGCCGGGAGCCGTAATATTCATGTCATGCCGGTGATGGGGGAAGGTGTCTTACAGGGCGGATGCCTTGGCAGCAATAATGTGGTAGGTTCCAATGATTTAAATATCTATGTCTGCGGCAATGAAACACAGGCCATTGTTTGCGCACAGTTTGACAATCTGGGAAAGGGTGCGTCCGGCGCGGCGGTGCAGAATTTTAATCTTATGTTGGGAATGAATGAAAACTATAGCCTGTAATCAGAGGAGCGACTGCACAGGAGTTCCGAAACGGAAGCGGACTTTGCGTTTTCTTTACCCGGACCGTCTCAGGCGATTCACCAAAGTGAAGCCCAGCGCAGCGGGTTCGCTTTGGTGAGGAAAAGCTCTCTTCGGGGATCCCCCGGTCACAAACAGCGAGCGAGGAGGAAGGTCATGTCTGGCGCAAAACGCAAGGACTATTTGGATATTGCCAAGGGGATCTCCATGCTGTGGATTATTTCCGTTCATGCCGATGGTGCGCCCTATACGGGAACTGTAGGCTATGTAGTTCTGATTCCGCTGTTCTTCCTGACGGCCGGATTTTTATGGAAGGACAGGGACGAGCCATATCGCCTTCAGCTTCGTAAACGGGCGAAACCGCTGCTGCGCTCCTATTTCGGCTGGAACGCGGTGCTGTTTGTGCCATACCTGATCGACCAAATCCCCTATGTGATTCCGCAGACCCGGGCCACGGCCAGACAGGTGCTCAAGCATTTGTTTGGCATTGTATATTCGGAGGGCGTGATTTTATTCTCCGACCATACGCCGTCCCTGCACTACTTTACCAGCTATAATTATCCTCTGTGGTTCTTGACGGCAATGGTCACGGCTTCTTCGACGTTTCTGCTGCTTTTGCTGCTGCGCCGAAAGCTGGGATGGCAACTTAAGTACCTGATTTTGCCCTGCTTGCTGATTACGGTGCTTCTCAATCATCTGCCCCTGCGGCTGCCATGGAACGCAAACAACTGCTTTCTGGCAGCAGCGCTGATGGCGGCTGGTTATGGATTGAATCAGAGTGGAATTTTGGAGCGGCAGTGGAAACGAAAATGGCTGGAGCGAATCTGTTATGGACTGGCTGCCGCCGTGGTTGCAGCCATTGGCATTTGGAATAAGGCCATGACCACCTCCATGCTTATGAGCGCTTATGGTCCCCACGGAGATTGGGGCGTTCCTATCTACTTCGCGGGTGGTGTTTTGGGCGTTACGGTGGTACTGCGGCTGTGCAGACTCTTAGAGGGACGGAGAATTTCGCAGATGTTCATTGCATTGGGACAGAATACCATCCCGGTGCTGGCGCTGCATCGGAGTTTTATCACCTATTATAATCGGGTTTGGCTCCACTTTGCCGGCGCTCAGCCGGAACTGAACACACCAATGTGGTTTGTGTTTTCCGTGCCTCGGCTGCTGATTGCGGCGGCCGGCTCTATGGGACTGCTTTATTTGGGAAGATATCTGAAAACGAAGATTTGGAGGTAATCCTATGAAACTGATTTCCGGCGGCGTGACGGCCGCCAAGGGTTTTCAGGCTGCCGGTATCCATGCCGGAGTCAAGGAGGGGTCGTCCCCGGAGAAAAATGATCTGGCGCTGATCATCTGCGAGGGGGAAGCCGCGGCGGCGGGCGTCTACACCATGAACCGGGTCAAGGCGGCGCCGATCTATGTGACCATGGAGCATCTGGAAAACGGTACGGCACGGGGGATCATTGCAAATTCCGGCAATGCCAATGCCTGTGCGCCCATGGGCCATGAAAACGCCGTGAAAATGTGCCAGGCTGCGGCGGCGGCCACCGGTCTGAGACCGGAGGATTTCATTGTAGCGTCCACTGGCGTCATCGGCCAGACCCTGAACATCAACGCCATTGAACAGGCGTGTCCCACGCTGGCATCCCTGCTGAGCCGGGACGGTTCTGACGAAGCGGCCCGGGCCATTATGACCACAGACACCAGAGAAAAATCCATTGCGGTTTCTTTTGAATTGGGCGGAAGGGAAGTCCGTCTGGGGGGCATCGCCAAAGGCTCTGGTATGATCCATCCCAACATGGGAACGATGCTGGCGTTTTTGACGACGGATTGTGCGATTTCATCCGATGTATTGCATGAAGCGCTCCATGATGTGACAAAAGCGACCTTTAATCGGGTCAGCGTGGATGGAGACACGTCCACCAACGACAGCTGTGTGATTTTAGCTTCCGGTGCGGCGGGCAATGCGCTGATCGACTGGAAAAACGAGGATTATGACGTCTTTTACGGTGCGCTAAAGCTGGTCTGCACGGAACTGGCAAAGAAAATTGCCGGAGACGGCGAGGGCGCAACCAGACTGATCGCCTGTACCGTTTCCGGCTCCCGAAGCGATGAAGCGGCGGAAAAGCTGGCCATGGAGGTCGTTCGCTCGTCTTTGGTCAAGGCCGCTATGTTTGGCGCAGATGCCAACTGGGGCCGCGTAGTCTGCGCGATGGGGTATTCGAGAGCCCCTTTTCGACCGGAATGTGTGGACGTGGCTTTTGCGTCAAACGCGGGCAGCATTCTGGTCTGTCAGGCTGGAGAGGGATTGGAGTTTGACGAGGAACTTGCGAAGCAGGTGCTGTCTCAGCCGGAGGTGGAGATACAGATCAATGTCAACGAAGGCGAGCATTCGGTAACCGCCTGGGGCTGTGATCTGACTTATGACTATGTGAAAATCAATGGGGACTATCGAACCTAAAAAGTTGAGAGTGAGAAAGTATGAGTTTAACACATTTGGAGCGGGCGCAGATCCTCAGCGAAGCCCTGCCTTATATTCGGCAATGGAATGGAAAGACCATTGTGGTCAAATATGGCGGAAACGCTATGGTCAGCGAGGAACTGCGGCGAGCGGTACTGTCTGATGTGGTATTGCTCAGCATGGTCGGCGTTCGTGTGGTGGTTGTCCATGGCGGCGGCCCGGAAATCTCAGAAATGCTGAAAAAGGTCGGCAAAGAGGGAACTTTTGTCAAGGGCCTTCGGTATACCGACGGGGAAACCATGGACATCGTGCAGCAGGTGCTCTGCGGCAAGGTGGGAAAAGATCTGGTTTCCCTGCTTCAGGAGTACGGCGGACGGGCCATGGGGCTTTGCGGTATGGATGACCGGATGATCCAGGCGGTCAAAAAAAAGGAGGATGGTCTGGATTACGGTCTGGTGGGCGAGATCACGGAAATCAACACGACGCCCATTACGGATGTACTGGGTACCGGGTATATCCCGGTGATCGCCACGGTAGCGGCCGGTGCAGACGGCGAGAAGTGCTACAACATCAATGCAGATACCGCTGCTGCCCGCATTGCCGCTGCGCTGGATGCGGAAAAGCTGATTATTCTGACAGACGTAATGGGGCTGATGCGGGATAAGGACGACCCGGATTCCCTGATTTCTCAGTGCCGCATCAGCGAGGTGCCGGGACTGATTGAGGAGGGTATCATTCAGGGCGGCATGATCCCCAAACTTCAGTGCTGCGTGGACGCGGTGCAGCGGGGTGTGCGCCGGGCGCATATTCTCAACGGCTGCATTGCCCATTCCATTCTGATCGAACTGCTGTCGAACGCCGGCGTCGGCACGATGATTTATTAACCCCTGAGGAGAGGAAGGATTCATATGACAACAGAACAACTGATGGAACTGGATCGGGCGTGCGTCATGCAGACCTATGGCCGGTTCCCGGTGGCCATTGACCACGGCGAGGGCGCGTGTCTGTATTCCCCGGAGGGGAAAAAATATATTGATTTCACCTCCGGTATTGGCGTCAACTGCCTCGGCTATGGCAATGAAAAATGGATTGACGCCGTTACCACACAGGCAAAAAAACTGGGGCATATCTCCAATCTCTTTTTTTCGGAGCCATATATCAGGCTGGCGCAGACACTGACCGAGCGTACCGGTATGCGGCGGGCTTTTTTTGCCAACGGCGGCGGAGAAGCCAATGAGGGCATGATCAAACTCTGCCGGAAATATTCCTTTGACAAATACGGGCAGGGGAGAAGTACCATTATTACATTAAAGGATTCCTTTCATGGCCGGACCATCACCACACTCAAAGCAACCGGGCAGGCGGTATTTCACCAGTATTTCTTTCCCTTTACCGAGGGATTCCAGTATGCGGAAGCCAATGACCTCGCGTCAGTTCAAGCACTGGATGACGGCACGATCTGCGCGGTGATGGTGGAACTGATCCAGGGGGAAGGCGGTGTGCTGCCGCTGGACCGGGAATTTGTAAAAAATCTGAAAGCACTGTGTCAGGAAAAGGACTGGCTGCTGGCAGTGGATGAGGTACAGACCGGCGTAGGCCGGACGGGCAGATTATTTTGCTTTCAGGAATACGGGATTATGCCGGACGTCATGAGTTTTGCCAAGGGCATTGGCGGCGGTCTGCCGTTGGCGGGTCTTCTGGCGGGAGAGAAAACTGAAGCGGTTTTGACACCCGGTACGCACGCGACCACCTTCGGCGGCAATCCCATCTGCTGTGCCGCAGCCCTGAGTGTACTCCAGCAGTTGGATGACAGCTTTTTAAGCCGGGTTCAGGAGAAGGGCGCATATCTCAAGGAGAAAATCCGGCATCTGTCTCTGGCGGAAAGTGTACGCGGCATGGGACTGATGCTGGGCGTTTCGCTGAAAGCAGGTGTGGAGAATAGCGCCAAAGTGGCGCAGCTGCGGGAAAATGGACTGCTTTGCCTGACTGCCGGACATAATACCATCCGGCTGTTGCCCCCTCTGAGCATTTCCATGGCGGAATTGGACGAGGGGCTTGCGATCATGGAAAAGGTTCTGGATCGGTAAATGGTGAAATTTTGCCGAGGACATCCCGACTTATACGGAATGCTCGCGTATATTTCAAAAAAATATGAATATTTTACTGAATATTTGCATATTTTGTGAATCTTCAGGAAAAAGGTGCTATAATATTCACAATGGTGTGCGGAGCACGCCGTCTCGTCCCTGGCGGGCACGCCGCTTCGCTATCATCTCAGCATCCAAATTATCATACATCATTAGAAAGAAGGATTTACAATGAAAAAAGGATTGGCCTTAGCGCTGGCAGCGGTGTTGTGCCTTTCGATGCTGGCCGCCTGCGGCGCCAGCGGAGACACCACCAGCGCTGCTTCTGCGCCCTCTGCGACTTCTGAAGAAGCTGAGACTGTTGGCGTGACGACAGTGGAAGCCGGTAAACTCCATATGTCCACCAACGCGACGTTCCCTCCCTATGAAATGGTCAAGGATGACGGCTCCTTTGAGGGAATCGACGTGGAAATTGCCGGAAAGATTGCGGAAAAGCTGGGTCTGGAATTGGTTGTGGATGATATGGACTTCACTGCAGCGCTGACTGCTGCGCAGAACGGTCAGAGCGATATTGTCATGGCTGGCGTTACCGTCAACGACGAGCGCAAGGAGGTTCTTGACTTCACTGATTTCTATGCCAACGGTGTGCAGGTGGTCATTGTGAACGAAGGTTCTGATGTGACGCTGGACAACCTGGGTGAGAAGATGATTGGCTGTCAGAAAGGCACCACCGGCTATATCCTTGCTTCCGATACCCCGGAGAACGGCGGCTACGGAGAGGATCATGTCATCGCCTATGACAATGGCGCGATGGCAGTGGAGGCGCTCAAAGGCGGTCAGGTGGACTGTGTGATCATTGATAACGAGCCTGCCAAGGCTTTTGTTGCCGCGAACGAGGGACTGAGCATTCTGGAGGGCGAGTGGCTGAATGAGGACTATGCAATCGGCGTCAAGAAAGGCAACACGGAACTGCTGAATGCTGTCAACAGCGCACTGCAAGAGTTGATTGCTGACGGCACAGTGCAGTCCATCATTGACAAGTACATTACTGCCGAATAAAATCATCCATAGAAGATACAAAGCGGTTCCTGGCATCCAGGAACCGCTTTTCGAAAAATGTTGGAAAGAGGTAGGAGAGCCCATGCAAGAATTCTGGGCCGAATTTGTTAAGAAATTCAATATGGCCTTTATTACAGGAAATCGTTGGAAGCTCTACCTGCAAGGAATGCTTACGACAGTGGAGTTGACTGCCGCCGCTCTGGTGATTGGCGTTGTTCTGGGCGTTCTGGTGGCAGTGGTTCGGACGGCTCACGATCAACAGCGTTTGGGCCATCAAAATCCCGTTTTATCGGTGGTTGATGGCATCTGCCGTGTGTATACCACTGTTATTCGGGGTACTCCCATGCTGGTGCAGCTTCTGATCTGGGGCTTTGTCATTTTCAAAACCAGTCGGAACCGCTTTGCGGTAGGAATGCTTGGCTTGGGCGTCAACTCCGGCGCCTATGTTGCGGAGATCGTCCGGGGCGGATTGATGAGCGTGGACATCGGCCAGAGCGAAGCCAGCCGCTCTCTGGGCCTTGGATATGTGGATACCATGCGCTTCATTGTGATCCCTCAGGCCTTTAAAAACATTTTGCCATCTCTGGGAAATGAGTTTATTACGCTCTTTAAGGACACGTCTTTGGTTTCTGCCATCGGCTCAACTGAGGTGCTTTACTATGCCGAGGCGGTGGGCGCAAAAACCTATGAGTATATGTTCCCGTATGTAGGCACTGCGGTAATGTATTTGGTGATTGTGATGATTCTCACGTGGCTTCAGGGAAAACTGGAAAGGAGGCTGCGGGCAAGTGATCGACGTTAAAAATCTGTATAAAAGTTTTGAAGAGTTAAACGTATTGCAGGGTATCAGCGAACACATTGACCGGGGAGAAAAGGTGGTTGTCATTGGCCCCTCCGGCTCCGGAAAGTCCACTTTTCTCCGATGCCTGAATCTGCTGGAGGCGCCGACCTCCGGGGAGATCATCGTGGACGGCATATCCATCACAGATCCCGGGACCAACGTGAATCAGGTGCGGCAGAAGATGGGCATGGTGTTTCAACACTTCAATCTGTTCAGTAACCTCAATATTATGGACAACATGACACTGGCACCGGTGCGTCTGAAGTTGAAGACCAAACAGGAGGCCCGGGAGGAGGCCATGGCGCTTTTACGCCGGGTCGGCTTGGAGGACAAGGCGCAGTCTTATCCCTCTCAGCTGTCCGGCGGGCAGAAGCAGCGCATTGCCATTGTCCGAGCGCTGGCCGTGCATCCAGAGGTGATGCTTTTTGACGAGCCCACCTCGGCACTTGATCCGGAGATGGTGGGTGAGGTGCTGGAGGTCATGAAATCTCTGG
>CAZGOQ010000079.1:0-10617 GCA_964527315.1 uncultured Oscillospiraceae bacterium | reverse complement strand
CCGAAAAAAGTATGGACTATGCCAAGGGTGTCTACGAAGCTGTGAAGGCCGCCGGGATTCGGACGGAGATCGACGAGCGGGGCGAGAAGATCGGCTATAAGATCCGGGAAGCCCAGCAGGTGGAGCGGGTGCCCTATATGCTGATTTTGGGCGCACAGGAGGTTGAGGCTGGAAACATCACATTCCGCAGCCGTGACACCGGCGAGAGTACCTCTATGAGCCTGGAGGAGTTTATCGAGAAGGTTCAGAAGGAGACGAAAGAGCGCATTTAACTGCGATGAAATATAAAATAAACGCGTCCCCGCAAGGAGATTCCCTGCGGGGGCGCGTTTTTGGGGAAATGAAAGGATATTGGATGCCGTGATATTTTTGGGCGTCTGGGTCATTATGCTTCTACATATGCAATTCCATAAGCGCCGGGGCCAATGTGGGCGCCGATGACCGGGCCGATACAGAACTGATTCTTTGGAGAGATCGAAACGCCTGTGGCCGAGAGTTTCTGCACAAGTTCCTCCAGATTCTCATAGGTTCCGCCGTAGAGTCCATAGATGGGGTAGGCGGCGTCCGGGGGATTTGCAGCCACCATTTCAGCAATCTCTTTCATGGCGCGGCCCTTGCCGATGCATTTTGCGGCTATCTCTACCGCGCCTTCTTTCGATACGGTGATCACAGGCTTGATGCGAGCCAGCGACCCAAGACTGGCGGCAGTGCGGCCTAACCGTCCGCCCCTGCGGAGGTATTCGAGCGTGTCCAGTCCTGCCAGAACCTTCACCCGGCTCCGAAGCCGCTCCAGGGCGGAGACGATCTGCGGGGCGGATTTCCCCTGATCCCGCAGTTTGGCGGCTTCTATGGCCAACAGCTTTTGGCAGCAACAGGCGGTTTTGCTGTCTACCACATAGACGTTTTCATATTCTCCCAGACCCTTAGAGACAGCGGCGCACTGATGGGTGCCGCTGAGCATGGAGGAGATGGAGAGGAAAATCAATTCGTCCCCCTTTTGCCGGGCGTCCTCAAACAAATCCTCAAATTCCGAGGGAGCGGGCTGAGAGGTTTTCGGGAACACCTCAGAAAGTTCCAGCAGACGAAAGAAGTCCGCTTTGTTAAAATTCTCGTCTGCACGGTAAACATGACCGTCGATATTGACGGTCAGCGGCAGCAATTCAATCTTGTATGTTTTCAGTTCCCAGACCTCCATATCGGCGGCGGAGTCGGTTACGATTCGAATACTCATATGGCTCCTTTCCGCCGCCGGGCGGCCAGTACGTTTTGAACAATAGAATTGGCAAGCAGCAGATTTTCCGTCAGGGTTTCGGCTTGCTCCGTCCCCATTTGGGTGACGACGGCGGAGATAAGTTCCCGGTTTCGGTCATGGGACAGGAGATAGGCGCACTGTCCCTCTGCAGTCAGGGAAAGATGCACCTGCCGCCGATCTGTTTCGCTGCGACTGCGGGTCAGATAGCCCTGCTTTTCCAGACCGGTCAGCAGCTGATTCATCTGACTTTTTCGTATGTTTAACCGCTGGCAGAGTTCGGTGGCGGTCAAAGAGGATTTCGGCGCGGTCTGCGTCTGATGATACAGAAGATTGCAGACGATGGCCTCGTTAAAGGTCAGGCCCGAAACCATCTCCCTGGACCATAGGGTAGCAGTCAATTCCAGCCAGGCGCGCAGCAGCGCTTCGCCGGGATCTGTTTCCATAGTGCAGACCTCCTCTTAAATAGTTCAATAAATGAACTTATTGATCATACACTTTGAAAACGGAAATGTCAAGCAAAACCGGAACGCTTTTTTTAATTTCTGCGGCTGCGGATTCTTTACAAGCCGGCTTTCATATGGTAAACTGAACAAAAAGCGGCAGCATATAATGAGGAGATGTGATGATAATGTCTATGGATGTATTGCAGGAAAAGATCCGACAGAAAAAGAATCCCACAGTGGCGGGGTTGGACCCGAGACTGGAGTTTATTCCTCCATTTTTAAAGGAAGAAGCCTTTGAAAAGTATGGAAAAACACGGAGAGGAGCGGCGGAAGCCTATCGGTTATTTTGCCGGGGGCTGATCGACGCACTCTATGAGATTGTTCCGGCGGTAAAGCCTCAGAGCGCATATTTCGAGGTGCTGGGCAGTGCCGGGATTGCGGTGCTGGAAGATGTGGTGGCCTATGCCAAGGGAAAGGGACTTTATGTTATTATGGATGCCAAGCGGGGAGATATCGGCGCTACCTGCGAGGCCTATGCGCGGGCGTATCTGGGTAACATTACAGTAGAGGGAGAGACCCTTGACGGCCCCTTTGACTGTGACAGCATGACCGTCAACGGCTATCTGGGCACGGACGGGATCCGGCCCTTTACCGCCCTGTGCAAGGAGCGGAACAAATCTATCTTTTTGTTGGTGAAAACCTCGAATCCCAGTTCACAGGAATTGCAGGATCTGATCACCGGCGGGCGGCTGGTCCACATTGCTGTGGCGGATCTGGCGATCCGGCTGACGGACAAGGAACATCTGGTGGGAAAGAGCGGATGGTCCGCCATCGGTGCGGTGGTGGGAGCTACGCACCCGGAGGATCTGAAACATCTGAGGGAAAACTATCCGCAGTTGTTTTTCCTGGTGCCGGGCTACGGCGCCCAGGGCGGCAAGGCCAAAGACGTACAGTACGCCTTTGATCGGTTTGGCCACGGGGCGATTGTCAATTCTTCCCGGGGCATTCTGTGCGCATGGCAGAAAACAGAGGATCCAAGCGGGAAGAACTATCAGGAAGCGGCTCGGAACGAAGCGATTCGGATGCGGGAGGATATCTGTCGATTTGTTGATATTCTATAAAAATCTCTGCATTAAAATTACAGGCAATCCTTTCGCGTTCAATCTGGCGAAAAAACATGTGAACGTCCAATCATCTCCGCCAATTCAGCAGCGGTTCGTCCTTTCTCTCTCCGATACTTTCTGATGCTTCGTCGTATCGTATGATATATATCCTTATCAAAAACAGAATGATGCATTTATGAACTATCACCTAACAAAAATTTATCTGAACACAGCGCAAATTGTGACATTTCTCTGTCTTGCAGCTGCAAACGAAAGCCATGTCCTGTTTTCAAGAGGGTGTGCCCAGCTTATGGACACACCCTCCAGTCTCCGTTTTGATACATACCTGCAAAAGCATGGGACGAGCGTATGGCTCAATCCTCTTATAGTTTCCCCGCCGCGTGCCGCGTGGCATGGCAGCTCATATTGACCACACAGGGCAATCCTGCGATATGGGTGGCGTAGGGCCGGATGTGTGCCGCCAGTGCGGTGACTGTTCCGCCCATGCCCTGGGGGCCGATGCCGAGACGGTTGATATGCTGAAGCAGCGCCTGCTCCTTTTCTCCATAAAAAGGATCCGGATTGGGAGCATCCATCGGCATCAGAAGCGCCTTTTTTGCTTCCAGCGCACACTGCTCAATGGTGCCGCCCAGACCCACGCCCACTACCACCGGCGGGCAGGGGTTTGACCCGGCTGTGGACACACAGTTGACGATCCAGTTTTCAATGTCCGCCCAGGATGCCGCCGGGGTAAACAGTTTCATGGCGCTCATGTTCTCGCTGCCAAAGCCCTTGGGCGCAACCGTGATGTTTAGCTTGTCGCCGGGTACGATCTCCGTATGGATCACCGCCGGGGTGTTGTCCCCGGTGTTTTCCCGCCGCAGCGGATCCCCTACCACGGAACAGCGGAGATAGCCGTTTACATAGCCGTTGTGTACGCCTTGATGAACCGCGTCATAAAGATTGCCCCCGGCAATATGAACCTCCTGACCCAGTTCCAAAAATATCACCGCCATACCGGTGTCCTGACAGATTGGCACGCCCTTTTCCCGAGCCATGGTAAAATTTGACTCCAAATCCTTTAAAATTCCCCGGCCCACCGGGCTTTCCTCCTGACTCCAGGCGGACTGGATGACCCGGCACAGATCGTCGGGCAGCACCGTCGCCGCCTCTATGCAGAGCCGTTCCACCAGCGCAGAGATGCTTTCACAGGAAATCTCCCGCATCACACGCACTTCCTTCCCTGAATGAATACGCTTTGGCACCGGCTGGAAAGGGCCAGTGGATCGTCTGCAAATAATGCCAAATCGGCAAGCTTTCCAACTTCCAGGGAACCAATCTCCCCGTCCAGCCCGGCTATTTTTGCCGGATGAATGGTAATGCTGCGGATGGCGTTCTCATGGCTCAGACCGCTTTGTTCCGCCACTGCAGCGCAGATCGTCAAATATTTCAGCGGCGTTTCCGGATGGTCCGTGCAGATGGAGCAGAGAACTCCCGCTTTCGTCAGAGCGCCGGGACCGTCAAAACTCATATTCCGCAACTCCGGCTTACAGCGGTCCAGCAGGTTCGGCCCTGTTACCACTCTGGCGCCCTCCGCCGCCAGAAGATCCGCCGCCAGATGGCCCTCTGTGCCGTGGATAATCACATAATCCAAGTCAAACTCCTTTGCAATGCGGATAGCGGTGAAGATATCGTCCAGCCGATGGGCATGGAAGTGGGCCTGTACCGTTCTCTTTAACACCGGAATCAGTGCTTCCAGCTTTATATCAAAATCCGGATCATCGCAGTCCGGGTTTTGCTTTTTTTGCAGATATTCCCGGGCTTTGAGCAAATTTTCCCGGATCATGGCGGCGGTGGCCATCCGGGTTACAGGAACCTCGTCCCGGTCATGGTAGCAGGATTTTGGATTTTCTCCCAGTGCAAATTTCACCGCCAGCGGCGCTTTGACGATCATATCATCCACCCGCCGTCCGCAGGTGTGAATGGCTGCGGCCTGCCCGCCGATGGGATTGGCGGAGCCGGGGGAGACTACCACCGTAGTGACCCCCGCTTCCAGTGTCTCACGGAAAGTCGCGTCCATGGGATTGATGCCGTCAATGGCCCGAAGCTGAGGAGCGATGGGATCGCCCACCTCGTTACAGTCCTCCGCTTCAAAACCCATGCCGTCGCCGATCAAACCCAAATGGGTATGAATGTCGATGAGTCCCGGCAGCAGCCACGCACCGCCTGCGTCATAGACCTGCTCCCCCGGCAGCGGCGCATAGTCTTCCATGGACCCCAATGCCTGAATTCTCTCCTCAAAGCGCAAAAAGCCCGATGGAATCGGCTTTCCCACCACCGGGTAGATATAGGCGTTTGTAATGACCATATTTATTCTCCCTTCGAAAATTCTGCCTTCCAATAATCCATCCAATACCAACGAAGGCGATATACCGCTTTGACCACTGTATACAGCGCCGCCAGTCCAATTCCCAAGACGAATCGTTTCCCTTCGCAGAAATAGAGGATCAGCCATACCACCAGACAGTTGCAGATCAGTTCCAGAAAAAAGTCAAAAAGATGCTCCTTGATGTACTTTTTCATGTGGAAACGCTGCTTTTCTTTATCTGAAAATCCTGATTTATGTTTCATTGTACATTTCTCCCTTCCCTGTTCGCTCCTTTGGGCATACTATAGCATTTTCCATATCCTTTATCAAGTGCGCAAAAAGGCGTTCTCTCTTTGCTTTCTGTTCAAGCGGGCAGTAACCCATAATAGATTACTGCGCGATAAATACCAGCTTAACTCTGTACCCATACATCTATTTCATCTCTGTCAGGTTTTTCAAACATTGCATTCAATTTCGCTACCAGTGCATCCACAACATAATAGGCGTTGGCCTTTCCCGTCGATACATCCTGATTCCTTTTTGCAATTTGTCTGCTCCATTTCTCATCATCAACATCTATGTAATGAAATTCAAACGGTATATTTCTTGCACGATAAAATGCTCTGGCAAATTCCCTTTCCCTTTTCGTCCAAAATCCCCAATCCAATATTACGTTCCTATCCATCTCGACGATATCCAGCGATTTCTCATACAGATATGTTTGGGCGTTTTTCACGTAATCATCGTGCTTTTCCCCGGCATCCAGTCCAAATAACGCGAGCATGATTTCATCAACGGAAAGGATAATCGCTTTGTGTGTGTTCCTTAATGCTTCAGCATAGGTGCTTTTCCCGCTGCACAATTTTCCGCACATCATAAAAATTTTCGCCATAAAACTCCTTCCCTTTTGGCACGCTGAAAAGGAGGCTGGGAAATTTCCCCAGCCTCCTGAAACATTCCATCTTGCGTCGACGTTTCAGCCTCTTCTTCTCCGCCGTCCGCCGCCTGCGGCCGCGCCGCCCTCCGCGCCAAAGGAACCGACCGGAACCGGCTCACTGGGCGTTCTGGGCTTCACCGGGCCGCCGTATTTCTTAATGGCGCCTGCGGGGCAGCAGGCAATGAATTTCTCTGTTTTCAGTCCGCTGTCGTCCATGATCACGCTGATCATGCCGTCGCCGCCCACCACCGCACCAGCGGGGCAGCTTTTGAGACATGCGCCATTTCCCTGACAGACAGCAGGGTCAACATACAGATTGTAGAAGCAATGGAGAGCGGTGCAGCGCTTCCGGCGCACGTGGAGATCCCACTCCTCATCATTCTGCGCCAAAGAGCCAAGCACCAGTTCCGCCACCTTTTTTGTGTTGGGGCAGCCGATGGACTTCATGGCTTCCAGCAGTTCCTTCATCACATCCAGATCATCTGTGGTGGATTGACCGGCCATAATGCTCTCCAGCATCAGCTGGAGCTGCCACAGGCCGTCCCGGCACATGACGCTCTTGCCGCAGGCCTCCCCACGGGCAGCCTTTACCATGTCCAGGCACCATGCCACAGGGCACTGTGTCTCGCCGGCAGCAGCGGGGGGTTCCGGAAGCTTTGCGGCACGTTCTTCACACTTTGCTTTATTGGCAGCCAATAATTCCTTATCAATCATCGTTGAAACCTCCCTTATCTCTTGCTGTAAGCGTTGAAGTTCTCGACCTTCTGGATGGGCACACGGAGGTCACACTGCAGGCAGCGGCTGGCCTCGCACCGGCCCTGCTCACAGGTGAAGCCTGTGAAGATCGGCGCAAAGTCGTTTTTCCGATCCGCCGCGCCGCGGATCCCCAGTTCCTCACGCTTGAGGCCGGAGAAGTTCTCTATGGTGCCGATCTCCGGGTTCAGCGTCCGGTCTACCAGCACCTCGTCGATGTTGCCGTCGCCGCCCAGATATTTGTCCATCAGTTCCGCGCACTCCCGGGCGGACGCGATGGCGTCGATGACAAACTTCGTTCCGGTGATCACGTCGCCGGCAGCGAACACACCCTCCACAGAGGTGGTGAACTCGCTCTTGCCGGTCCTGGGGTCAATGGGGTAGCCGAAGCGGTTCAGTTCCAGACCGAATTCCTCGGTCAGACCCGTCACCTGACCGGCTGCGAATACAATAGAATCGCAGGGGATGGTATAGGTGCTGTCGGGGATCGCGTCCTCTACCAACGCCCGGGTCTCGGGATGGAAATAGAAGGAGTTGATCTTGTGCACCTGCAATCCTGTGACCTGCTCCTCGGTGCCCAAAATGGCTTCATTGGAGTGGCTGTCAAAGAGGTTGGCACCTTCCTCCAGCGCCAGATCGCGTTCCTCCACGCTGGCCTGGGATGCGTCCTTTTCCAGACACACCACATTGACGGTCTTTCCCATACGGATCAGAGTACCGGCCACATCAAAGGCCACGTTGCCGCCGCCGATGATGTTGACGGTCTGGCCCAGGTCGATGTCCAGGCCCAGCCGCTGAGCCTGAAGGATATCCAGCGCGCTGTAGACCTGCTTAAAGGTCGCGCCGGGCAGATACATGAGTTTTTTGCCCACACTGGTGCCAATGGCCACCAGCACTGCATCGTAATCTTTTTTCAGTTCCGCCGCATTGATAACGGGATGGTCGCAGACCAGTTTCACACCGGAATCGACAATCACCTGCACCTCGTCCAGAACGTCCTTGGTGGGGATACGGTATTCCGGCATACCGGAGGTCATATGGCCGCCAGCGATCTTTTTCGCTTCAAACACAGTCACATCGTGGCCCTTGCGGTTGAGGTAATAAGCCGCGGTCAAACCCGTTGCGCCGCCGCCAATGACAGCGACTTTCTTTCCGCTGCGGGGCAGGGTGGAATGGGTATATTTTTCTTTCCAGTTCCGGGTGGTATCATTCTCCACTGCAAACCGCTTGAGGTTGCGGATGGAAATGGGGTCGTTTAATTTGCTGCGCTTACAGCCATTTTCACAGCGGTTGTTGCAGACATAGCCCAGCGCGTGGGGGAAGGGCAGCTTCTCACGGATCACGCCCACCGCCTCGTCGTATTTTCCTTCAGCGATCAGCCGCACATAGGCAGGGATATCCGTATGGGCGGGACATTCGGCAGAGCAGGGGATCAGCGCCTGATCTCTGGGCAGATCCTCCCGGAACAGGCCCTCCATATCAATGAGCGCGCCGGTGGGACAGACCTCTACGCAGGCGGAACAGAAACGGCAGTCCGTCTGGTTCAGAGGCAGGTCCTCAGGCGTGCCGATATAGGTCTCCATACCCTTCTTTTGGTAGTCAATGGCGCCGACCTTACGAAGATTGTGACAGGCGCGGACACAGCGGCCGCACTGAATACAGCGGTCATTTTCCCGAATGATAACGGGAGTTCCCGTGCCAATTTTCAAGGTAACTTTTTCCGGGAATTCGTCCTTCATGCGGGCATGGAGCACGCCCAGATATTGCCACATGGCCTGCAACTCGCAGTTCCCATAAGCGCGGCAGCCGGTGCAGTCATGGGGATGGCCTGCCATAATCAGTTCCAAGGCGATTTTTCTCAGTTGGGTCAGCTTGTCGGACTTGGTATGTACCTTCATACCCTCTGCGACTTCCGTTACGCAGGAGGACACCGGCTCGTCCATACCGTCGATCTCCACCACGCACATTTTACACCCGCCGGTGGAGGGCAGGTCAGGATGGGAACACAGATGCGGGATATAGATATCCGCAGCCAGCGCTGCGTCCAGTACGCTCATCCCCGCTTCGGCCTGAATCTCGGTTCCATCTATAAACAAAGAAATTTTGCCCATTTGCGTTTACTCCCTTATCATAGATTTTCACTTGCCGCCGGCGACCCGGCGGCGGTTCCTGCCCCAAAGGCAGAATACTCTGATGCTATTGTATCATACCATTTCCCGGCGTTCAACCGTTTTTTCACACTTATTCCGCTGAGAGCCGTTCAATTTTTCTGGTGGATGTTCCATTTCGTGCATAAAAGTAAATTTTCCGGATCGCGTCCTTTGATTGCGTATTTTATAAAAATATAGTATACTACAAGTACCATAAAAATCAGGAGAAATCTCCCATGAATAAAAATCAGATCGTTACCGCCGAAATCACCGGCTGCACCAGCCAGGGTCTGGGCGTTGCGAGAGTCGAGGACAGGGCTGTCTTTATCAAGGGCGCCATCCCCGGTGAAATCAGCCAAATTAAAATCATAAAAATTGCAAAAACCGCAGTCTATGGCCGTTTGGAGAAAATTTTGACCATCTCGCCGCATCGTATCGACCCGGTTTGTCCCTATTTCGGAAAATGCGGCGGCTGTGATTATATGCATATGGATTACGCACTGGAAACAGAACTGAAACGCCAGCGTGTCTCTGATGCGCTAAAGCGTATTGGCGGCATTGATCCGGAACCGCTGCCCATTGCGCCTGCTCCAACCGTTGAGGGCTATCGAAACAAGGCGCAATTCCCTGTCGCGACAACGGCGGATGGCCCAGCCGCAGGCTTTTTTCAGGCAAAAACACATCATCTGATCCCTGTGACCCACTGTCATATTCAGCCCATTGAGGCGGAAACCGCTTCCAGAGCGGTACTCGACTGGATGGAACGCTATCATATTCTCCCCTACGACGAGGAGACGCACCGGGGCTACATCCGCCATATTTTTGTCCGAAAAGCCGTTGCCACTGGGCAGCTGATGGTCTGTCTGGTGGTCAATGCGGAAAAACTGCCTAAGTCGTCTCAGCTGGTGGATACCCTGCGCGCCGCGCTGCCGGGACTGACCACCGTTTTATACAATGTCAACACCCACTCCGGCAATGTAATTTTGGGGGACGTTTATCATACGCTCTACGGCGAAGGCTATATGGAGGATCAACTCTGCGGCCTGACATTTCGTCTCTCTCCCGCTTCCTTCTATCAGGTCAACCACCATCAGGCGGAGGCCCTGTATCAAAAGGCCATGGCGCTGGCAAACCTGCACGGCACCGAAACGGTTTTGGATCTATATTGCGGCATAGGTACCATCACACTTTGTATGGCCGGCGCAGCTGCGCAGGTCATTGGCGTGGAAGTTGTTCCGCAGGCTATCGCCGACGCGGAAGCAAACGCCCGGCGCAACGGCATCGAAAACGCCCGGTTTTTCTGCGCAGATGCCGGTGAAGCGGCGCAGAGACTTTCCGATGAGGGCGTCCGACCGGATGTGATCACAGTCGACCCGCCGAGAAAAGGTCTCTCCCAGGCGGTCATCAACGCCATTGCCGAAATGGCTCCGGAACGGATGGTCTATGTCTCCTGCGACCCGGCCACCCTGGCAAGAGACGTCAAACTGCTGGCCAAGAAAGGATATCAGTTCCAGCGCGGCGAAGCAGTAGACCTGTTTCCAAGAACGAAGCATGTGGAGACGGTTGTCTTGCTTTCCAAGGGAGAAATCGACTCAAAAAAGATTCGGGTTG
>CAZGOQ010000078.1:0-10666 GCA_964527315.1 uncultured Oscillospiraceae bacterium | reverse complement strand
GCGGGAAAATGCTGATATAATATGAAATATTCTGTACATATTTTGTAGGCAGTGAAACAGGATGCCGGGGCGGTCCGCGTGCCTGACCAGGCGTCCAGAGGAGGAAAATGATATGTCAATTACCAGGGAGCGTGCGGAGGAACTGAGCCGGCTTTGCAATTCCTTCCGCATTCAGGTGCTTAAAGCCATCAATAAGCCCCAGAGCGGCCATTGCGGCGGCAGCTTGTCAGCCTGTGAAATCATGACGCTGATCTATCAGCAGCGGGCAAAGCTGGACCCCAGGAATCCCCAAATGCCCGACCGTGACCGCATCGTTTTGGGTAAGGGCCATGCAGCCCCGATGCTTTATATGAATCTGGCGCATCTGGGCTTTTTCCCGGAGACGGATATGAACGCCCTGCGTCAGTTCGGATCTCATCTGCAGGGCCACCCTTCCTTTCACACGCCCGGCGTGGAAATGCCTTCCGGCCCGCTGGGGATCGGACTTGGCGCCGCTCAGGGCATGGCCATGGGTCTGAAGCTGCAGGGCTCTGATGCCAGAGTTTATGCCATTTTAGGCGACGGCGAGATTAACGAGGGCGCTGTGTGGGAGACGGCCATGTCCGCCCCCAAATATGAATTGGACAACCTGACGGCGATTCTGGACTACAACAAAGTGCAGCTGGACGGTACAACCGATGAGATCATGCCACTTCGGGATGTGGAAGCCAAGTGGCGGGCCTTCGGCTGGAACGTCATCCGCTGCGACGGCCACGATCTCATAGCGTTGGACGCGGCCTTTGACGCGGCGGAGCGGACCAAAGACGTGCCGACCATAATCGTTGCCGATACCATCAAGGGCAAGGGCGTCAGCTTTATGGAGGGCAAAAACAGCTGGCACGGCGCGGCCCTTTCTGACGAAAATCTGGCCATCGCGCTGAAGGAATTGGAGGGCTGAACCATGGCAAAAGCAATTCGTGAAATTTATGGAGAGACGCTGGCGGAACTGGGCAATTCCATGCAGAACCTTGTGGTGCTGGACGCGGACGTCGCTGGCTCCACCAAGACGGCGCTGTTCAAGGCGGCCCATCCTGACCGCTTCTTCGATATGGGCATTGCGGAGGAAAACATGGCGGCGACTGCCGCCGGTATGGCTACCACCGGCCTTGTTCCCTTTATCAACACCTTTGCGGTATTTCTGACCTCCGCCGCGCTGCTTTCTCTGCGGGGCCAGATCTGCTACGGCAATTTGAACGTCAAGCTGGGCGGCGCTTACGCCGGCATGTCCGATGCGCTGGATGGCGCGACCCATCATGCGCTGGAGGACATTGCCGTCATCCGCTCCCTGCCGAATATGCATTTGATTTCGGTCTGCGATGCGGCCGAAACCCGCTGGGCGACCAAGTATGCTGCGGAGCATGACGGCCCCTATTACATTCGCCTGAGCCGGGACGTGATGCCCGATCTCTATGACGAGAACCATGTCTTTACCTTCGGCAAAGCGGAGACGGTCAAGGCCGGAAACGACGCGGTCATTATTTCCACCGGCATGATGGTACATAACTCTCTTGCCGCCGCCAGGGCGCTGGAAGTTCAGGGCGTTTCCTGCGGTGTGGTGGATATGCATACCATCAAGCCCATAGACGCCGGCGCGATTCTGGAAGCCGCCAAATGCGGCCATATCATCACAGCTGAGGAGCACAACATCTATGGCGGTTTGGGCAGCGCTGTGGCGGAGGTTCTGGCGGAAGCCGGAAGCGGCTGCAAGCTGCGCCGTGTGGGGATTCCGGATACCTTCACGGAGACCGGCAAATACCCGCTGCTCCAGAAAAAATACGGCATCGACGCGGAATCCATTGCCGCCGCTGTCCAGGCAAATCTGAACGCGTAAAATCAGAACTTGAGACGGTCAAAGGATTTTTTTGACAAGCTGAAGGGTCTATTGCAAAAACGAAAGTTGGAAGCAAAATAGAAGGCTATCCTGCAAAAAACAGAGTAGCAGGGGAGAAGCGTGAAGGGGTATAGCCTGCTCTTCGCGTACAATCAAAAAGATTTCCGGCATTTTTGCCGGAAATCTTGCGGGGCGCGCTGCAAAATCGCAATTTGCAGCGCGCCCTTTTATGCTTTCTTCCATTAAATCTGCATTGCAACCGCGTATGCGTCCCGGATGGCGTGCCGCATGGTGCCGCTTTGGCGGCAGTCACCGATCATATAGAACTCTTTGGCGCAGTTTGCAAAGGAGATGGCAAGCTGCGTATTGGGCGCAAAGCCGCCGGTAACTACCACATCGTCGCACGCGATGGTTTTTTCCGTGCCCTTCTGAGTGCGGTAAGTGACCTTGCCCGGCTCGATTTTCAGGGTTGTGGCATTGCGTTTGATTTTTACACCCAGCTTTTGGGCCTTGCCGTTCATATAGCCGATGGAACGAATGGGATTGAGGTCATAGGCAATCCGTCCCTGCCGGGAGATCTCTGTGACGGTCTTGCCGTTTTCCGCCAGATAGCAGGCGGCTTCTGCGGCGGTAGACGCGCCGCCAATAACCACGACATTCTGACCGATCTGATCCACATTGCCATAAACATTCACACCGTTCCATTTGGCGGTTTCCGCGCCTTCGACCTTCGGCAGCCTGGGAGAAGCGCCCACGGCCACGACTACCGTGTCAAAGCCCTCGGACTGGATCATCTCCGGGGTGGCGGGCGTATTCAGCCGTACTTCGATTTCTTTCCGCACCATCTGATTTTTGAGAAAATCCAGATAGCGTTTCAGTTCCCATTTGAAGGTGGGATAGTTGGCGGATTTGATCTGTCCGCCCAGTTCATCGCTGGCTTCGAAGATGACAGGCGTATGCCCGCGCTCTTTCAGCCACAAAGCGCACTTCATGCCGCCGGGACCGCCGCCGATGACGGCGACTTTTTTCTGTTTTGTCACGGGTTCCACAAAGCGGAATGCCTGATGCTCCATGCCGATGAGTGGATTGATGGTACAGTGGCTCATCCAGTCGCCGGTGGAGGAAGTGCCGCGGCAGCAATGACATTCAATGCAGGGGTTCAGGTCCTCCCCGTTGCCGTTGCGGAGAATTTCGCCCAGGTTCTCATTGCAGATCATCAAATGGCCCGGAGCTACGCCGTCCACCTTTCCGTCGGCAATGATCCGGTTCAGGCTGTCAAGGTCTTTGTAGTAAGTGCTGACGAAGGTGGGGATCGTTACACCCAGGGCTTTCAGCTTGGCGGAAAGTTCTGCGGACTCGCAGACCGGGTATGGCTCGTGGTCGCTGTGGGCGACACGCAGCTGCATCAGATCCACATAGGGCTCGATGGTCTTGAGGAAGGTGGCGCACTCCTCCAGCGTCAGGCCGTCCTCGGAAATGGCGGGGCAGTCAATGACAAAAATCCAATCCTCGCCCATAGCCTCCCGCACCCGGCGAATGACCTCCACCGGGAACCGCATCCGGTTTTCCAGCGAACCGCCGTATTCGTCTGTGCGCCAGTTTTCCTTGGGGTCAAGGAACTTGCCGATCATAAAATTATGCTGGGCAAGATCCAGATAGCCGCCGTCGAAATTCATATTCTGGTACTGTTTGGCGTGCCGGATGGTGGCCTGAATGTAGTATTCAAACAGATCGCCCTTGATCTGTTGCGTCCCTTTCATGGGACTGCCGGGTGCGCCGGCGGTGGGCCGGTCCGTGGGAGGAATCAGCTTCTTGGGCATACCGGGCGAATAGGGGATCAGCTGCTCGATGGAGTCAGGCGCGGTGTCCACGCCGGAAGGAGGATCCATCATAGGCGGCGGGCCGCCCCCGTCCTCATCGTCATCGTCGCCAAGGCCCTGATTCATCATGGCCATAAAGGGATTGAAATCGCCCCGGGGATTGGGCACGTCAGGGTCGTTGATCTGCAAAGGAATGCGGTTGTCCAGATTCAGTTCCGGACAGATCAGAGAACCATAATAGTGGACGTACTCGGCAAACTGGGTAAAGCCGTTCTGGCAGCCCTTGTCGTCGATATCATACATGGCGAAGTGGCCGCAGTCCATGCCCGCGTAACGCTGATCCAGATTGGTCAGGTCATGAAGCAGGATCAGGGCAACGCCGTTTTTGCACCGGTTGGTGTAAAAGGATACGATGGGATCGGAGGGATACAACTCGTTGGCCTGGAGAAAATGGGGCTGGGCCACCGGATAGATGAACCGGGATTTGAGCACCTTGTTCCGAACCGGAAGGGGCGCGGTCAGGTGCTGGTAACGGTCTGACATATTGGGCGTTCTCCTTTCTTTGTTCCGATTGGCATTTGGTTTGATATCTACACATCATTATACCTGCCTCTCCGGTATTGCGCAAGACTTTTGAAAAAATAGAACGAATACCGCACAAAAGGGTGCAGCACACGGCTGCACCCGGATAGACAGGATTTGAAATATTACGCACTTTGGGAATCTTCCTCTTTTCGTTTCCCTCGGGTTCGGGGCTTCTGCGATAGCCCAACCGCCTCAGCCAAAAGCAATGATTACGGCGATGCGGAAGGATTCAACTCCACGCCCATTTCCTCCAGCGCGGAAAGCGTGTGGGTCATGTTTTGACGGATGCTGATATAGGCGGACAAAGATACGGTCTTTTTAGAATATTCTGCATAGCTGCCCATGGATGCGTCATATTCCTTCCCGTTCCGCTCAAAGTACAGCGTACCCAGTTCTTTAGGGGATAGCGCTTCGCTTTCTCCGGTATAGCGGTAAGTTTGCGGCGGCAGATTGCCGTCCTCAATATCTCGCACCACCGCATAATACAGGGTTACGGCCTGGGCGGCGGAAAAGGAGAAGTTGCCGGAACGAGCGGATTCCGGATCGCCCGCATAGGCTTCGCCGGGAACAAAGCAGGCGTTCGTGTTGTGGACGGTATCAGAGGCATAGGGGTCGTCCTTGCCGTCCACGATGTAAGCGTCGCTCCAGCGGGTGTCCAGGTAGCAGTTGCTGAAATTGCCTTCTGTCAAATTGTCCTCCCAGCCGGGGAACCAGGTGCGGTAGTTGACCTCCGGCTTGGAAGAGATCTCGTTGATTTTTTGTGTGATCATATCGCCTTCATGGTAAAAGTAACAATAGCCCCGCTCCAAAACCGTTCCATCCTTCATCTGGTAGATGATATGGACCCATTCTTTCTCCTGGATGGAGGTGTTGTTGGACAGCTGCGCCTTGTTTGCCAGAATGGTTTCGTGGAGGGAAATGGCGTCCTCCGGTGTGACCCGGACGGGGTTGTACCAGGGGGAAATCTCTGCGGAGACAACCTCCAAAACATCGGGGATCCGATCCTCATAGCCGATGATATCCAGCTTGCCGAAGCACAGCACTGCCAGCAATGCCGCCAGCATAATGCCGCACTGCATCAAGGGCTGCTTTTTGAATACCCGGAAGGTCTTGCGGATGATCATTTCCGCCGCGATCCAGCCGGCAGCCGCCGTCACTAGCACCAGCAGCAACAGGGGCAGGAAGGTAATATCGTTTTTCATGGGTATGGTGGACACCAGCGCATAGGTCAGCACCATGGAGACAGCCAGAGAAGCGAGAACCTTGCACACCGGACGGATCATACGGAAGGAGATCATTTCTCCTGCCGTCTCGCCGGGCCGTTTTTGATAGAGCGCTGCCGACAAAACCAGCAGCAGTACGCCGGCAATGGCGTGAACGACCAGTATCTCGGGCCGCGCCAGACCGATCACCGTATCGTTGCCGGTGATACCGTCATAGTAGCCCGCCTGGAACAACTCTGTTACGGCGGATAATGGGGTCAGCCAGACGATCAGACCGGGGAACAGGGAAACCTGGTCATAGCCTGGCAGGAAATACCGAACTACGGCGCTCATACCGGTCAAGATCGCCCAGGCGGCGCAGTGCATACCGCCATAGAGCAGCATTGCTCCGAAGGCCTGGCCTGCCAGTACGCAGCAAAATACCGCCATGCCGTAAAAGATGGTAAAGCTGGTGACGGTAGCCAGCATCAGCCACAAAACCGGAGCGTAGGCGGAGCCCAGGCCCAGAGAGATCAGCATCGTAACCAGTTCCGCCAGCAGCACCGGCAGCAGCACCATGAGATAACCCATGACCGCGGCGGTGAGATACAGGCAGCGCCGCCGAATTGGCAGGGCCAGATAAAACTGGATTTCCCGGCGGCTGTGGAGATGCCGGAACAGGAGCAGGGCGGCAAGCAGCGCAAAGCAAGCCAAAAGGGCCAGATAGATCCCTGCGCTGCTATAAATATACTCTCCGCAGAGGCGCATCACCTCCTCATGCGTCATCTCAACACCCGCCTGAGACGTATAGGGAACGGCGGAGGGCAGGGTCATGCCGATCTGATTGGACAGACGGTTATAAAAGGGAAGCGCCAGCGTCAGAAGGTAAAAGCCAAACACGCCCAGGGGCAGAGGCCAAAAGCGCAGCAGGCTGTTTCTGGCCAGAGTGGGATTAAAGCAGGATGTCTTGTACCGCATAGGACATACCTCCCAATTCATAGATAAAGATTTCCTCCAGTGTCAGGGGCAGGGCCTCCATATACAGGGGAGAAAAAGCGGAGAAGCGTTCGATAGCCGCTTCCGGGCTGCACCGTAGAATGTAGGTTTGCAGTTTTCCGGCGGCGGAATGGTGCAGGATCTCCATATCCGGCGGCGTCTCGGGCGGCGCGTCCGGGAATAAAATCTGAATTTTGCAGATGCTGTCCTGCAGTTCGGAAAGGCTCCGTTCCAGCAGAATGGTTCCATGGTGCAGAATGCCCACATGGTCGCAAACGTCCTCCAATTCCCGCAGGTTGTGAGAGGACAGCAGGACGGTGGCGCCCCGTTCGGCCACATCGCCCATCAAGATCGACAATACCTGCCGCCGCATCACCGGATCGAGACCGTCCACCGGCTCGTCCAGCAGCAGAATGTCTGGGCGGCAGCTCATGGAGAGCCAGAAGGCGCTCTGCTTCAGCATCCCTTTGGACAGGCTCCGCAGAGGCGCTTTTTCATTGACCTCCGGGAATACCGCCCGGAGTTTTTCATAGCGTTCCGCGTCGAAATTGGGGTATAGCCCCCGATAAAGCGCCATCATGTCCCGGGTGGTGGCGTGCAAATAGTAATAGATCTCATCGTAGATGCAGCAGACGCGGCTTTTGATTTTCGGATCGTCAAAAATGGGCCGGCCCTCTACTGTGATCGTGCCGCTGTCCGGGCGGTAGACCCCGGTCAAATGACGGATCAGCGTGGATTTGCCCGCGCCGTTGGGGCCGACCAGACCATAAACCGTTCCCTGCTGAATGGTCAGAGTCGCGCCGTCCAGCGCTTTAAAGTGATCAAAGGTTTTTGTCAGGTTTCTGACATGAATCATGAGAGTTCCTCCTTTCCAAACACTTGGCGCAGGACGTCATGTAACGCTTCTTCACCAAGTCCCAGAAGCTTACATTCCGCAGCCGTTTCCCTGAGTTGAGTCAAAAGTTCCTCCCGGCGGCGTCGAGCGGCGGTATCGTCTGTGGCGGCGAATGCGCCCTTCCCCGACACGGTATAAATCAGGCCCAGACTTTCCAGTTCCCGATAGGAGCGCTGAATGGTGTTGGGGTTGATGGCCAGGGAGCTGGCCAGTTCCCGCACGGAAGGCAGCTTTTCACCCGGGGAAATGGCTCCGCACAGGATCATCTGCCGCAGGGAATCCCGCACCTGCTCGTAAAGGGGCCGGGGATCTTTGTAGTTGATGCTCAGCATAAAGCGCCTCCTTCGTTCGCTTAAAACACAAGCGCGTCCTAACTGTATTAATTGTATTAATACGGTTATTATATTCATATTTTATGGTTTGTCAAGGGGAAAATAAAAAAGGGCGGCATACGCCGCCCCGTAGGGTTGTTTACTTATGATATTTTCCGCCGGAGAGAATGCTTTCCGCCCGGTAGAGCTGTTCCAAAACCATCACCCGGCAGAGGTGATGGGGAAAGGTCATGGGACTGATGCTGAGCCGAAAGTCCCCCTGGGCTTTCAAATCCGCATCCAGACCGAAGGAGGAACCGATCAGAAAGGTCAGGTTGGAAGTTCCCGCAGTTCGCAGTTGTCCCAGTTTTTCCGCCAGTTCCTCCGAGGACAGGAGTTTGCCCTCCGGGGTCAAAATGCAGAGCCACGAATGTTTAGGGAGTTTTTCCCGGACGGTCTGGGCCTCTTTTTTCAGCGCCGCGTCAATTTGCGCGGGGGAGGGATTTTCCGGCAGACGCACCTCCGGCAGTTCAATCATGGCGATGCCGCCGTAGGCTCTGAGCCGCTTTTCGTATTCAGCGGCTGCCTGCTGATAGAAAGGCTCCTTCAATTTTCCGACGGCAATGAGGGTCAGCACGCTTCTATCCCCAGCGCGGCCGTAATTTGCTCCACCATGCTTTCGATGTCATTCCGGTTGGAGTCGGTTTCAATGATAAGATCGGCCCATTTTTCATAGACCGGCGTTCGCAGGGCATAGAGATCCGCCAGCGTCTGGCCCGGCGCAAAGGCGATGCCCCGGGTCTTGATATTGGAGAGACGCCGGCGCAGTTCCTCCAGCGTCACCTTGAGATAGATCACCGTGCCGATCTCCTTCAAATGGGCCATGGCGCGCTCCTCCATAGGAACGGAACCGCCGGTGGCGACCACGGTATGTGAGGGGGTGAGCCGGGAAACGCTATCCGATTCCAGCTGCAAAAAGACTTCCTGCCCCTCCTGATCAATGATCTCCTGAAGGCCCTTTCCGGTCTCCTGACAGATCACCAGATCGCTGTCCAGAAAGCCCATCGCCAGGGTCTTGGCCAGAATGACGCCGACGGTGCTCTTCCCGGCGCCAGGCATTCCAATGAGAATCAGGTTGCTTTTCATTCAATCCTCCATGAGATAAGTAATAAACCACTCATAGTCCCCGCCGAGACCAGTTTCAGAGTCAACAGGGGTTCTGGTCAGAACCAGTGCATCGTCCTTTTTTTCCGCCAGAGTGGTTCCGGTGGAATCAAAGGCCAGTCCCACATATCCCGCTTCCGCATAATAGAGATAGTAATAGACCACGCCGTCGGATACGGCAATATTATAAAGCTGAACATCATCAATGACACTGCCGCCGGTGGTTTCCATGCCGTTCAGAGCGGCTTCCGTTCGCAAAAGTTCCCGCAGGGAAAGCTGGATTTTTTCATCAAACAGAGTGTCGGCATCCACCAGCTGGCCATTCCAGCGGGCCAGAAAATGATCGTGAGCCCGGTTGGAATAGAGTTTCAATCCGTCCATGTCCTGAAAGGCCAGCGCGGTTACCGCATAGGAGTCCAGCTGGTCGGCGTCGGTGAAGATGGAGCGGACGGCGCTCATGCGATCGGTAAATTCAGAGGTCACCAGTACGGATTCGTCCGTGCCGAGGAACGCACCCAGCGCGTTGCCTAAAAACATACCAATGAGCAGGGCAACAAGGACGGAAAAGACTGCTGTGACCATGGTTTTTGGGAATGGGTTTTCCTGCTCGGGAAACTTGATCTCCATTATTTCTGTTCCCTCAAAAGATCGCGAATTTCTGTCAGCAGTTCCTCTGCGGTGGGACCGGCGGGGGGAGCGGGTTCCTCCTCTTTTTTACGGCTGAGCCGGCCTACGATCTTGACGATCCAGAATACCACAAAGGCGGTGATCAGGAAGGTGATGATGGCGTTGATTACAGCGCCGATCCCAAAGGGGCCAACCGTAATGCCGCCGAAATCGCTGCTGCCCAGAATCAGCGCAATGATGGGCGTCAGGAGATTTTCGACCACGGAGGTGACAATGGCGGTAAAGGCCGAGCCAATGACCACGCCAATGGCCATATCCAGCACGTTGCCGCGCATGACAAAGGCTTTGAATTCAGAGATCCAGCTGGGTTTTTTCATAGAAAATTCCTCCTTATTTTTTCGGAATCAGCCGTTCTGTTCCGCCCATGTAGGGCCGCAGGACTTCGGGAATGATCACACTGCCGTCCGCCTGCAAATTATTTTCCAAAAACGCGATCAACATTCTGGGCGGAGCCACACAGGTGTTGTTCAGCGTGTGGGCCAGAACCGTTTTTCCGCTTTCATCCTTATAGCGGATCTTCAGCCGGCGAGCCTGGGCATCGCCCAGATTGGAGCAGGAACAGACCTCAAAATATTTCTGCTGCCGGGGACTCCAGGCTTCAATATCACAGGATTTTACCTTTAGATCTGCCAAATCGCCGGAGCAGCACTCCAGCTGCCGGACGGGAATATCCAGACTGCGGAACAGTTCAACGGAATACTGCCAGAGCTTTTCGTACCATTCCATGCTGTCCTCAGGCTTACAGACCACGATCATTTCCTGCTTTTCAAACTGGTGGATTCTGTAAATTCCACGCTCTTCGATGCCATGTGCGCCCTTTTCTTTCCGGAAACAGGGAGAGTAGGAAGTCAGGGTCAGGGGCAGGGATTCAGCGGGAAGGATTTGGTCGATGAAGCGTCCGATCATGGAGTGCTCGGAAGTGCCGATCAGGTACAGATCCTCGCCCTCAATTTTATACATCATGGCATCCATGTCCGTCTGGCTCATGACGCCCTCCACCACATTGCCATGGATCATAAAAGGCGGGATGCAGTAGGTAAAGCCCTTGCCGATCATAAAATCCCGGCCATAGGCCAGAACTGCCTCGTGGAGCCGGGCAATGTCGCCCAGCAGATAGTAAAATCCGTTACCGGAAA
>CAZGOQ010000077.1:0-10688 GCA_964527315.1 uncultured Oscillospiraceae bacterium | reverse complement strand
GACGGTGTCGGCGGTGGAGTAAGTCGCGCCGCCCAGCAGGCAGTCGGCCTTGCCCGTTTTCACCAGCATGGTGCCGAAGTAGTTGCCTTTGAGCAGATTGGCCTTGCACTGCTCGGGGGTCATCTTGCCCTTCCGCAGTTCTACCATTTTTTCCACCATGACGTCCATCTCGGCATAGGTCTCCGGGTCGATGATTTCAGCGCCCTCGATGTTGAATCCGCCCTTCTTCGCGGCGGCCTCCACCTCGGCTACGTTGCCCACCAGAACCACCTTCACGATGTTGTCCTTCAGCAGCCGGGCGGCCGCCTCCAGAATTCTGGCGTCAGGGCCTTCCGTAAAGACGATGGTCTTTGGGGAAGCTTTCAGTTTTGCGGTCAGTGCGTCAAACATTTTATCATACCTCCGTAAAATATGGGAATACAGATTTATCTGCTAACCGTTATTATACAACATTGAAACGCGTATCTCAACAGAAAATTGCGGGGGAGGGGGATTTTTACCTTTTATGATTCTGTCTCTTCCGTTTCCTCCTGCGACGGCTCCGCCGGTTTCTTTGGCTGCTGCTCGGAACCGCTCTTTTTACGCTGCCCAAAGCGCTTTTTGCCTTTTTTGCGCCGGAGAGGGGCGTTCCACCGCTCGAGATTGGTTCGAGGCGGGTAGTTCCACTTCTGATAGTCCGCCCGATCGGTGGACAGACCCCGGGAGACGAGCAGCCGGTTCACGGTTTCGGAAAGGAGTTTATAGAGCACCGCAAACAGCGGCACCGCCACCACCATGCCCACGATCCCCCAAAAGCTGCCGAAGATTAGAATGGAGACAACCACCCAGATGCTGTCCAGTCCGGTGGCGTCGCCCAAAATCATAGGGCCGATGATGTTGCCGTCGATCTGCTGCAAGATCAGGATAAAGATGATAAAGTACAGGCACTGAATCGGACTGATTACCAGCAGCAGCAGCGCCGAGGGAATCGCCCCCAGATAGGGACCGAAAAAAGGAATGATATTGGTTACGCCGACGATCACGGAGATCAGCATGGTATAGGGCATATTGAGAACGCTCAGGCCCAGAAAGCAGAGAATGCCAATGATCAGGGAATCCATCAGCTTGCCGCCGATGAAGCCGCCGAACATCCGGTTGGCATAGGTGCAGACGTTGCAGACAGCGCCGCCTTTTTTCACGCCCAAAAAACCATAGAGCAGCTTTTTCATCTGGCTCAGCAGTTTTTTCTTCCCGGAGAGCAGATAGACGGAGATGATGACGCCGATGATCAGATTCAGCAGTTGCCGCGCCATACCCACGACGCTGGTGGTCAACGTAGCAAGAACTGTTTGCAGTCCCGGCAGCACGGAGTTTTTCAGGAAATTGATCAGATAGTCGTAGATTTCGTCCATCAGTCCTTCCGTCATATTGGCAAAGACCGGGTTGTCGTCGATCAGATTCGTGACCCAGCGGCTGAGGGTGTTGTAGTACGATTGGGAGTTCCGAACAATGGTTGCGATGCTGTCTACCAGTCCCGGCAAAATCATGGAGATCAGTGCCCAGAGCACCAGAGCAGCCAGCAGAAGGGCTGCGAAAATGCCGATCCCTCTTGCAATGCCCGTCGCCCGGCTTTCCTGTCGGATCTTCTTTTGCAGCTGCGGGGAGAGTGCCTTTTCCACCCGGTCTACAATGGGATGAAGCAGATAGGCGATGACAAGGCCATAGAGTACCGGCGCCAGCGTTTTGAAAAAGCGCTTGACCACCGCCAGCAGCGCAGGAAGCTTGGTAATGACCTGAGAAGCGAGAATACACGCTACGATCACCGCAAAGGCAGTGATGCCCCAGCGAAAGTAGATGTTTTCTCTGTGTGTTTCAAATATCGATTCGCGCTTATCTTTATCATCCATAGTGTTGCTCCTCTCTCGCAGAAACGGCGGCATTTTCCTCGGCGGCAAGGACTGCCCCAGCGAACAAGATCCTTTCTTTCAGTATAGCACATAAGCGGACGAATTGCACCGGCTTTCTGCGAATTATGCAGATATCACAGCAAAAGGATCCGAACGGATGAGGCCTCTTGCATGAAAATCCGGGAAATAAGGATTGCATTTCACCTAAATTGTGCTACAATATAATCAGAATAAAAGCGCCTTGGGCGCTAAAACAAGAAAGGATTGATACCAATGGCAAAGACAATTATCACTGCCGCGCTGACCGGCGCTGTGACCCCCGCTGGTTACGACATCCCGGAAACCCCTCAGCAGATCGCCGATTGCGCTTATGAGTGCTGGAAGGCCGGCGCTTCTGTTGTGCATCTGCATATGCGTGACGACAACGGCGCCGGCGTCATGGATCCTGTAAAGTTCTATGAGACCGTGAAAGCCATCCGCGCATACAAGGATTGTGACGTCATTGTCAACTGCACTTCCTCCGGCGACAACCGTGTTTCCGACGACTCTCCCTACGGCAATGAGATGCGTATGCTGCATCACAAGAACGTCCCCGGCATCGAGATGGGTACCTTTGACGCATCTTCCTTCAACTGGGGCATCCCCGGCGGCGTGTTCCATAACAGCCCCACCATGCTCTCCACACTGGGTACGTTGTATCAGGAGAAAGGCATTAAGCCTGAGTTCGAGATTTTTGACTTCGGTGCACTCCGTGCTGTAGGTATCTATTGGAAGAAGGGCTTCGTGGTCGCGCCTCTGCACTTCCAGTTCTGTCTGGGCGTCGTAGGCGGCATGGACGCAACGCCCCATGATCTCCAGATCCTCATTGACGAGATGCACAAGTTGCAGGCTGAGGGCAAACTCCCCGCAGAATGTACCTGGTCCGGCTTCGGCATCGGGAAGGGCCATCTGCCCGTTATGTTCGCCTGCATCGCCAATGGCGGCCACATCCGCGTCGGCATGGAGGACAACGTGGTCTACGGCAAGGATAAGGATGGAAAAAAGATCAACGCAACCAATCTGATGCTGGTGCAGCGCGCTGCCAAGGCGGTCGAGGCCTTTGGCAACGAGGTTGCGACTCCCGCTGAAGCCCGTGAGATGCTGGGCTTGAAGCCTCTGGATCATGATGCGGTCTGCAAGGCGCTGGACGCTGTCAAGATTGCAGATCTGGAAGCTGCCAAGCAGGGTGTTGTCGATCAGTTTGGCGGCCCCTACTTTGCTGCGGAAGGCATGGGCGGAAAGAAGTAAGTTCAGCCTGGATAACAAAACTCCCTTACCAATCCCGGTAAGGGAGTTTTTCGGCTTGTCACAAGAGCGCCTGCGGCGCCTTTTACGCCCGCCCAAAGGGGCGATTCGCACTCTGGGCTTTGATGACAGCCAGAGAAATCTTTTGGCAGTCTCAACCTGTCAGTTTCCGAATACCTCTTTTGCAATGTCTACGCTTTGCTTTGCGTCTTTGGCGTAATAGTCTGCGCCGATCTCCGCCGCATATTCCGGCGTCAGCACAGCGCCGCCCACCCAGATCTTGCAGTTGTGGCCACTTTCCCGGAGGGCCTGAATGGTCTCGGCCATACTGACCACAGTTGTAGTCATCAGCGCCGAAAGGCCTACCAGCTTGACGTTTTCTCGAAGCACTGTTTCCACAACGGTCTCCTTCGGGACATCCCGGCCCAAATCAATGACGGTATAGCCGTAGTTCTCCAGAACGACTTTGACGATATTTTTTCCGATATCATGGATATCGCCGTGTACCGTGGCAAGGACAATTTTCCCTTTGCTGATGGAGGTGCTGCCTTTTTCCGCAATGCGGGTCTTGATCAGATCAAAGCCTGCGCAGGCGGCATTTGCTGCATTGATCAGCTGGGGCAGGAAAATTTCCTGTTTTTCATAGCGATCCCCCACCAGATCCAGCGCGGGGATCAACAGAGTGTTAATGACCGCCAATTCGTCCATGCTTTCCAGCGCCTGCTGCGTCAGGGCGGCGGTTTCCGCTTTCAGGCCTCGACTGACGGCGGCTTCGAGAGTAAGGGAACCGGGTGACGGAGCAGTAGGAGCGGGTGCGGTATCGGAAAAGCGCTGAATATAGGCGGCGCTGTCCACGTCCTGTCCAGACAGAACCCGATGGGCGGCAACGGCGTCCATTACGGCCTTTTGATTGGGATTGACAATGGGCAGATCCAGCCCTGCCGCCATGGCCTGTGTCAAAAAAGCAACCGTAATATGTTCTCTTGCCGGCAGACCAAAGGAAATATTGCTGACGCCCAGTACGGTGTGCAGCTTTAATTCCTCCGTCACAAATCGAACGGCTTTCAGCGTTTCCTTTGCCTGTTCCTGTTGGGCGGAGACGGTCAGGCACAGACAGTCCAGAAACACATCCTCCCGGGGAATGCCGCAGCGGAGGGCAGCGTCTAAAATTTGTTTTCCGATGGCAACGCGAGCTTCCGCAGTCTGTGGAATGCCTTCGTGGTTCATGCAAAGGCCAACCACCGATGCGCCGTACTTTTTGCATAGGGGAAGGATCTGCGCCAGAACCTCCGGATCACCGTTGACGGAGTTAACAATGGCCTTTCCGTTGTAGATACGCAGGCCCGCTTCAATGGCGGCAGGATCGGAGGAGTCAATTTGCAGGGGCAGGCCCACGACAGATTGAAGCTGCGTGAGGACTTCGGTCATCATGACCGGTTCTTCCACACCGGGAAGCCCCACGTTGACATCCAGAATTTCCGCACCGGCTTCCTGCTGCTGGAGTCCCTGCTCCAGAATGTAGTCCAGATCCCGCTCTCGGAGAGCCTGCTGGAATCGTTTCTTTCCGGTGGGATTGATCCGCTCTCCGATGACCCGAACGCCGCTCAGTTCTGCGGTGCAGGTGGCGGAGCAGACGCCATGGCGATCCGGCGCGGGGCGAATACCCGGCGAAGCAGAGGAAAGGGCGGTACAGGCGGCCTGAATAAATTCCGGCGTTGTACCGCAGCAGCCCCCGAAAATGGTAATGCCCAATCTGGCGGCGGGCAACAGCGCTTCGGCAAATTCCTCAGGAGAGATGGTGTAGGCGCCGGTGGCCGGGTCGGGCAGACCGGCGTTGGGTTTTAAAATCAGAGGGAGCGCGGTCCAATGGCGCAGTTCCTCCGTCAGCGGCAGCAGTTCTTTCGGGCCGAGACTGCAGTTGAATCCCAGAGCGTCCACGCCGAGACCGGTCAGCGTCAAAGCCATAGCTGGGACGGTAACGCCCACAAAGGTGCGGCCCGTTTCCTCAAAGGTCATCGTGACCCAGACGGGCAGATTTGTATGCTCCTTTGCAGCCAGCACGCCGGCTCGAACTTCGGAGAGATCGCTCATCGTCTCAAATACGATGAGATCCGCACCGGCGTCGTCTCCGGCCTCTGCCATTTCTCGAAAGATATCATAGGCTTCATCGAAGGACAGTGTGCCAAGGGGCGCCATCATCTGTCCGATCGGGCCAATATCCAGCGCGACCTTTGTGCCAGTGCCTGCGGCAGCGGCCTTTGCGGCGCGTACACCAGCGGAGATGATTTCCTGTACATTGCAGCCGCTGCCGGAGAGCTTATGGCGGTTTGCGCCAAAGGTATTGGTATAGAGAATTTGGCTGCCTGCTTCTACATAGCGCCGCTGAATGCGGCTGACAGTCTCCGGCGCGGTCAGGTTCCAAAGTTCCGGCAGCTGGCCCACAGGAAGTCCGGCGGCCTGGAGCATGGTGCCCATGGCGCCGTCTAAGATGACAAATTCAGAATTTTCCACAGTTCCGCTGCTCCTTTCGATAGATACAGGCTTCAAAGCTTGCGCAATAGGCGCAGCCCCGAAACCGCTTTTTCTGGGGCCGGTCGGATACGCCGATCAGCGCCGTAACGGACTTTTGCGGGATCATCAGTCCGCTGGGAGACAGGCTGACGCCAATGCGCCGCCCGATATCCAGCACACTGCACAGGTTCGGCTGCTGGGAAAAGGGGAAATCTCCATAGCCGGGACTGAACCGATCCGTCAGATACTGCGGAGACAACTGCGCCTGCAGTTCATCGCAAAAATTGTCGCAGACATTTTCGATGGCGCAGCTGGCACAGCTGTCTAAAATTACGGCTTCCGCCATGTTGGAAATCTGCGCCCGGCGGAGAAGCTGCTCTACTTCGCCGCCAAGGGTCGCGCCCATCAAGATGACGCTTTGGCATTGCCGGAGCAGTGCCGCAATATCATTTCCCTGGGGCCGGAAGTCCGTTCCGGAGAGCGTGCCGTCCGGAGCGATGGAGAACTGCCGGTATACCAGCCGGGGGCGGGCGGTTTCCAGAATGCGTGTCTCACAGCGGGCAATCTCCGTCTGCAGTTCCTGAGACGGAGCGCCGCCCCGATCCCCCAGATATTGCAGGATCTCATTGCGGTTGAGGGCGGTTAATTTTGGCGTAATCATGAGTCAGTGAAGCCGTGTTAAAATATCTGCGGCGTTTTGGGGCTTGTTCATGGTGTAAATATGCACACCATCCACACCCTGCGCCAGCAGATCGTCGATTTGCCGGGCGGCATAGTCAATGCCCGCCTGATGCATTGCCTGAGGATCGTTTTCATATTTTGCGAACATACGGGCCATGGTCTCCGGAATGGCGGCGCCGGACAGGGTGACGGAGGTGCCCAGCTGGCTGGCGGCGGTGATAGGCATGATGCCGGCGTGGATGGGAGCCGTAATACCGGCAGCGGCGGCGTTATCCCGGAACCGGTAGAAAACATCGTTGTCAAAGAACATCTGGGTGACAAACTGAGAAACGCCGGCGTCCTGCTTCTGTTTCATGTGCAGCAGGTCGTCTTCCGGGCTGACGGACTCCGGATGGGTTTCCGGATAGCAGGCCGCCCAGAGGTCCAGATCGGTATTTTCCCGGAGAAAAGAGATCAGATCCAGCGCGTGGGGGAAGTCCCGGCGGTTGAATTGCGCATCGTCCATATCCTTGGGACGGTCCCCCCGGAGCGCCAGCACTCTTGTGATGTTTTTCTCACGGAGCATTTGGCACTGCCGGAGGATCTCGCCTTTTTTGCTCCCTACGCAGGTCAGATGCGCGATGGCGGGCAAATGCAGGGTGTTCTGAATATGTCCGGCAATCGCAGCCGTCTGTTTGGAACGGCTGCCGCCCGCGCCGTAGGTGACGCTGATAAAGGTGGGATGCAGCGCGGCCAGATCCGCCGTCACCTGAAATGCGGAGTCAAAATTGTCCTCTTTCTTGGGAGGGAATACTTCAAAGGATATCTTTTTCTGATGGGATAAAAGCATGATGAAAGCCCCCTAATTCATTTGGGACTAACATAAACAAAATTGAAAGGTTTGTCAATAGAGAATCTTCTGTTGACGCTCTTCGTGCAAGGTGGTACAATATATAACAGATTATACAATAGATCACATCACAGAAAGCGGCGATGCATTACGAAGACTTCCAATCGCTCCATTGCTGCCCCGGACAGCCTGACGACCCGGCTCCGCCAGATGGAATGGCGCGTGACGAAGACGCATGATCAGGCCCTCAAACGCCACGGGGTCAATATGTATCAGGCTATGAGCCTGATCTATATTGCCCGTTATGGCCGGAAGGAGTCTGTCAATCAGCGGAGCATTGAACACTATCTCTATCTGTCCAACCCCGGAGTGTCTAAAATCGTTGGTTTTCTGGAGCAGAAGGGCTATATTGTCCGGGATCCAGACCCAAAGGATGCCCGTAGCTATCTCTTGACAGCAACGAAGCAGGGGGAAATTTTTGCAGAGCAGCTGAATCAGGCGATTTTGACGGCGGATGAAGAGATCGTAGCGCCACTCAATGGAGAGGAGCGGCGGACTATGCTGGCGATTTTGGCAAAAATCAATGGCAGATCACCGGGGGAATCATGAGATGAAAAGCGGGGGAGTTCTATGAGCAGTTTGTATGAGAGAAAAAGAACGACGCTGCAGGGCTGTCTGGATCTGATCAGTTCCGGCGATACCATCTGCTTTGCAGGGGGCTGCAACCAGCCGGTGGCGTTTATGAAGCAGTTTCACACTGTCGCGCCCAGAGTAACAGATGTGGAGTGCATCAAATCCAGATCCGGGGATTATGAATTTGTCACAGCGCCGGGGATGAACGGCCATATCAATACCGGGTCTCCCCTCTATGGCGAAGCCTTTAATGAGGGCATGAAGCATGGCAACACCAGCCACATTGTCTGCGATATTTGCGACTACTCCCGGTTTGTCACGGAGCACAAGCCCTGCAATACCTTCATTGCGGCTGCCGCACCCATGGATGAAAACGGCTGCTTTCAGGTGGGGCTTAGCCAGATGTGGGAAAAGGAGTGCATCGAAACCTGCCATAAGATTATTTTGGAGGTCAATGAGAATCTGCCCCGGATCAACGGCGGCCTGGAAATTCATATCAGCGATGTGACTGCCTTTCATGTGGCGGCTTATCCGCTGCCGACCGTGGAGGAAAAAGCGCCTACTCCGGTGGAGGCCAGAATTGCGGATTATATTGCCGATCTGGTAACGGACGGCGACTGTCTGGAACTGGGCACCGGCACGCTGTCCAATACCATTGCCGAGCGACTGATGGATCATCGGGAACTGGGACTTCATACGGAGTGGTTCAACACCGGCGCGGGAGATCTGATCGAAAAAGGCATCATTACCGGCCAGCATAAGAACATGGACAAAGGACTTGCAGTGGCATCTGCGGCCTGGGGCAATCAGGAACTCTATCAGGTGCTGGGCAGACACGCGGATGTGGCGATTCGTCCGGCCAGCTATGTCTGTGACCCGGGTGTGATCAGCCAGATGAACAATATGATTGCGATCAATACGCTGGTGGAAATGGATCTGACCGGTCAGGTCTGCGCCGAGTCCATCGGCACCCGCCAGATCTCCGGGTCCAGCGGCAACCTGTGCTTTTCTCTGGGAGCCATCCATTCCAAGGGGGGAAAGAGCATCCTCTGCTTCCCCTCTATGACGGGGAAAGGGATCTCCAAGATCAGAAGCCAGCTTAGCCTGGGAGCGAACGTGACCATTCCCAGAAACTATGTGGACTATATCGTGACGGAATACGGCGTGGCCCGCATGAAGGGCCGCAGTGTCAAGGAACGCACGGAGCAGCTGATTCGAATTGCCCATCCGGATGTGCGGGAGGAACTGACACATTATGCCGAAGAGCAGTTTTATATTTGACGGGAGAGATGCAGCATGACGGAATTTGAAGTCCTGTATAATCAGAAAAAGGGCACGGTGGAGGACTGCCTGAAGGCCATCCGCTCCCACGCAAAGGTGGCTTTCGCGGGTGACGCCAACCAGCCGAATGCAATTCTGTCCCGGCTCCATGAGATTGCACCCTATGTGAAGGAGGTACACTGCATCAAGGGCCATGACGGCAACTTTCAGTGTGTGACCGATCCGGCCATGAATGGGCACATCAGTTTTACGACGTTTCTCTATGGCCGTGAATTGATGGTGGGCCAGACCCGGCGCAACGTCTCCTTCGTTCCGGCGGATATCTGCGATTTTGGCACGTTTCTGGCGGAATACCGGCCCAGGAATACCTTTGTGGCCGGCGTCAGTCCTATGGACGATCATGGCTATTTCCAGGTGGGACTGACGGATATGTGGGAAAGCGCCAGTTTCAAGACCTGCGATACAATCATTCTGGAGGTCAATCCGCAGCTGCCCAGAGTGAAAGGCGGGCTGCGCATCAATATTCGGGACGTGACAGTCCTGACGGAGGTGGATTACCCGCCGCTGGTGGTGCCAGATGCGGAAACCACGGAGATTGAGGAAAAAATTGGAGAGAACGTGGCGGAACTGGTGCATGACGGCGACTGCATTCAGCTGGGCATCGGCTCCATGCCGAACGCCGTAGGCCATCATTTGATGGATAAAAAGGATCTGGGCCTGCACACGGAGATGTTTACCTCCATCATGGGCGAAATGATCCGCAAGGGCGTCATCACCGGCGCAAGGAAGAACTATAACCGGGGGCTTCACATCGGCTGCTTTGCCGGGGGCGATCTGGCGCTGTATGATACGCTGGCCACCAATCCGGCGGTACGGCTTTGTCCCACCTCTGTGGCGGTGGACCCCGGAGAGATCCGAAAAAACGATCATCTGGTGTCCATTAACACCATCATCGAGATGGATATTACCGGACAGGTCTGCTCCGAGTCCATTGGCCCCAAGCAGTTTTCCGGTACCGGCGGCGCGTTCTGCTTCGCTTATGGTGCGCTGCACTCCAGAGGCGGCAAGGGTATTTTGGCTTTCCAGGCGGCCACGAAGAAGGGCGTTTCAAAAATCTCCGCCCAGTTGAAGCCTGGCGCGGTGGTATCGATTCCGAGAAACTATGTGGACTATGTGGTAACGGAATACGGCATCGCCCATCTGCGGGGCTGCAGCGTCCGGGAACGGGTGCAGCAGCTGATCGCCATCGCTCACCCGGAAGTGCGGGAGGAATTGACCCGCTATGCCAGAGAACAGTTTATGATCGTGTAATCCCCCGGAAACTCTTGACATTCATGAAAAATGTCAGTATCATTATAGGTGATACAAACGGAGCATTTTCGCTCTGTAAAAAATAGAAAGGAATGATACCAATGGCAAAGTCTAAGGTTACCACCGTAGAAGAAGCAATCAAGAAATATTGCTTTGATGGCATGACCGTGCTGCTTCCTGGTTTCGTTAACGTCGGCGTCTCCGAGACCCTGATCGAGGGACTCATCGCCGCCGGGATCAAGGATATCGGCGTTATCTCCAACAACACCTCC
>CAZGOQ010000076.1:0-10783 GCA_964527315.1 uncultured Oscillospiraceae bacterium | reverse complement strand
ATTCCTGCGCTGCTGCTGAGCATTGGACTTTACACGCTGGTCTATGGGATCTCGGCCTGGTGTATTTCCATGAACGGCTATGAGAAGAATCTGGTTCGTTCTATGGCAAAAAAAGGAATCAATCTGGTCGGTACCATAGTGAGGAAGGGAAGGGGAAGATGAAAGCTGCAATCATGCGGGTCCTGGAGAAGGCTGCCTTTGCGCTGCCGGGGAAAAAATACATTCTGTTTGAGAGCGCACCGTTCTTTTCGGACAATACGCGCCCTGTTTATCAGGAAATGCGCCGCCGTGGCTGGGAGAGACGTTTCCGGCTGGTGTGGTATGTGACGGATCCGGGAGATTTGAGGGCTGGCAGAGAAAAAGGCATTCCGGTCTTTTATGTGGATAGTCGGTGGAAAAAACACAGGTTTTTCTGGATGCGGCTCCGGGCGGCGGCGATCCTCGACTGCAATGATCAGATTCGAAAACGGAATCCCCGAACCCTGCATCTGTACCTGACCCATGGAAGCCCCATGAAGCGCATCAGTCCCTATTATTTCTGCGACGATACCACGGATTATGTACTCTGTCAGGCACCGTTTTTTGAAAACATCGACATGGAGGAATTCCGTGTGCGGCGGGAGCAGCTGGTGACGCTGGGGTTTCCCAGAAATGACGCGCTGTTTACGGGGAAAAAGGATCTGTCGGCTTTGTTTGGCGTCTATGACAAGTATGTTGCGTGGTATCCCACCTACCGGCAGCACCGAAACCATCAGGTCAGCACCACGGATATCAGCATTCCCCTGCTCCACGATCCGGAGCAGGCGGAAGCGATCAACACGTTGGCAGTTCGAAACAATATCCTGCTGCTGGTGAAGCCCCATCCGGCCCAGGACGTTGCAAACATTCAAAAACTGGAACTCAGTCACATTCGCTGGATTACGGAGGCGGATCTGGAAGGTCTTCCGGCCTATGAATTTCTTGCCAGTGTGGACGGCCTGATCACGGATTATTCCTCCGTTGTGTTTGACTTTTTGCTGACAGACAGGCCCATCGGCCTGACCTTTGAGGATTTTGCGGCCTATTCCGAGCATCCCGGCTTTGCCATGGATACGGATATTTTGAGAAATTGCTGTGAAATGCTGGACACGGCCGGGGATTTTGACGCCTTTTTTGCGCAGGTTCTGGGGCGGGCGGAGGGACCAAAAAAGGAGCGGGAAACACTCAAAAGAACGACCAATCAGTTCCAGGATGCCGGGTCCACAAAACGGGTCGTGGATTTTGTTGCTCAAAAGTTGAATATACAGGAGGAAAACCATGAAAGTAATGGTGGCGATCAGTGGCGGCGTGGATTCCAGTGTGGCGGCATATCTGCTCAAGAAACAGGGATATGACTGTATCGGCGCGACCATGCGGCTCCATGAGAGAGAGATGGAGGACGGCTGCGGTTCTTTCCGCGACATGGAGGACGCGAAGAATGTCTGCCGGCGTCTGGGCATTCCTCATTTCACGTTTGACTTTACTGAAGCGTTTCAAAAAGAGGTCATCCGGCCTTTTGTGGCGCAGTATGAGCAGGGGAAAACGCCGAACCCCTGCATCCTCTGCAATCGGAAGCTGAAATTTCAAAAACTCTACCAGCAGGCGATGGAATTGAACTGCGACTATGTTGCTACGGGTCATTATGTCCGGCGGGAACAGCTGCCATCCGGCGCATTTGCACTCAGAAAGGCGTTGGACGAAAATAAGGAGCAGAGTTATGTACTCTATGATCTTACGCAGCAGCAGCTGCGGCATACGCTGTTCCCCATAGGGAACCTTCGCAAGGCAGAGGTCAGGGAAATTGCGCTGCGGGAGGGATTTCTGAATGCCGAAAAACACGACAGTCAGGATATCTGCTTTGTGCCGGACGGCGACTATGGCGCTTTCATACAGAACTACACCGGCAAAACCTATCTTGCCGGCCCGGTGCTGGATGTACAGGGAAGACAGATTGGGACGCATCAGGGGATCCACCGCTATACCATTGGCCAGCGGAAGGGACTGGGACTGGCGCTGGGCCAGCCCATGTATGTCAAGGAGATTGACCCGGCGCGAAACGCTGTGGTACTGGCCAAAAATGAGGAATTGTTTTTCAAAACGGTGTTTGGGGAGCATTTGAACTGGATGCTTCCGGTCAGACCGGAAACGCCGGTGGAGGTATTGGCCCGGGTGCGGTATCATCAGCAGGAGCAGCCTGCAACGCTGTATTTCCAAAATAACGGTCAGGTGCGGGCGGAATTCAAGACGCCGCAGCGGGCGGTCACGCCGGGACAGTCCATCGTCTTTTATCAGGGCGATCTTCTGCTGGGCGGCGCGGAAATTGTTCGGGGGGAATGATATGGAATTGGAAGATTTGTACCTGTGCGATATTCAACCCTCTCAGTTTTATATTTCGGAAGAAAAGCTGGCGGTGGTCAGGGAATGGTTTCGCGCGGACGATTTGTCCGACTTTCAGCCAATTCCTATCAGAAAATTGGGGAATACAATTATTTTCACAGATGGGCACACGAGAGCCTGGGCAGCCTATTGTGCCGGACTGAAAAGAGTGCCGCTGGTATGGGACGAGGATGACATGGACTGGGAAGCATATGGGCGATGTGTTGCGGCATGCCGGGAATGAAATATATATTCTATCGCTGATCTGAGTATACTGTCGCCGGGAACAGGATAGAAAAAATGGCTGGATTGGTGTGCGAAAATACAGAAAGAAATCAGAACGCAATCACGAGAACTGCCGTGATTGCGTTCTGACTGCATTAAAACAAAACTGCTTTTGCAATTCCAAAATAAATCAGCATGGAAACGGAATCCATAACGGTGGAGATCACAGGGGAAGCCATGATAGCCGGGTCTACATGGATAAGTTTGGCAAACATTGGAAGCAGACTGCCAATAAATTTCGCAAAGATAATGATAAGCATGAGCGAAGCGGAGACTACAATGGTAATAAGCAACTGGCCGGGGTAGATCAGAACCATGCGGACCGCGTTCACGAGACTCAGGACGGCGCCGCAAATGACTGCCACCCGCAATTCTTTCAGCGCTACCCGCAGCCAATCCCGCAAATGGATATCACCGATCGACATACCGCGAATGATCAGGGTACTGGACTGGCTGCCCGCGTTGCCTGCCGTGTCAGTGAGCATTGGCATACAGGTCACCAGCAGAGGAAAGGCCACAAAAGCTGTCTCGTAACGAGTCAAAATTGTCCCGGTCAGCGTTGCGGATATCATGAGGAAGAGAAGCCACACAATTCTGTTTTTGGCAAGACCGAAAACGCTGGTTTTCAAATAGGGATGGTCGGAGGGAGCGATGGCCGCCATCTTTTCCATATCCTCTGTGGCTTCTTCTTCAAGAACATCCATGACATCATCCGCAGTGATAAGGCCTACCAGGCGGTTTTCCTTATCCACCACCGGCATGGCAAGAAAATCATATTTCATCATGGTCTTGGCGGAGGTTTCCTTATCGTCCAAAGTAAAGGCGGTGATGGGATCGGTTTCCATAATATCTTCGATGATGGTGTCATCGGGACTGAGCAGCAGTTCCTTGACTGTGATGACTCCCTCAAGAACGCGCTTGCGGCTGGTCACATAGCAGGTATAGATCTGCTCGGATTGCTCGCCGCGCTTCCGAATGCGGTCGATGGCCTCCAAAACCGTCATATCCTTATGAAGATCCAAAAACTCAGCCGTCATGATACTGCCGGTGGAGTCCTCCGGATATTTCAAAAACTGGTTGATCAGACTGCGGGTCTCCGGCTTGGCGCTTTTCAGCACCCGCTTGACCACCATGGCAGGCATTTCTTCCAGCATATCCACTGCATCATCCACAAAAAGATCCTCGATAATGGGGCCAAGTTCCTGGTCGGTGATGGAAGAAATAATGATCTGTTGGGTTTCCGGCTCCAATTCAGCAAATACGTCGCTGGCCTGATCCTTCGGCAGGGTACGGAAGCAGGTGACCTGCTGCATGGGAGTCAACTGCTCCATGAATTCCGCCACATCCATCTCGTTGGTTTCGGCGATGACCTCATGGAGTTTTTGAAATTGTCTGGTGCGAAGCAGCTCGTTCAGTTCATCGATGAGCTGTTGGGTATCCATATAATTTGACACAATGAATTCCTCCTATCAAAAGGTTGAGAATAGGAGAAGTGTCAGAACACGGGGAGGTTCCAGCGTCTATTTTAGAAAAACGAACCGCGACAAGGGGCATAAGGGAACCTCCGCCTTTGTCCCGGTACTTCGTCCGCATATGTCCACTTGTCGTTCCCCCTTTCGGTCAATGATTGATATCATTAAGAATACCACGGATTTGGATAGATTGCAAGCGATTCCGGCTGTTGTTTTTTTCTGCACCGAAAAAACGCAGACCCCGGCGGCACAGCGGTCCTTGCAAACCCCTGCCTGTTATGGTAAAATGTTCGAAACATATACAAAAGGAATGAGATCAAAATGAAGTTTTCAAGACGGATGGATCGCTTCGGCGATTCCATTTTTACTGTGATGAAGAACCGACGAACGGCGATGGAGCAAAGCGGCCGGGAGGTGGTGGATTTCTCCATCGGTGCGCCGAATATTCCGCCTGCGGCGCACATTACCAGGGTTCTCAGCGAGGAAGCGCTGAAGCCGGAGAACTATCTCTATGCCATTGTTGATCAGCCTGAGTTGCTGGAAGCGGTGCAGAAGTGGTACAAAACCCGGTATGGCGTCTCCCTCCGAACCAGTCAGATCACCAGTGTACTGGGGTCCCAGGAGGGCTTGAGCCATATTGGCCTTTCCATTTTGGACGAGGGAGACGTAGTGCTGCTGCCGGAGCCGTGCTATCCGGTGTTTGCCGATGGGGCGGCGTTGGCCGGGGGAGAACTGCACTATATGCCGTTGTTGGAGGAGAACAACTATCTGATCGACCTCGGCGCGATCCCGGAGGAATTGGCCCGACGGGCAAAGCTGATGGTAGTCTCCTATCCCAATAATCCCACCTGTGCGCTGGCGCCGAATCACTTTTATAAGGAACTGATCGCCTTTGCAAAGAAGTATGATATTATTGTCATCCATGACAACGCCTATTCGGAACTGGTCTATGACGGCGCCGCCTGCGGCAGCTTCCTACGGTTTCCGGGGGCAATGGATGTTGGCGTCGAATTTAATTCACTGTCCAAGACTTACGGCATGGCTGGCGCAAGAGTGGGCTTTTGCGTGGGAAATGAAGCGATTGTGTCGAACCTTCGCACCTTGAAGTCCAATTTGGATTTCGGTATTTTCCTTCCGGTGCAGAAAGCGGCAATCGCAGCCATTTCCGGCGACCAGGAATGTGTAGCAGAAGTGAGAAAAGCCTATCAGCGCCGCCGGGATTATCTGGTGGCGGAACTGGGCAAGCTTGGCTGGGAGATCCAAAAGCCCGCCGGGACCATGTTCGTCTGGGCCAAATTGCCGAAACCGTGGCGATCCAGCGAGGAATTTTGCATTGCGCTATTGGAGCGGGCCGGCGTCTGCGTAACGCCGGGAAGTGCTTTTGGAGAACTGGGAGAGGGCTATGTCCGCTTTGCGCTGGTTCGGACGGAGGAAGAGATGGAACGGGCCTTCCGGCGGATGGAAGAGAGCGGCGTGTTAAATGGCGCATAACAGGAGCAAAGGAGAAAATGAAATGGAAACAGTTCCAAAAATATCGGGATTTATGAGAAAATATCTGAACCAGTATATCGGCGGGCTTGCCTGTCTTCTGGCAGTGGATTTTCTGGAACTGTACATTCCCCAGCTGACAGGAGAGATCACAGACGGCCTGACGGCAGGCGGCTTTACGGGGAAAACGCTGCTGACCGATGTTGTTCTAATCATCGTCATTGCGGCGGTGGTGGCGGGTCTGCGGTTTGGCTGGAGAGTTCTGATGTTCGGCGCGTCCAGACGTGTGGAGCGGGATTTGCGGGAGACGCTCTATGAGAAATTGACGACTTTGTCCAGCCGGTATTTTCAGCACAATAAGACCGGTGACCTGATGGCCTACTTTACCAACGACATGGATGCCGTTCGAATGGCAGTAGGACCGGCAATCCTGACGACATTTGACGCTGTGGTTATGACGGTGCTTGTGGTGGCAAAGATGATCCTCTATGTGGATTTGAAACTGACGCTGTTGGCGATGCTGCCGCTGCTGGTGATCCTGTTCGGTGGCAGTCGGTACGGCAGGGCCATGAACCGGCGGTATGATAAGAAACAGGCGGCCTTCGCCAGACTTTCAGACTATGTGCAGGAGAGCGTTTCCGGGGTGCGGGTCATCAAAGCCTTCTGCCAGGAAGGCAGGGAAATGCTGGCCTTTGAGGAGCGAAATCAGGAGACGAGAAAGGCGAATCTCCATGTGGTGAAGCTGAGGGCGATTGTGACGCCTCTTTTGGACGGCCTGATCGGCCTTGCCAGCGCTCTGACGCTGCTGTACGGTGGATTTCTGGTGCTTCAGGGCGAGATTTCCCTTGGAAGATTTGTCGCCTTCAATACCTATGTGATGACGCTGGTCTGGCCCATGATGGCGGCAGGGGAATCCATTACCATGCTCTCCCAGGGAATTGCGTCCTGGAAACGCATCCAGCGGATCTTCTTTCAGCAGCCGGAAATCGCGGACGATGCCTGTACAGATTTCTCCATTACGTCCATTGGAGATGGCATTTCCATCGAACAGCTGCATTTCCGCTATGATGAGACGCAGCCGGAGGTCTTTTCCGGCTTTTCTGCGCAGATTAAGCCGGGAACAACGGTTGGAATTCTGGGGCGTACCGGCTGCGGAAAATCCACGCTGGTGTCGCTGCTGACCCGGATGTATAATCCTGAACCGGGGCAAATCTTTATCGACGGGAAAGATATCCGAAGTATTCCGCTGCATATTTTGCGTGAAAATATTGCCTGTGTACCGCAGGAAAATCTTCTGTTTTCCGATACGATTCAGGCCAACATCGCCTTTGGCGTCCGGGATATGGCCCGGATGCCAAAGGCGAAAGAGGAAAAACTGAAGATTTTTATTCGCCAGGGCGAAGCCGCCGATCAGTGGGTGGAGCAGGAGATGACGGATCGGGAGAGTAAGTTGGACCAGGCCTGGGGTGATTACGATCAGGTGGTCGCCGCAGCAAAGGCTGCAGATCTTCACGAAAATATTATGGATTTTCCCAAACAGTACGCCACAGTGGTGGGGGAGCGGGGCGTGACCCTGTCCGGCGGACAAAAACAGCGCGCTTCCATTGCCCGGGCAATCTTGAAAGATGCCAACATTCTGATTTTGGATGATGCGCTTTCCGCAGTGGACACGGACACGGAAGATAGAATTTTGAAGGAATTGAAGGAGCTCCGCCGTGAAAAGACCACCATTTTGATTGCCCATCGGATCAGCACCGTGCAGGACGCCGACCAGATTCTTGTGATCCAGGACGGTGTTTTGGCGGAGAGCGGCGCCCATCAGGAACTGCTGAAGCAGGGAGGCAGCTATGCCCGGCTCTATGAGGAACAGCAGTTGGAATTGCAGCTTCAGGCGGAAAAGGAGGCTCTTCATGCGGAAGAATAATGTACTGCTCCGACTGATGGGGTATTTAAAACCCTATATAGCTGCGCTCCTCTTGACGCTTTTGCTGGTATTGGTGGTGACGGGCAGCGATTTGCTGCGGCCCGTTTTGATCGGAAACGCCATGGACGGCATCACCGAGGGCAGCGCCTTTTCCATGATCCTTCGGTACTTTTTGCTCTATATCTGCGTTTTGGTGGCGGGAACGCTCTGCAATGCGGCGCAGATGTGGCTTCTTTCCAGACTGGGGCAGGAAATTATTTTCAAGATCCGGGAGGAACTGTTTGCCCATATCCACAGCCTTTCTCTTCGCTTTTTTGACATTACGCCGGTGGGACGGATCGTAACCAGGGTCACCAATGATGTGGAGACCCTCAATGAATTATTTTCCTCCATTCTGGTGTCTATGGTAAAAAATATGGTGCTGATTTTGGGCTATGCGGTGGTTATGCTCTATCTCCAGTGGAAGCTGGCGTTGATTTCCTTTGCGCTGCTACCGCTGGTGGCCTATCTGACCAGAGCGTTTACGAAACTCTACCGCACGACCCATCGGATTACCCGGACGAAGGTTTCCTCTCTCAATACGTATCTTTCCGAAAATCTTTCGGCCATGAAGCTGATCCAAATCTGTCACCGGGAGCCGGAGAAGCGGTATGGATTTCAGAAACGCTCCGGGGATCTGTTTCGTTCCAATTTTCGAGAAATTGTGGTCTATGGCACGTTCCGGCCGCTGATCTACTTTATCAGCATTGTCTCTCTGGGACTGGTGCTGGGGCTGGGCGGCTTTCAGGTCATGGAGGGGACGATTTCCATCGGCACGCTTTATATCTTTACCAGTTATGTCAAATCCTTTTTTGAACCGATCCAGGCTCTTTCTGATCAGTTTGGCACCTTACAGGCGGCCATGGCGGCGGGAGAAAAGATTTTTACGCTGCTGGACGAAGAACCAGCCATCCAGCCGCCGGCAGCACCGAAAGCGCTGGGAAGGCCAAGGGGGCGCATTGAATTTGATCACGTCTGGTTCTCCTATGACGGTGAGGAATGGGTATTAAAAGATGTGAGTTTTGTAATCGAGCCGGGGCAGACGGCGGCCTTTGTGGGCGCCACCGGCGCAGGGAAAAGTTCCATCCTCAACCTGATTGGGCGGTATTATGACATTCAAAAGGGCCGCATCACCATCGATGGTATGGATATCAGGGAACTTGACCCGGCGGAGATTCGAAAGACCGTTGGACAGGTGCAGCAGGATGTGTTCCTGTTTACCGGGGATATCCGGGGGAATATTCGCCTGCGCAGCGAGGAAATCTCCGACGAAGCTACAGAGCAGGCGGCGAAATTCGTCAATGCCGACGGCTTTATCCGCCGGCTGGAAAATGGCTATGAGACGGCGGTCATGGAGCGAGGCGCGACGCTCTCCGCCGGACAGCGGCAGCTACTGAGCTTTGCCCGGACCCTGGCTTTTGATCCGGCGATTCTGGTCATGGACGAGGCCACTGCCAACATCGACACGGAGACAGAGCGGCTGATCCAGGATGCCATGGAACGGCTTATGGAGGGGCGAACTACCATTGTAGTTGCCCACCGACTTTCCACCATCCAGCACGCCGACACCATCATGGTCATGCATAAGGGGCGTCTGCGGGAGCAGGGGACCCATCAGGCGCTGTTGGAGCAGAATGGAATTTACAAAAAGCTTTATAACCTTCAATTGAGAGGGGAAGAAGCGTAACGGGAACGGCAAGCACAAATTTCCTGATTCCTCATCCATCCAATATGCAGCAAATGCCAGACACTTTCGAGTGCCTGGCATTTGCTTTAGGGTATTTTTATGCAAAATGCCATATCGACAAACAATTTTTTGCGGACTGGAATACACATATAAAAATTTTAAAAAAGTTGTGTTTTTGGAAAGCTGCGTTTGATATGAGTCAAACAGGACCCGGGCGCCTAATGGCGTTGCGTTTAATCCTCGTGATGGCGTTTCAGTTTTTGCCGGCCATCGAGGTATTCGTAATGAAAAAAGGCAAATGTGAAACGCTGGATCCCAGTATAGACGCCCTGAGGCTTTATGATGAGCAGATCGAACTGAATTTGATCGGCGAATATTCCGGAAAGAAGAGATAGATCTTGCTTGCCGATTATGTGAAAGCGGTATCTTGCGGTGCATAAAAAAATTAGAATTGGCTATACTTGGATTATGTGGAAAGGAGCATCGTATGGAAAAAGTAACTGCAAGGACAGCGGATCGTTCACAGCTGAGAGACATTCAGAATGTTGTGATTGATACAACAAGACCATGTCAGGAAAGAATCAAAAGCTTTGTGGAACAGATAGGCAATCCATATTGCTACCTTGACGATGGTGTTGTAGTTGAAATCGGTTATGCGAATACATCAGTGAGTTTGCGTGACAGGCTGATTTCCTATGCAAACAGCATTGGGCAAGGAACTGGGAATTTGTTGTAATTTCGAGAATGGCATTGACATAAGCCATTGAATCGAGCATAATATATGCGGTCAATGAAGGCGGTTTGGTCAACCGGTTTGGAAAGGTACCAGAAACAAATTTCCTTTGTATTCTGCAAGGAGGTTTGTTATGGTTATTACTGCTACCAACACACCGATCCAGTCGGATCCGGATTTTTATCGCGCTATGGCCTATTACCGGCTCTCAAAGGATGCCGGAGCCGGTCATGAAAGCGACAGCATTTCTAATCAGCGAAAGCTGATTCATGCCTATGTGACAAAACACCCGGGTATCGTTTTGGTGGATGAAGCTTATGATGATGGATATACCGGGACGAATTATGATCGTCCCGGTTTTCGTTCTGTATTGGAGGCTGTTCAGGCGGGGCGAATTAACTGTGTCATCGTAAAAGATTTGTCGCGTCTGGGAAGAGAATATATTGAAACGGGAAAGTATTTGGAAATGATTTTCCCGTCTTTTGGCGTTCGTTTTATCGCAATCAACGATGATGTTGACAGTGAAAAGGCGTCTGCCGGGGATGATCTGATTATCCCGATTAAAAACATAATGAATGAGTCCTATTGCCGCGAACTGTCGAAGAAACTTAGAAACCAGTTTCGGATCCAGCGAGGGAATGGGGAGTTTTTGGGCGCCTTCGCAGGTTATGGTTATTGCAAATCCACCGAAGACAGGCACAAGCTTGTTGTCGATGAGTATGCAGCCGAGATTGTGAGGGCTATTTTTTCTTTAAAAGTCA
>CAZGOQ010000075.1:0-10842 GCA_964527315.1 uncultured Oscillospiraceae bacterium | reverse complement strand
TGTAAGGAGAAATATAGCCGTTGTCGAACTGCATCCCCTCAACAACCTCACTGTAAGTCTCAGAGGTCTTGGATTCCTCAATGGTAATGACCCCGTCAGCGGTAACCTTCTCCATGGCATCTGCAATCAGGCGGCCAATGGTATCGTCTCCAGAGGAAACCGCGCCAACGCGGGCAATATCATGAGAACCGCTGACGGCCTTCGACTGTTCCTTGATTTCGGCAACAGCAGCAGTCGCAGCTTTCGCCATGCCCTTTTTCATCACCATGGGATTGGCGCCGGCGGCCAAATTCTTCAAGCCTTCATGGATCATGGACTGAGCCAAAAGGGTTGCGGTGGTCGTACCGTCACCGGCAACATCGTTGGTCTTCGTGGAAACTTCACGGACAATCTGAGCGCCCATGTTTTCATAAGGGTCGTCCAACTCAATTTCTTTTGCAATGGTTACGCCGTCATTGGTAATCAGCGGCGTACCATTCTTTTTGTCCAGAACTACATTGCGCCCTTTGGGACCAAGGGTAATCCTCACGGTGTCAGCTAATTCGTCGACACCACGCTCCAAAGACCTACGTGATTCTTCATCTCGAATAATCATTTTAGACATTATATTATCTCCTTACAGCAATTATTCTACGATTGCCAGAATATCGCCTGCGCTGACAATCGTGTATTCTTCCTCACCGACTTTGATCTCGGTTCCCGAATACTTTCCAAGCAAAACCTGATCGCCAACTTTTATGGACATAGGCTCGTCCTTTTTTCCCGGACCGACTGCTGTCACAGTTGCAATCTGAGGCTTTTCCTGTGTGGATGCGGTGAGGATAATACCTCCCTGTGTTTTTTCTTCCGGCTTGGCGTATTGAACAACCACACGATCGGCCAAAGGGTTAATAGTCATGGGTGAATACCTCCTGTCTGATTTTGAATTGTTTTTTCACTCATCAATTGCAATCAGGTTTTTGGATTCAACCTGAGGTACGGAAGACACTTTTTGAATGGTCAAATACAGCGTGCCGTTTTCGTACTTTGCCCGGATATCCTCCTGGTGTACCTGTTCGCCGACATAGAAACTTCTCTGCATGGTACCGATAAAGCGTTCCCGGCGAAGATAGTTGTATTTTTCACCTTCAGGGGTTGACTCATCCTCGGAAACGGCGCTAATCACCAAGTAGCCATTCTTCAGCTCAATGGACACGTTCTCTTTTTTTATGCCGCCAAGATCAACGGCAACCTCATAGCGGCTCTCCGTCTCACGGATATCGGTCCGCATCAGTCCGGAGCTGATGTGATTTCCAAAAGCGGAATCAGCAAGTTCTTCAAACATACTTCTTGCGAGTGCATACTCTGTCAACATCGACATAGATAAAACTCCTTTCGTTCGCCATAGGCGATATTTATTTATGCTTTTATTATAGCACCATTTTTAGCACTTTCAATAGGAGAGTGCTAAATTATTATATCAAATTTATTATTTAAAATAAATTTTATTTATTAAATTGAGCGCTGACTTGTTCTGGCCCGGTTTCTTTGTTATAATTAGCAAAGACGCATAACTTCGATGAAAGGGTGACATTATGAACACAGTGCAACTCCAGTGTTTCCTGGCTGTGTCCGATTCCCTGAGTTTTGCACGTGCTGCAGAACAAATGAACGTTTCTCAGCCTGCTATCACGCATCAGATACAGGCTCTTGAAAAAGAATTGAACACAAAGCTGTTCCACCGCTCCACCCGCATGGTGGAATTGACGCTGGAAGGGATAGAATTCACTTCTTATGCAAGAAAAATCGTGGAGACGGAACAACAGGCAATCCTGCGCTTTAGAAATCCGGAAAGTCGGACGCCTGAGATGTTGTCCATTGGAACTGGCAGTCACACGCTGTTTGCGAATCTGGAGCCAATTCTTGCTGAACTGTTGACCCTGCATCCAAACTTGCATCCCAAGCTGCATGTTGCGGCACATGAAAGACTGTTCCACATGCTGGATAATGATTCTGTACATGTGGTATTCAACTTTCAGGAGGTCACGTCGAACCGTGAACATATGACCTTTGTTCCACTGTGTAAATCGAGCATTGTCTGCGTGGGACAACCTATCTTTTCTGAGAAAAAAAGCCATGCAATCTCCGCTGAGCAGCTGGCACAGCAGTCTGTTATTCTTCATGATCCTATTTTCTTGTCATCCGAAGCGTTGGGACTGCGAGCAGAACTGACCGGAAATCGAAACCGAAACAATATTCATTTTTCCGACACTGTTGCAGGCGCCTTAACTTTGGCGCGGGCCGGATATGGCCTTGCGATCATCCCGGAGATCTACGCACACAATTGCGCTGATTTGAGCGTATATCGGCTGGAACAGGCTCCAGATCTGACCTTTGGTCTGTTTTATAATGAAATGAACCGGGGCGATACTTTGGCATCATTTCTCAAACTCACCAAAAGGTCTTTTCCCTGCCATTCTCTTTAATACATTTGGAAGCAGATTGAGGTTCAGGTTTCAGTTGTAAGCGAACAATCCGGAATTTCACATAAAGTTCATGGAAAGTTCACGATTATTTATCCAAGATCAGATATAGTTAAAAGATAGTTGCTACAATAGTCTTGGAGTCAGACTGCATACTATTGGATTTTTATGAATAGGAGGTATAAGACCATGATGGATTTAACGGGAAGAAAAATTATTATTACTGGCGGCACCAGCGGAATGGGTGAGGCTTTGGTAAAAGCATTCCCTACATTAGGGGCAAATGTGGTCTTTTGGGGAAGAAACACCGTGGCTGCGGATCGCTTGACAAAGGAAACCGGAGCTACTTTTGTTCGAACTGAAGTGACCAGCAAGGCAAAGGTCGACGAAGCAATGAAAAAGTCTGTTGATATCCTGGGCGGCGTAGATGTTTTCATTCATGCGGCGGGAATTGCTCCGGGCGGACCGGCAGAGGATATTACGGAAGAAACATGGACGTCTGTGATGGAAACGAATGCGACCGGAACGTATCTGACCAATACCTCCGTATTTCCCTATATGAAGGAGAATGGCGGTCATATCATCAATTTCACCAGCGCAGGCGGAATCCAGGGCTATAATGGAAAAGCGGCCTATGCTGCCAGCAAAGGAGCTGTCACTGCATGGACGCGCTCTGTCGCAATGGAATGGGCAAAATACAACATTCGCGTTAATATGATTGCGCCAACAATCTGGACCCCCATGTACGACAAAACTCGTGCAGCCATGACCCCGGAGCAGTTAAAGGCACACGACGCTTATATGGCGACTGCTATTCCTCTGGGAGGGAAACTTGGTGACAGTCAAAAGGATTTTGCGCCAATTATGGCGTTCCTCGCAAGCGAAGATGCCCATTATCTGACAGGTCAGGTAATTTGTATCGACGGCGGCACCTTGATGATGCGTTAAAAGGTTGACTGCCTCAGACAACATCGTATAATAATTAATTTGAAAATGCAGACAGTCTACGTTGTGATGTAGCTGTCTGCATTTAAACTTGTATTCATAAACGTTTAAGCTCAGGGGGATGGATATGAGAGATTTTGACCTTGCGTCCGGCGTTTGTTCGCGTCTTTTTTCTGCTATGTCTGTCCAGAGCGTGAAGGGATATTCTGCTCCTTCATGCTTCCGTGCTCCGCTTTAGATAGTAGAAAAGGTATCCCAGGGATGCATGCAGATCTGACCACTCGAAGAGCGCCTCATGATTTCTCGGTCGAAGCCATGTGCCGATATGCTTGACGGCCTCAAGTACCTTACCAGTTCGCAATACCTGCAATGCACGTTGGGCGTCAGACGGAAGAAAATATTGATACACACCCGGCTCCGCATTCTTCTGTAGGGGTCGGAGCCCCATTGAGACGGCGAACCAGTCGTAGGTGAACGATGACTTCGCCTCACGGACAATGGGATAATACCCCCATACTCTCGGGTTTATCTCCATCAGATGCGGTTTTCCGTCAAGCGTGAGAATAAACTGAAACATAATAATTCCGCTGAAATTCAGTTCCCGAACCAACTTCTCAGCAATCGGCCGATAGATTTCTCCTGTACCCGTGTAGTAAAAGGTTCCCGGACCTCCGCTGATCGGCAGCATTCTGATTGCCGTTTCGCTGGTTGTTGTCAATATTTTCCCGTCTTTTGTGATTGCTGAAAAACAGCACTCCTTCCCACAAAGGTACGCCTGTACCACCGTTTCCCCGCAAAGCTCGCCAAAATGCATCCAGGCGTCGGCGGCCGTTTTGGGATCATGAGCGATGACATACCGCTCACCCGCTTTAAGCCCCTGCTTTTCGCCGCAAACCGGCTTCACAATCAGGGGGTACGCATACCCCTCAAAATCCTCCCGACAGGTCGGATGCTCTGTTTTGGGGCAATCTATGCCCAGCTTTTCGCACAGCTCCATCAGCTTTGCTTTGTTATTTGCTATTTCAAGGCTCTCTTCACTTGCAAGAGCTAAACCGCAAACCGCCGAAAACCGTTTCTGGACAGCCTTTGGGCAGAGCAATTCTATGGTTCTGGTTCCGGCAGGGATCAGCGCAGGCCGTTCACCATCATCCCGGCAAAGCTGTTTGCAGGTCTCAAAGAGGGCATTTAGAAATGCGTCGGGGTCTGTTCTGCCGTCAGGCAAACGCACGGCTTTATCCACAGCCTTTGATTTTGCCGGAAAGGGCAAATAATCGCCCGCATAACAGGCGACCACATGGATATGCCTGTCGGCAAGATCCCGCACCAGCGACAGTGTCATGCGGTAATTCACATCGGTCACTACAGCAGTCATACCGACCCTCCGTCGTCCTTTTCATGCTTTTGGACAAGTCCCGCAATCAGCGCTACGGCATCTTCCCGGCATACTTCTTGCTTATCCTTCAACGCGTTCTTATCGACTTCTATTCCCTCTGAAGCTGCCAAATCAAGAAGATCATTGCCTGAGACCGAGTGAATTTGATACCTAGCTGCTGTCTTGGGGATCAGATCTCCTCCGCCTACTCTGACGGTGTTTTCGTCCGCAAGCATAAGGAGCGCTTCTCTTTTTGTCAGCGCCCGCTCACCGTGGAAGGTATTGTTCTGATACCCCACTATGTGCCCCTTCTTCAATAATTTCTTCACATAGGGCATCGCAGGGCTTTCAGGCGAAAGATCCAGAAACGGTGTCTGCTCTAAAAGCTCCGAGACGGTCACCACCTGATATCCAAGCTCTGTCAGCATTTTCAGCTGCACCGGCAAAGCATCTTCCACAGGAGTACGTAAATTCATGTTGCAGCCGTCTTTTTGAAAGATGATCTGACCGTTCAGCGCATCAGGGTCTTCCGCAAGTAGCTTTCTCATTGGCGCAATCATCTTTTCAACCTCGTCCTCGTAGCTGCTGCCCGGTTGCCAGCCATCGCCATCGAAGCTCGCCGCAAGGTACTGATAACCCATCACACGGTAAGCGTCATAGACGCTGCCGCCGCCGGACACCGCATCGACATAGTGCGGCGGACGGGCCAAGCTGATCTCATAGGAAAAATCATTTTGAATATACGTATGCAGGGTGTTTAAATCCTGCAATACCTCGTTCATAGATTGAAGCGGAACACGCTTTCCGTAAAGCAATCTTTTTCGTCCGAAAAGACGATGCTGCCAGGTATGGCTTGCCAGCTCATGCCCTTCGTCAATGATCCTCTGCACAAGCTCCCGCTGGTTTTTTGCCCCGGCCAGTAGATCCTCCCCAAAGCAGGGATAGTGGTCATATCTGATTCCTCCAAACGCCGAGGAGCCTTTTTCTCCGGCCTCATCCGGGTAATTTCCCTCGGTGGTTCCGATAATGTCAAAGGTAGCTTTCGCTCCGTATGCAGCAAGAATGTCCAAAAGGGTCTCGGTCAGTCCCTTGCCCTTGCCCATAAAATCCTTTGCGCAAGGGCCATCGTCAAATGTCATTGCGACAATTCGTTTCCCTTTTATCGGGTATACCCGTTCAATTCGTCGTACGCTCGACAGGCGTCTGCCATTTTGCTGCCACTGCAATTCCTTCCGCTTGTGGTTTATGTCCCTGGCGAAATTATATAGTCCTGTTATCAAAGTAACTCCCTCCTGTTCTGCTTTCAAACTGGCTTACAAGCTAGGTATGGTGTCTTTTGACTTATATATGGCAACACCGCATAATGCGAAGCTTGTCAAAATATGATAAAATATCAATATGAATAAACAAATAAGCCTGTCCGCATTCGTGGATAGCACGCATTCGGCTGTACTATTACAAAGGAGGCGCGGAGATACGTTGGGACGCTTTCGAAATCTATTAATCTATTAGCGAGAATCCCATAACCACTATACCCAATACCACAAGTATTACACCGGATACACGGTTCAGCGTTTTGGGCTTTGCCTTGTTCGCAATTACCGCCGCAATCCGCGCCCATATAAATGTAAACACGATACATAGAACAAGAATAGAAATGTCTGGAGCTCCAGCCATGGAAAAATGCGAAACTGCTCCCGTCAACGCTGTGAATGTCATAATAAATACGCTAGTTCCGACCGCTGTTTTTAATTCATATCCAAGAACGCTGGTAAGAATAAAAAGCATCATCATTCCTCCGCCAGCTCCAACGAAACCGCAGATAAATCCAATCAGCATACCGCTCAACAGAGACTGCACCATTCGTTTCTTCGCGGGAACTTTCGCCATGGATTCTTTTGTTGTCATGACGGGCTTTACAATGAATTTAATTCCAATGAGGAATGTCATACATACAGAAAAGTTACCCATGGCCACAGATGGAACCAGGCTGGAAATGTAACTACCCACTACAGTGAAAACCAGCACACTTGCCATCATAACAAGACCATTTTTCACATCCAGATTTTCGTTCTTGCCATATGTATAAGCGGATACCGCGCTTGCAAGAACATCGGAGGATAACGCAATCCCGACTGCCATATATGGATCCACATCGAGGAACGTCACAAGCATTGGGGTAATCACAGCTGCAGCGCTCATTCCCGCAAAGCCCGTTCCAAGGCCGGCGCCCATTCCTGCAAAAAAAGTCACAATCACCTTAAAAAACACGCTCATTATATACCCTCTTAGAAGATGTTCGACAGACTTACCATTATATATTGCTCTTCTTTTTTACCCAGATTGAGTTATGCCAGCCTGTTGCCAAAAATGACGGATTTGAAAGCCGCTTTCCTCTAACGCTGGCAGCTCATGACGAAATCCCTGCATCATATGCTATGAGATTTCACTCCATCTACAGACTGTTATACTTTTTTCAGTTTTTTCACAAGGCCACGGTAAAGGAAGACCGAAATAATCAAGGTTATCGCATCCGCCACAATCTGCGTCCAGGCAACGCCGTACATTCCAAAAATAGCGTTCATCAAAAAGAGTACAGGTATGTTGAATAATCCCTCCCTGCAAAGGGTCACAAGCAGGGATTTTCCGCCGTCTCCCATCGCCTGGAATGTGTAGCATATCTTTTTATTGTAAAACAGGATCGGTGTGACCAAAAATCCGATCCGTACAAAATTTGCGGCCAGTTGGACAGTTTCCGGTTCGTCAATAAATAGTCCGGCGATCTGATTGGCAAAAAGTTCAAAGATGACAAGGCAAATTAGGTTAAAGACCAACCCTGCGTTCCGGGCGCAGCGGATGGCGTCCGTCATGCGCTTATGGTTGCCGGCGGCGTAATTATAGGCCACCAGGGGGATCAGGCCCTGGCATAGGCCGACGCTCACATTCAGCGGGAACATTTCAAGCTTTTTGAAGATCCCGTTGGCGGCTACCGCCGTGTCGCTGTAGGTGGCGTACAGACCGTTTGTGATCATTATTGTGACACTGACAAGAAAACTGCTGACGGCGGACGGGAGGCCGATCGTTAAAATTTTACCCAGCCGTTTTGCGCCGCGAACAGCATTACGGGGCGAAAAGGAGAGAACCGACTTTTTCCGTAGGCGGAAGAACACTGCCGCGCAGTAAATCATTGCGATTATGTTGGAAAGCATCGTGGCAATAGCCGCTCCGGCGACCTCGTTTCCCTCCGGCAGGATGACGAACATAAAGAGCGGGTCAAGCACGATGTTCAAAACGCCGCCCATCCCGACGCCGAAGCCGGCCTGTCTCGCGTAACCGGCGTTCCGTAAAAGATGGGACATCGCCATGCACATGGTCGCGGGAATGCCACCAATCACGATGGCGAACAGCGTGTAAGACGCCGCATAATCAATCGTGTTCTCCGTAGCTCCCACTAATCCCAGAAGTGGCATTCTCAGGACAAAGCACAGCAAGGCGTAAATTCCCGAGATGATAATTGTACCATACATACTGACAGCGCATATTTCCTTTGCGCCCTGTTCGTCTTTTTCCCCCAACAGCTGGGACATTAGACTTCCACCGCCAATGCCAAACAGATTTGCCCATGCGGTCAGCAAAAAGAACAGCACGCTTGCCACCGATACGGCAGCAACCTTGAGCGGATCGTTCGTCTGTCCCACAAAAAAGGTATCGGCCAAATTGTAAATCATGGTGATAAGCTGGCTGATAATTGTCGGTATTGCCAGCTTTGCGAGAGCCTTGTTTACCGGCATGGTTTCAAATATTTCCGTGTTATTATCCATAAATCATTCATCCCTTTTCCGCACGGATTGCGTGCATATTGTCAAGAGCTATTTGCAGCAGCCGGTCAAATTCTCTTTTTTCATCATCATTCATTCCCAATGTAAGTTCACGTTGCGTTTCAAGCGCAGTCATCTTCAAAGATTCCGCCAGTTCTTCCCCTAATTTGGTGGCGGAAAGAATTGCTTTTCTTCCGTCGTTTTTGTCAGCCGATTTCATGATAATCCCCTTGCGCTCCAAGCGGGAGAGAATGCCGGCTATGGTGGACTGTGATAATCTCATTTTTTCTTTCAGCATAACGGCAGTAATTCCCGGATTCTCTAAAATCGCGCGCATCGCGTCGCTCTGGACTGACGTCAGTCCGATTTCCTTCTCCTTGATGTTTCTGAAATAGGTGACGGCATTTCCAAGCTGCACCAACTTGGTCGCTGTTTTGAATTGAGAAACCTCTATCATTTTTAAAACCCCCAAACGTTGTCTGAACCGGTGGCGTAAGCTGGTCCTATAAGGGCCATTACCAGCAATTTCACTTGGTTTTCGCAATCAATTAAAATCGCAAGCGAAGTATCGCTTGCGAACTTTATCATATCACTGCTGTGGTCGCCTGTCAATAGCGTATCAGAACTTTTACATCGCATTTACAGTAAGGTCACAAATAGCGGCCGTAGAACAAAAAAAGGCTGCAAGCATCCCGAAGAGCGCACCCGCAGTCTTTATGAATATGACCTATATTTGGTTATACCTTAGTGCAGAACCCCAAACTTATTCATCCTGCGCCGCTTTCAGATTGACCTGACGATTGCTGAACTCGGTGATAATGTCGCCTTCTTTCAGCATCCGTATCTGTTCGTATCTCCGGACTTCATCCACCACCTTATGGTTGAAGTTCTGACAATATGGAAGTAGTCAAAGACCGGCTGGATGTGCGAGCATCGCTCTTCAAAATCCTCTTGAAAATCAGCGTTCATGTCACAGGCCACGGCTTCAACACTGTCCATCCATGCAAGTTCAACATGGTCAATGAAGTCATGGACAACCTGCTTCTTCTTGCCATAAGCGATCCGAAGGATGTGGCCGTTCTCCAAACCAATGATGATCGTGGTGTGTCTGCAGCCTTTATGGTATTGAGTGCCAGCATGTCAAATACTGGTGGAGCCGTCAATCATCTGGTGACTGTTAATATGGATTCACTTTGAATTTACAGAAAAGACTGCGTAAGTCTATATTCTGTAAATCCAAAGCGTGTATAAAGAAGAAAAGAGAGAATCAGACTAGATGCCTGCAATCTGACGGATATAATCCCGCGCCTTACAAGCATATTCAAACGGGTTTGCCTTTTCGGGATCCTGCTCGGCTTCCACAAGGAGCCATCCCTCATACTGTGCATCCTGTAATGCCGCAAAGATGCCTGCAAAATCCACACAGCCATCGCCCGGTACAGTGAAGCATCCCTCCAAAACCGCCTTTCGGAATGGATAACCTTCGGCATATGCACGTTCCATTTTGTCCGGACGAATGTCTTTTAGATGTACATGACCAATGCGAGGAGCAAATTCCTTCGCTGCCCTGACCGCATCCTCTTTTGAAAAGGTGAAATGTCCGCTATCAAAGCACAGATATACATATCGTGGATCGGTATTGTCCATCAATCGCTTTGTTTCCTCAAAGGTCTGAACGACAGTTGCCATATGGTGGTGGAAGCACATCTTGAAACCACGGTCCGCAGCGATCTTTCCCAGTTTGTTTAAACCGCTGCACAGGCTGTCCCATTCCTCCTCCGATGCGATCGGTTTCTTGTTTCCGAACATGGAGAATTTCTCTGCGAACAGGTTTCGTGTCAGCTCACAAACATTGATGCGGTCAGCACCAACAGCTTCCAAAAAGTCCAATGTCTTGACAAATGCCTTTTCATTTTCCGCATACGGTGTCGAGCATAGAAATGTAGAGCACCACTGCGAAGCAATTCGAATGCCGCGCAAATCAAGCGCTTTTTTCAATACGGTCGGATCCGTCGGAAATTTGCCGCCGACCTCTGTACCTTCAAAGCCTGCCAATGCGGCTTCCGAAATCATTTGCTCAAAGGTCAGTTCCCCGCCCAACTGTGGCATGTCGTCATTTGTCCATCCGATAGGAGCGATCCCTACTTTCACATCATTAAACATATTGTGCCTCCCTCACGCAGCTTATTTTGCCTTTGCAGCGGCTTCCTTGCGGCGTGCGTTGGCTGCCATCTTTTCACGGGTG
>CAZGOQ010000074.1:0-10964 GCA_964527315.1 uncultured Oscillospiraceae bacterium | reverse complement strand
CTTCGCGGTCCCGGAGCGGGAGATCGTCACCCTGATCGGCGCCAACGGCGCGGGGAAATCCACCACGCTGCGCACGATCGCCGGCCTGGTCAAGCCCGCCGGCGGCCAGATCCGGCTTCAGGACGAGGACATTACCGGCCTGTCCCCGGACCGCATCGTGTCCAGGGGCATCACCCTGGTGCCCGAGGGACGGCGGGTCTTCCCCGACCTGACAGTGCAGGAAAACCTGAAAATCGGCGCGTATCTGCGCAAGGACGATCTCAGCGAGGACCTGAAGTGGGTCTACGACCTGTTCCCCCGCCTGAAGGAGCGCTCCTGGCAGGCGGCGGGCACCCTGTCCGGCGGCGAGCAGCAGATGCTGGCCGTGGGCCGCTCGCTGATGTCCAAGCCAAAGATCATTATGATGGACGAACCCTCTCTGGGCCTGGCGCCCATCATCGTGCAGGGCATCTTTGATATTATCCGGGAAATCAACAAGCAGGGCACTACGGTCCTGCTGATCGAGCAAAACGCCAACATGGCCCTGAAAATTGCCGACCATGGCTATGTTATGGAAACGGGCCGTATTTCCCTGGAGGGATCCGGTGCGGAACTGCTGGCCAACGATCGAGTCAAAGAACTCTATTTGGGAAAATCCAAATCATAAAGGTGGAAAAAGCCGCTGCCGCAATCAAGCGATTGCGGCAGCCTTTTGCTTTCTGTGTCCAAAAACAGCTATACGGCAAAATAATTTCTCTTGCCATGGGCAAAAAATCCGTTTATAATCAAGATAAAGGGATATTCCGCTGTTCCGTGCGGAATTTCTCGAATGAAAAACAAATTGATACGGAACCAAAAAGGAGTGTCTTTCATGAAAAATCCCTATCCACACCTGCTTGCTCCCATCCAGGTTGGCAAGTTCATTCTGAAAAATAGAATGCAGGCCTCTAACTCTCTGCCCCACTTCTCTCAGGGGCCGGAGGAATATCCGGCTGAAGCCACCATGGCCCATTTTATAGGCCGTGCCCGTACCGGCGCCGCCTTTGTGACCTTCGCCGGCATGGATGACAATGTTGATAATCCTCCGCTTCCCGACACGCTGGATGTGTCCCACTTCCCGGACTTTGATATTCACAATGCCAAATGTCAAAATTATCTGGTGGAAATGATTGAAGCCATGCACTACACCGGCTCTTTGGTCTCAGGCTCTCTATTTTCCGCCAATAAAAAGTACCGCTATACCAATGAGGAGGGCGTGGAAGAGATCATCGATGCCAATCCCCCGGTGGATGTGGGTCTGGGCGCTACCGCTATGGCCTATCAATTCGTAGGAGACGAAATTTCTGCGGAGGATCTCAAAAAAATCGCAAAAAGCTATGGCCAGCGGGCGGCATTTTATAAGCGGCTGGGCTTCGACGCCGTAACCATCCATATGTCCTACCGTGCCCAGTTGCCCGGGCAACTGCTCTCTCCGCTCAGCAACAGCCGCACCGATGAATTTGGCGGCAGCTTCGAGGGCCGCTGTAAATTCCCCCTGCTGATGCTGGAAGAAGTCAAAAAGGCCGTGGGCAGCGATATGCTCATTGAGATTCAGTTCTCCGCCGAGGAGCCGGAGGGCGGTTACACGGTGGAGGAGGGGATTGAATTCCTGAAGCTGGCCCAAAAATATGTGGATATCGTGCAGGTTCGCTCCGCCGAAGGCGACCCCAATCACCCCATTCCCTTTGAACTGAACCCCACTCCCTTTCTGGAACTGGCTGCACGCATCAAAGCGGAAAATCTGGATTTCCTGGTTTCCAATGTAGGCGGCTACTTTGATCCGGAGATCGCTGATAAGGCCATCGCCGAGGGCAAGCTGGATCTGGTCGCCATGGCCCGGGCCTGGATCTCCAACCCGAACTACGGCGAACTGCTGTATGAGGGCCGGAAGGACGATATTGTCCCCTGTCTCCGCTGCAACAAATGTCATGGCCGGGGCAAGAACGACATCATGACCACCTGCTGCTCCGTCAATCCCAAATTTGGCTTTGAAATGGTAGACCGTTATCTCGGCACCGCGCCCAAGGGTGTCAAGGACATTGCCATCATTGGCGGCGGTCCCGGCGGTATGCGGACTGCCCTTTATCTGGCGGATCGGGGCCACAAGGTCACCATCTTTGAAAAAGAAGCTGCGCTGGGCGGTGCCATTAAGCATGCCGACTACGTCCCTTTCAAGTGGACCCTGCGGGATTATAAGAACTATCTCATTCATCAGGTACATAAAAAGGGCGTCAAGGTAGTCCTGAACACCACCGCCACCCCGGAGATGGTGGAGGATCGTTACGATGCGGTCATTGCCGCTGTGGGCGCACAGCCCATTATTCCGGGCATTCCCGGTGTCGATGGCAAAAATGTCACCGTGGCCACCGACGCCATCATGCACAAAGAGAAGATCGGCAAGAACGTAGTAGTCATCGGCGGCGGCGAGGTCGGCGTAGAGGCCGGTATGTTCCTGGCGCAAAACGGCCATGAAGTCACCGTCATCGAAATGCGGGACGAACTGGCGGCGGATACCACTGTCATGCACTATCGCTCCATGTTTGCAGCAGCCTGGGAGGCCATCCCCTCTTTCCACTATGTCCTGAGTGCCACTGCCAGGGAGATTACGGCGGACCATGTGACCTATACGGATAAGAGCGGCGCAAAGCATGATATCCCGGCGGACTCGGTGGTGCTCTCTGTGGGAATGCGCGCCAAATCTGACGAAGCCCTCTCCTTCTATGGCACCAATCCCGGCTTCTATATGGTGGGAGACTGCAAAAAACCCGGCACTATTCAGACCACGAACCGCAGCGCCTATGTAACCGCAAGCAATATCTGACGTCTATAATCAGAATGGAACAAAGCTGAATTCCATATTGGGCTGCGTATTCCCAATCTACGGCGAAAACAGGCGTTGGCACCCCATCCGGTTCCAGCGCCTGTTTGAGATTGCCCATCTGATGATTGGACAGAACTGAAGCGGCAGGCCAAACAGCTGATCTTCCTTTGATTCTTCTGTTCAGGCACACTCAAACGATGCCGCTTCTCTCCCTGTTGTCTGCTTCAGGCCGGATTTTCCTTGACATCCCCTCCTCGCTGGAGTAAAATAGCTGCAAAGCAACAATCCTGTCTCCATGCCGCTATGGTGGAATTGGCAGACACAAGGGACTTAAAATCCCTCGCCCTCAAAAGCGTACCGGTTCGATCCCGGTTAGCGGCACCACGTCGGAGCAAAGTCCGCTCCGCTCAAAACCGAGCGACCCGAATGGGGCCGCCCGGTTTTTCGTCTGCACTCCCTGCTCCTCCTTTCCCCACGAAAGCCGCTTCTCGGCTTCTGCGGGGGCTGATTGGTAAACGCTTCGCTGGTTTGCCGATTGGTTTGCTCCCATCGGGCGTGGGAGAGACGCGATCATTGCATAATTGCAGAGATGTGAGATAAGCCGCAATTCACCGCCGGCGGGCGCAGCCGATTTATTCTTGCAGTTCTCTCCCCGCCAATTCCGCTGCAACAGCTCCGTCTCCGAGGGCCGTGACGATTTGACGGATCTCCTTGGTACGGATATCTCCTGCGGCAAAAATACCGGGGACGCTGGTGCGGCAGTCCTCCCCTGCGACAATATAGCCCGCTGCGTCTGTCTCCACCAAATCACCATAAAGCGCTGTGTCTGGAGTCAGCCCAATGGCCACAAATACGCCTGTTACATTCAGTTCCCTGATTTCTCCCCCTTGAGAGCAGATCAAACCGCTGACTTTTTCTTCTCCCAAAATCTCTGTTACCTGGGTCTCCCAATGAATTTCGATGTTTTCCTGTGCGTTCACCCGCTCCGCCAGGGTTTCCTGTCCCCGGAAGCTGCTGCGCCAAACCAGCAGATGAACCCTTTCGCAGATTTTGGATAGATACAGGGCGTCCTCCAGCGCAGTATTTCCACCGCCCACGACCGCCACTGTCTGGCCCTTGAAAAAAGCGCCATCGCAGACCGCACACCAGCCTACGCCCTTGCCGCTGAGCCGCTGTTCTCCGGGAACATTCAATTTTCGGCGATGTACGCCCATGGCAAAGATCACCCTACTGGATTCAAACCGTTTCCCATTCGCGGTTTCAATTTGAAACACACCCTCTTGCGGCGTCAATTTGACCGCTTTCTCATAACAAATCTCCGGCGCAAGTTCCGTCACCTGCTTTGCAAAGCGCATGGTCAACTCCCACCCCTCGGCGTCCGGCGACCCAGGCATATTTTCAATCACACTGGTTTCCGCCATCTGGCCGCCAAAACTTTTTTCCTCGATGAGCAGGGTACTCCGGCCCGCCCGGAGACTATAGAGGGCCGCCGTCAAGCCTGCCGGCCCTCCGCCTATGATACAGATATCATACATTATCGCTGTCACCTCACATTTTTCTCTTAGTATGACCCAAAATGCAGGAAAAAGCAAGTATAACATCTCTAAAAAGAATATGTACCCTATGCACCTTATTCCGGTAAATTGGCTACTTTGTCTACAGTCTATGATTTCTACGGCAGCTTGCCGTCGGACTCTCAACCCCATCTATCGGAGCAACATAACATTATGATTCAGAGAAAGAATGATACTTTGATGCAGGCGGAAGAAGCGAAGAAGTATTTTTTCGGAAAAACGCAGAAAATGCTCTTGAGAGATATTTGAATGGCAAATTTCACATCATCATGGTATACTAAGGGAGCAGCGGCAGCTGCCTCTGCCTCTGCTCCCCCGGGTTTGCCTGTCAGCACATTTTCCGCTCCGCCGCGTCGATCACATCGGTGATCTTTTCAGCGGCAGCGTGGGCCGCCTGCTTGCCTTTCTGCTGCATTTCCCTGTTTTTCGGCAGCATCATACCGACAGCGGTACCGGCTGCGGCGCCCAGACCCATGGCCATAAAAAATGTTTTCACCTGCATTCGACTCACTCCCCTCGCATTTCATTTTCCCCAAACGCGAAAAAACTATCCCGAAAGGAAGTTTGAAGGTTATGGCACTGATTTTAAAAAATGGCTCCCTCATTGACACAATGCGGAAAACTCTTGCAAAAAAGGATATTTTAATTGAACATGGAACGATTCAAAAAGTTGCGGCGGATATCATTCCGGATGGACGGCGGGTCGTGGACTGCGCCGGTAAAATGATTGCCCCGGGACTGGTGGATATGCACGTGCATTTCCGGGACCCGGGCTTGACCTACAAAGAAGATATTCTGACCGGCAGCGCGGCGGCAGCGGCAGGCGGCTTTACCACCGTGGCCTGTATGCCCAACACAAAGCCGGTATTGGATACGCCAGAACAGATATCCTATGTGCTGGAAAGAGCGGAAAATGCTGCGTGCCGGGTACTGCCCATCGGGGCGGTGACGGTAGGCCAGAAGGGCGAGACGTTGTCGGACTTTCCGGCGCTGGTCCGGGCAGGCGCGGCGGCATTTTCCGATGACGGCGTTCCCGTCTCCTCCGCGAAGCGAATGCGCGATGCGCTGATTGCCGCCAAATCTCTGGGAAAAGTTGTAATTTCCCACTGTGAGGATGGAGAAATGGTTCAGAATTACGCAGTCAATGAGGGTGAGATCTCCAGAAAACTTGGATTGCCTGGCCGCCCTGCCATTGCAGAAGATTTGATGGTGGCCCGGGATCTGATGCTTGCGGCGGAAACCGGCGGTCATGTCCATATTGCCCATGTATCCACCGTCGGCAGCGTACAGCTGATTCGACAGGCCAAAGCAAACGGCGTTTCCGTGACGGCGGAGACCTGTCCCCAGTATTTTATTTTCACAGAGCAGGAGATTTTAAAAAAGGGAACCATGGCCCGGGTTAATCCGCCCCTTCGGACGGAAACGGATCGGCAGGCGATTTTGGAAGCGGTTCTTGATGGTACGCTGGACTGCATCGTCACCGACCACGCGCCCCACAGCGATGAAGAAAAATCCCGGCCCCTTCCAGACGCGCCCAGCGGCATGGTGGGATTGGAGACGTCTCTGGCCGCCTGCATCACCTATCTGGTGCAGCCGGGATATCTCAGTCTGCCGGATTTGATTTGCAAAATGTCTGCTGTTCCGGCGAAGATATTGGGTATTGCGGGCGGCGTGATTCAGGAGGGAAATTTTGCGGATCTCTGCGTATTCGATGCGGAGGAAACATGGATGGTTGACCCACAGAAGTTCCATTCCAAAGCCCACAACACGATATTCGGAGGCGAGACTTTGACAGGAAAGGTCAAGTGTACCATCTGCGGCGGCGTGGTCACCTATTCAGAATTGTAAAGGAAGATCGCGGAAACACATCAAAAACATTGCATTTCAGAAAGACCGTGCTATAATATCTACCAGATAAAAGGCGGAGCAGTCTGCGGCGATGCTGTATATTTACAGCTTTGTGAAAGAGAACGGAGAGGATTTTTTATGAAACCTGACTTTGGAAATGCGGCAATTCTCAGCTGGCTCAGTTATTTTTCCGAATACGACGAATTGGATCTGGCAACGCTGCTGATCCTGGACATTACCAGACACAATAAAAACCTGATTCCCGCCGTTCAGTCGACCCGCCAGGTCATGGTTTTGACTGATGCCGGGCACCCGGACATTTTCTATGATATGTGGAACGCAGGACTGGGAGACTGCAGCATCCTCTATAATGAGGGCAGTGAACCCGTAGGACCGATCAAGATGAATAAGCTTCAGGATATGATCGATCGTGGGATCAACGCTCCGGCAGCTATGCTGATTATCAACGAAAATTACCGGAGTACTTATCAGATTGGTCTGGAAAATCAGCGCTTTTGCAGCGGCTCTATCCGCTATGTGGGCAGTGAGATCCGGGCGGTGATCATGTCCAAGCTGCAAACGGAACTGCGGGACACGATCCTGACTGTTGGCGCGGCCAGTATTGCCATTGAAGCGGCACTGGTGGCGGCAGAAGGGATCCTGATTGCAGTGGAGCATGACGCATCGGATCGGGCAACCATGGAGGAAAACGCCAAAAATTTCGGTTTGAACAATGTCACAGTGCTCAGCAGCGTCAAGGAGGCGGAGCGGCTACCGGTTCCGACAACGGCGTTTTTGGTGGCTTCGGAACATACAGAGTCGGAGATAGCCTTTTTGATGGCGCGAAATCCGGAAATGCGGATTTTTGTCTATACGCTGGACTTTGCGCAGCTTACTGAGATGCCCTCTGTTTTCTCCCGGCAGGGATTGAAGATTCAGGAGTTGGTGCAGATCGGCGTCTCCCGGCTCAGCGCCAAGGGCGGTATGGAGCAGGAGCCTGCGCCCTGGCTGTTTTACGGCAAGCGATAAAAAAGAAACTGCCCCGGAGCAGGATCCGAAGATTCGGGCCGCTTTGGGGCAGTTTTTCTATCAACCATCCGGGCATTCGGCCCAGGTTTCGCGGGAAATACGGTGGCGCAGATCAAATGCTGCCAGAGCGGCAAAAACCTGAAACACCATAAACAGCACAGCAGACAGGCTGTGTCCCTGACTTCCATGCAGGCAGAGATAGAGGATTTGGCCAAGCAGACACAAAAGCGTGCTGATCGACATTGCCAGCGCCCGGCGGGGAAGTCGTGTTGTTGCAAGGAGATGGGCATATGCCCGGAGAGGATTGCCGCTCAGGCTGAGTTGAGCGACAGCCCACAGTACGGCGCCGCCGGAAATCAGTGCAGCCACATAGGGAATCAGCAGATAGAAGCTACCGCTGAGTCCCGGCGTCGGGATGCAGCCACCGGCCAAAACTGAAAAAAAAGCGGCAAGGGAGTCGATCCAAAGGGCGATCAGCAGTTGTTTCCGCTTTTTTTCGTTGCCGGAAAATTGATAATATTTTCCGGAATATTGCAGTTCCTGCCGGAGCCGTTCCAGTCTGGCATGGCGACGTTTTTGAAACATTGCAGCCTCCCCCCCATTTTATGGATCTTTTTGTATTATAACGGAATATACAGGTTCTTCAAGGAAAAGCTCCCCCAGCCGGGGGAGCTTTTGACGGTTATTCTGCGTCCGGGAGAGGATCGACCGGAACGACAGGAATCGGTTCGGTGGATACCACCGGCGGTGCGGCCGAGACCGATGGAATAGGCTCTGTAGACGGCGCCGTAGATGGCAGTGTAGAAGGAGTCGGTTCCGTAGAAGGAGAGGTCGATGGGGAAGTGGACGGCTCCTGAGACGGCGCAGTTGTTACAGGAGTTCCGACATAAGTGATTTGATCCCGCTTGTTGTAGCGGCTGGTACCCAGACCGCCCATAGCGTCCAGATCCGCAGTGCTGTCCGTGCGGACGAGATTTCCGCTGCTGTCATAGACACGACGGACGATCTCGTAAACATAACCGGTATAACCGCTCTGGTTTTCACCAACGCCCTCTTTGGTAATGGTGCTATAGGGGGTAGAGGAGATCCGGTTGCTGTCGATCTCCACCGTATAATTGTTGACATCGGTTCCCACCAGCTTGATGTTACACTTACCGCCGGAGAGGCCTGCTTCGATCCGAATGGGATAATCCGTGCTGTTCTTAAACTGGAAATCTGTCTGGCCCCAGTAAATAGTGGCGTCCAAACCGCCAGGCACATAGGTAACAAAGTACATATGGGGTTCTCTATGGACGATCTCCAGGTCGGCGTACATGGCGCAGTAGTAAATGGTAGAAGCAACCTGGCATACGCCGCCGCCCAAAGCGGGAACGGAGTCGCCGGAAACATAGACCACAGCTTCCTGATAACCCTTCTCAGCGGTACGCTCGCCGACAACATCGTTAAAGGAGAAGATCTCTCCTGGCTGGAGCACAGTTCCGTCAATGGCCTGACAAGCCAGCTTCAGATTGGTGGTACGTCCGGGATTGTTTGCATAGACAGAGCCATAGGAATAGAGCGTATCGCGGAACAGCACAGAGGAAAGGTACTCCTTGGTGATTTCCGGCTCTGTTTCCTCAAAGGTGAAAGTCAGAACATCGCCGGGAGACGCCATTGCCAACTGCTGGTTGGCTTCGTCCAAATCAACATTTGGGGTATAGCCTACAACGCCTTCAGAGATTGTGTCAGTATCCGGATCATAGGCTGCGTTTTCCGGCTCAGTGGTCATTTCCTCATAGAGATCATCCAGCATGACGGTTGCAGGATAGGTCATGGTATAGTCGAAGTCGATATCGCTGTAATTCCCGGAAGTAAACGCATTGGATACCAGTTCATAGAGCGCATCCGCATCCAGCGTCTTTCCGGGATTACCGATGGTAACGGTAATTGTGCGTTCGTCGTTTACGATCTGGGATTCCTTCAGATCGGAGACAATGGTTTTGGCGGTATCGTCGATCAGCGTGCGGATGTAGGAGGTATCGACCTGTACGGCAGTGGAAATATCGATGTCATTCCGGGTACGCTGCGCCGCCTTGATGGCGCGGGCAATGGCAAAGGGATTGGAACTGTTGCGGCCATAACTGTAGGCTGCGGCCACCGCCTGATCTACGTCCATCAGAACAGTATCCTGCTCCAGGGTAAAGGTCAGAACCTGATCCGGCAGATTGACATTGACGCTCTGCGTCTCCACATTGGATTGAGCGGCTTCAATGGCGGCTTTTGCTTCCTCCTGTGTCATACCGCCCACATCAATGCCCGCCACATAGACGTTGGGCAGGATCTTATCATAGTTAACATAACGCATTGCATAGACGCCAATACCGGCAAATACCGCAATAGCGATCACCAGCGCTACGATCAGCACAACAAGCACCGGGCTGACACCGCGTTTTTTCTTACGAGGTACAGGCCGCTGTGCTGCAGGTCTCTGCCCATTGGCAGGACGGCGCTGCTGTCCATTGACGGGCCGCTGTCCAACGGAGCTTTGGCCATTTGCAGAACGCTGGGCGGGCCGCTGACCGCTGGCAGTGCGCTGAGTGCCGGCGGTGCGCTGAGTGCCGGCGGTACGCTGAGTGCCGGCGGTGCCGGCGGCTCTTGGAACACTGCTGTGCTGAGCGCCGGATGCAGAGCGCGGCTGATTATTAGAAGAAGGCTTCCGGTCAGAAGCTTTGGGTGTCTTGTTGTTTTCCTGGCTAATCATAATCTCCACCTTACTTGAGACAGAATCCTGTCTGTCATAGTCTTTCCTGTAAGCCGGACGGTGATCCCGTCGGACAGATTACAGATTGGTCATTTCGATAACATAGCTGCTTGCGGTTATGTTATCATGCCATATACCGTTTCCGGCGGCACAACGGATCAAATCGTTCTATGCACAAACGCAAAGCGCCTGTATGCGCGATATATATCCGCTCTGTGGATATTATATCGTGATTTCTGGCAATTTGCAATTGCTTTTCATGAATTTTCAGAAAAGGGCAGGTCACTTTCGACTTTTTTCTCCTCAGGCATACAAAAAGCGGCGTATTTTTTTACAAATTCTTCCGAAATGTGCAGGGGATTCTCACCGCTGACCAGACGGAAGGTCAGCCTTGGGGTATCTCCGGCGGAGAACAGGACACGTTTTTTCAGTTCCGGGTCGGCGCAGATACCGCTGATGGCGGAAAAATCAATATTTCGAAATGTGAAAATCAAATTGCTTCCCTTTTGCGCAATATCGGAAAAGCCCAGAGCGGAAGCGCGGGATCGAAGCAGCGCCACACTGATCAGCGCGGTGACTGCACTGGGCGGCTCCCCATATCGGTCGATCATCTCGTCAAGCACATCGTCCGCGTCGATCTCAGCACGAATGGAGGCAATGCGGCGGTAGAGATCCATCCGCTGTTGGCCGGAGGAAACATAGCTTTCCGGAATGTTGGCGGATATATTGAGGTCCGCAGCGCAGTTTTTTTCCTCCCGGGGCGGTTCCCCTTTCTGCTCCAGGACGGCTTCCTCCAAAAGCCGCAAATACATATCGTAGCCCACGGAGATCATATGACCGGACTGTTCCGCGCCCAAAAGATTCCCCGCGCCGCGGATTTCCAGATCCCGCATGGCAATCTTAAAGCCGGAGCCGAACTCCGCAAATTCCCGGA
>CAZGOQ010000073.1:0-11067 GCA_964527315.1 uncultured Oscillospiraceae bacterium | reverse complement strand
AAATCTTATTCCGTCAGCGCTTTTGCGCGCTCATATTTACTGCGGGGTTCCTCCTGAAGTCCATACTCCGCCACCAGCTGACTGCAAAGAGGCGGAAGGCTGCCCGCGTCACCGTAGAGCAGTTCCAGTTCCAATTCACAGATCGGTTCTTTGTTGTCTCCGCCGTAGAGATAACCCAGATCTCCGGCAATCTCGATCCGGACGCCCTCATCCAGATACAGGCAAACCGCTCTCCGGTCAAATTCGGCCCCACAGGTTTCCACAAGGGGATTGCTCTTCAGGAGATTTTTCAGTTCTCTGGGCGCACCCTGATCGATCAGCATTGGAATTGCATCCTCAATATTATCCGCCATACACTGCCACTCATTCCGGGTAAAAAATCCTGCGTTGTCGCTCATATTGGCGGTCTTAAAGGCCGCCACAGTGGCCTCGCCCTCCTGACGGAGCCGGAGCGTCCATTTCCTCTGGCTCAAAAGCCCATCCTTTGTATCATAATAAATGCTCCGCATATGCCGAAGTGCATAGTCATCCTTCATATACTGGGTCAGTTCCGGATCCTCCAGCACATGATTCATGACTGCTTCGTTGGGAACTGCCAGCTTCATTTCGATCTCTGTCGCCATGGCGCATCGCCTACCTTTCTGTTTTATTGTACCCGGTTTTTACGCAATACGCAAGAGGGCCGCTTCAAAATTCTTTTTCCAAGTACGCCCCGGCTGGTTTTTCCAGAATTCTCTCTCAACTGCATTTCCGTCCGCATTTCCCGACGGCGTCTCCCTTCGAAAAAAGTTATCATATGGGAAAACACAGAAGGAGACGCGCCCTATGAAGGAAAAGCTGAAAAAAAGTTCGGTTTTGGAACAGTGGTTTGATACCCAGTCACCTCTGGTCATTTCCCGTCCGGCACTAAGGGAGACACTGAACTGCCTCATTTACCTGTTTTCCGGATTTGTGCTCTCCTGCGGCAGACTGGGCGGACAGCCCGTCCCCTTTGTTGTGGGCCTTCTGGTAGCCGCCGGCGGGGGACTTCATGGGTTAAGCGCACTGGTGGGCGCCGTACTGGGCTATCTGCTGATGCAGCCATTTTCTCTGGGACTGGAACTGACCAGCATTTCCCTTCTGACCTTCGTGACCATGTACATATTCGGAACGCTCTGGATCACAAAACAGCGTTGGTTCCGATGCCTGGTGCCGGGCATCATGAGCGCCGCCATTGGCGCAATTTTTCTGTTGAGTCAGTCCCTGACACCCCTGTTGCTGGCCGGATATGGTCAGAGTATTTTTCTCTCCGCCCTGTCACCGCTGGCCTTTGACGCGCTTCTTTCCCGCCGCCGCAGCATCGGCGCATTGCTCGCCATCTGTTTTTTTCTCCTTGGGGCCGCGATGCTTCCCACGCCCTGGGGCCTGAATCTTGGACTGATCCTTGCCGTATTTCTCACCGCCGTGGTCTCTCAGTGTTCAAATCCTGGCACGGCCATTTTTCTCTCCGTGGGCATGGGACTTTCCCTGGACGGCGCACTGATGGCCGGTGGCGGCTATACCCTGGCTCTGACGGCGGCGGCATTTGCCGGGAGCGCACTGTCCCGTCGGCGCCGGTTCCTGCGCACAGGTCTGTTCGTTGTGGGTTTTACCGCCGCTGTACTCTATATAGGTCTGCCCAGCCGGTCGCTTTTTTTGAATTTCGGCATTGGTGTGCTGCTTTCCATTCCCATTCCCGCCCGGTGGACCGCCGGGCAGGAGGAAAATATGGCCCAGCAGATTGCCCATATGGTGGAGCAGCAGCTTGGTGTTGGCGCTGTAGCCTTTCGGCAGCTTTACGACGCCATTGGCGTCGATCCGGACGCCGCCATGACGCAGGAACAAACACATATTTTCGACCAGGCCACCTATCAGGTCTGTCGGGACTGCACCCGCTATAGCTACTGCTGGGAAAAGCACAGCACGGAAACCTACCAGGCTATGCGCTCCTCCACGCTTCCCATGCTCAACCGCAGGCAGGCTCTGCGGGAGGACTTTCCGACAGACTTCGCGGCAAACTGCTGCCATATGGAAGGTCTTCTGACCGCCCTGAATCAGGCGCTGAACGAAGCCCTCTGCCGCCGCCAGCTACACAATCGCGCAGAGGAATCCCGTCTGATCGCCAGCCGCTGCTTCCTCTATATGTCCAGACTCATGGAGCAGTGCGCCAGACAGTTCCGCTGCGTCCGCCGTTTCCCGGATGAGGTCTACAGTGTAAAACTGGGCGTTTCCGCCGCCGGACGGCACGGCTCCAGGATCAGCGGAGACCGGGGCGTCAGCTTTCATATGGAGGACGGTCGCTTCTTTGTCCTGCTCTCTGACGGCATGGGCACCGGCCCGGACGCCGCCAAAGAGAGTATGCTGGCAGTGGATACGCTATCCGCCCTGATCCAGTCGGGAATGCAGCCGGATCAGGCCATGGAACTGTTAAGCGGAATGTATATTCTCCGAAACACCGGCGTTTTTTCCACAATGGATATTTTGGAACTCAGCCTGATTACCGGCCAGGGCACACTCTACAAATGGGGCGCCGCTCCCAGCTATTTGAAATGCAGCAATGTGGTCAAAAAAATAGGAACAGCCGCTCCGCCTCCCGGCATCGACGCGGGGAGCGCCGACAGCCCGGAGAGAATTCGGCTGTCCCTGTGGGAAGGTGATATGCTGGTTCTGGTCAGCGATGGCGCTGCCGGAGAGCAGGCCCAAGGTCTGATCGGACGCTTTGATGGGGAGAATGTCAAAGCGCTTTCTTCCCAGTTGGTAGCACTGGCAGCCGATTTGGGTGGGGAGGATGACATGACTGCCGCAGTCATACGTCTGGGTCGGCGGCGTCTATAGCCGCTCCAGCACATTTAAGGCCATTATAATGGCAATTTTTTAAAAAGTCCGTCGAAATGTGGTGAGAAATCAAAAGAAATTGATTTTTTACGGGTGGCCACTGTCAGTGACAGAAATCGCACTCCAGCATGATAATTGATATTTGCAGAAAAACTCCTTTCGTATTAAAATGGTTTTAGTTGAAACCATTTTGACGGAAAGGAGTTTTTATTTTGGCTTATGTTATCGACCGGGAGCACTGCTCCTGCTGCCACCGCTGCCGGGTAGAATGTCCTGCGGGCGCCATCCGATTCAAGGGCAGCAAATACTGGATCGATCCGGAAAAATGCATTGACTGCGGCCACTGTGCCGAGGTTTGCCACAACAATATTATTTCCAATCCGGAAATCCCAGCCCCAAAAGCTGAACCCCATGACAGGATCGTAAAAAACTGCGATGTATTGGTGATCGGCGGCGGCGCCGCAGGCATGGCGGCAGCTGCCCGGGCTGCGGACAGCGGGAAAAAAGTTGTCGTTTTGGAGAAAAACAAGGAGGTCGGCGGCAGCGCCTGGTATGCGCATATGTTCCGGGCTCAGTGGTCTGTCTGGCATGAAAAGGACGGCATTCCCGACCCCAGAGAAAAGTTGTATACCCAGTTTATGAAAAAGACCGGCAGCCAGGTGGATGGTCAGCTGGTGAAAAATATGCTGGATGCCGACGTAAACTTTGTCAACTGGCTCATTACCAAACATGATCTGGGCAAGGACTACAAATTTGGCGACGGTCCCTTTCACTCCAAGGGCCTGGTGGGCACTTATGATGTGCCCTATAATCACAAGCGCATCGACACCTCCATTGGTCCCGGCGGCAACGGCTGGTTCCTGTGTCTCAAGCTTCTGGGTATTTTGGAGCAGAACGGCGGCGAAATTTTCTATCACGCCCCTGCGGAGCATCTTCTGACGGATGAAAGCGGCGCGGTGGTAGGCGCGGTGGCCCATGATCCCGGCGGTGAGATCGAAGTCCATGCCAAAGCGACCATTGTAGCCGCCGGTGCGTTCACGCATAACAAGGAACTGATGGCCAAATTTCAGCCCATTTTCTATAAGGACGATGGCAGCGAGCCTGTCCATGTGTTCACCTGCGCCACCTGCACCGGCGACGGCATTACCATGTGTGATGAAATTGGCGCGGATATTGATTACGTCAATCGCCGTGTGAATATGTTCGGCCCGGCCCGGCACCCCTTTGGCACCTGCGGCCTCACCGCTTCCAGGGGCATGAGCAGCATGGAAGTGGACAAGGACGGCAACCTTTACAAAGCACCCATGGAGATGACGGAAGTCAGCGCGCTGGCCTCCCATTCCGGCCGTTACCTCTGGTCTGTCATCGACCAAAGAGCGTTGGAGGAATCCATGGAGCGGGCCAAGGGCCGCGCTCCCGATGCGGTCGGCGTGGATATGGATCGGCTCTATAACAATTTCCAGGCAGAAATCGATCAGGAGGTTCAGTGGGGCAGCATCAAAAAAGCCGACACCCTGGAGGGTTTGGCCGATGAACTGGGCTTTGACCGGGCAAAATTCCTGGCGGCCGTTGAAGATCACAACGCACATTTGAATGATCCCATGCCCTTCGGTCCCCCGCCCGGCGGCGATGACGATGGCCCAGGCGGCCCGCCGAAGCCCGACGGCGGCGAGGAGGAAAACGGTATGTTTGGCCCCATGGATATACCCGCCCCCACCCCCATCGCACAAGGCCCCTTCTTTTCGCTGTTTATCAAGCTGTTCCATGAAAACGCCGTAGGCGGTATGTCGACAGACAGCACTCTGCGGGTCTTGAAAAACAACCAGCCCATCCCCGGCCTTTATGCCGCCGGAGACAACATCCGGGGCATTATGCTGCCTGGCGCTGTGGGCGTGCAGTACATTGAAAGCGTGCTTTCGGCTTTGACCTCCGCTTTTTGCGGCGGCTACTTAGCTGGTGAGGAAGCGGTCAAATACGCAAAATAACCCTCCTTGCGAAAGGAATATTTCCCCATACAGAAAGGCTTCGCAGCGTTTCGCCGCCCGCAGGCGGGGAGAGAAATTGAAATCTGTTTTCTGCGAGGACATATGCGTCGCAGAAAACACTTTTCGGTCTGCACGTGTGAAAGCGGCCCGCTTCCGGCGGCAGCGTGTACGCAGTCAGACCGCAGTCCTTTGCCCAAAACGCCGGTCAGCTTTTTGGACAGTCTAAGGCGGCTGTGAGCCGAAACTCACAGCCGCCTTTTTTATTCATCACCTTTGTATTTTCGTTTGGTAGCCAGGCCGCCCCGCAGGTGCCGCTCGGCTTTATTCTGATCCAATATCGCCCGTACCTCCAGATAGAGGGCAGGGTTATATTGGGGAAGTCTGGTGGTCAGATCCTTGTGCACTGTAGACTTGGATATACCGAACTTTCGGGCTGTGGCCCGCACGGTAGTCCCATTTTCGATCATGTACACAGCCAGCTCATAGGCTCGCTGTTCCATGCTCTCCCGCAAAAAGGCACCTCCTGAAATTGTTCTCATTCAGCTTATGCGGGACACCATGGGGTTATGAATACTCGCCGCAGCTTGTTTCTGCCTCCAGAGTCAGCAGCTTGTCCCCTTCTCGGACAAGCATCGCCTGCTCATGGAGAAAAGGATCCGGCCCATCTCCAGATAGGCGCTGAGTCCATGGCCTGTTTCCATATTCGCCTGAGAGGCGGTATTTCCTATTAACACTGTCAGCTTCATATGGCTCTCCCCACTGCTTTCCGGGGGCCGCAAGCGGCCCCCGGGTGACACTTTTGTAGGTTGCCGGAATTAGCAGCCGCAGTTGTTGTCGCAACCGCAGCCACAGCCACAGCCGTTGCTGTTGCCGCTCAGTCCGCTGCCGCAGCCGCAGCAGCAGAACAACAGGATCAAAATGATGATCCACCAGCAGCCCCCGAGTCCATTGTTACCATTGCACATCATGTATACCTCCTGATAGATATTTGCGCCGCTTTCCGCTGCGCTAATTCATACTATTCCATCGGAGGAAAAGGGTGCCTGATTCCTTTTTAAAAAACTCCGGTACTATTTCACTTTCCTTTGGCCCGGTTGTCAATCGGCAAACAACTGATCCAGTGTGCCGAACCGATAGCCCATACCCTCCCAGACAGTCAGGAGCCGATCCAAAATCGCCGCATTGGTGGTAGACGTATTATGGAGCAGCACCACCGCGCCGTCATGGATCCGCTCCGTAAGCTTTTGCATGGCATATTCCTCTGTCGGCTGATCATCGGTTTTCCAGTCCACATAGGCCAGCGACCAAAATACGGTTTTGTAGCCCAAATCCTTTGCCATCTGTAGATTCTCCTGGCTGTAGATCCCCTGCGGTGGCCGGTAATAGGCCGGCATCTTCTCGCCGGTACATTCTTCATACGCCGCAGAAACCTTGCTCAACTGCTCTTGAAAGGCTGTGCGGTCATTGATCTCCGACATATTCGGATGGCTCCAGGTGTGATTCCCTACCGTATGGCCCTCCCTGGCCATGCGCTGAACCAGTTCCGGGGCGGATTCAATGTAATTGCCTACCACAAAAAACGCCGCCTTGGCATCATGCTTCTGGAGCACATCCAGTATGGCCCCGGTGCAGCCGTTTTCATAGCCGCAGTCAAAGGTCAGATAGATGGTTTTATCCTGCTTTCCGATATACTTGGCCTGATAACGATCCAGTTCGTCCGCCGTAGCATCTGCCCGAGGCGGCTGACCCGGCGTCTGAAAACTCAACCCCCAGGCGCCGGTTTCAATGGTCTCCGGCATGGCCTGCCGGGCCGACAGATACATGGCTCCCGGGATCAATACCGCCAAAAACATGGCGGCCCATCCAAGGAGCCGTTTTAGATCAATGGTCACAAACATAGCAGCATCCCTCCGAAACAGACTATGCCTGTCCGGAGGGATTCATGCAAATATAAGATCTTTTCGCGGGAATCGCCCATGGTGGCCTTCACATCAGCGGCGCCAGCAGCCGCAGCACCGCCCGCAGCAGCCGTACCAATGGTCCGGTGGCCTGACAATCCTTTAGTGTGATCCGCTGGCTCACTGCAATGGTGTTTTTAAAGTCCTCAAAAATCGACGTCAGGCAATCCGCATTATAGAGGAACACGCCGTTTTCAAAATGAAGATACAGGCTCCGGTAATCCAGATTGATGGTGCCCACAGTTGCCAGCTTTCCGTCCACCAGAAAGACCTTGGAGTGGATAAATCCGGGGGTGTATTCATAGACCTTGATCCCGCATTTGACCAATTGCTCATAGTGCGCTCTTGACACCAGGTGAACATACCATTTGTCCGGGATATGGGGTGTAATCAGCCGCACATCCAGCCCGGTCTTCGCCGCATTGCAGAGGGCTTCCATCATCGTATAGTCCAGAATCAGATAGGGCGTCATGATATACACCGACTCATGAGCCCGGTTAATCAGATTCAGGTAAACCGAACTGCCCACCGGTTCATCGTCCAGCGGGTTGTCCGTATAGGGCTGCACAAAGCCCCTGCCCTGTTCCACGGGTACGGGCGGAATATAATTGGGCGCGGGGTCCCTGCCGCCGGAAACGTAGTCCCACAGGCTCAGAAACATCACGGTCATAGACCGGACCGCTTCGCCCCGGATCATGATGGCATTATCCTTCCAGTGGCCGAATCGCTTTTTCTGGTTGATATACTCATCCGCCAGATTGATGCCTCCGGTAAACCCCACCTTTCCGTCGATCAGCATAAACTTGCGGTGATCCCGGTTATTGAGCCGCGCCGACACCACAGGAATAAACGGCGCGAACACACAGCACCGAATGCCGAGGGCTTCCAGTTCCTTTTTATAACCGGAGGGCAGAAGTGTTATGCTGCCGAAATCGTCATACATAACGCGAACGTCCAGTCCTTTGGCTGCTTTATCCTTCAAAATCTCTAAAACCCTGTTCCACATGACGCCGGGGCCGATAATAAAATACTCAAGGAAAATGTATTTCTCCGCCTTTTTCAGTTCTTCCAGCATTTTGGGAAACGCATCATCTCCCAGAGAGAAATAGGTAGCCGTCGTATTTTTATAGACCGGGCAGCCGGCAACTTTTTGAATATAAGCAGATTCCAGCGCCGCATCCCGGTCTGCTGCCCACAGCTGAGACATGATCTCCGGATCCTGCGGCAGATGCCGCCGGAGATTCCTCTCCACAGAATTCATCTTTTTCCGCTGTCGTCTCGAAAGCCGATTGCCGCCCAGCATCAAATAGAACAGACCACCGAACACCGGGAACAGCAGAATTGGAATGACCCAGGCGATTTTGTAGGCGGGATTCGTATTTTTAGTGATGATAAACAGCGTCACACCAGCGCTGAGCAGCAGTAGCGCCACATAGACCCATTCATTGATCTCCTGAAAGCGCCAGATCATCAGCACAAAGAACACAACTTGTGCCACAATACTGATGCCGACCACCACGACCCGCTGAAACAGCATTTTTGTTAAATTCGGCAATCGTTTGATCTGCTTACATTTCACAACGACTCCTCCATTTGATTCTCTCTAATATGGGAAAACCCGCCCCACAAGGGGCGGGTTTTTTCATTCCTTAACCATTGACATAGGGAAGGATGATGTACAAAATCACGCAGGCAAACACAACCACGGCCAAGTTGACGATCATGCTGATCTTCAGCGCCTTGTTCCGCGCCTGGGTGCCCTTTGCCCAAGCATTGGTCTGCGCACCGAACGCACCGCACAGCAGTGTGAGCAGAGCCACATAGCGGTTATGCTCAGGCAACACTGCATAAACGCCAATGGCAACGCCCAGAACCGCAAAGATGAAAGAGAAAACCAACCAGAAGTAATATTTAAAGCCACCTCTGGCCTTGTCCTCAAATTCACTGTTCAGCTTGTCAAAACTATTATCCACAAAGATACCCCCTAAAATGATTCAAACCCTTTGGCTTGGATTGCTAAAGTAAATATACCACAAACAGACGTCATTCGTCAACATGAACTTTTAGTCAAAGTGTAGAATTTCCACTGCGCTCTTTATGAACTTTTACCGCTATACCGATCCAGCGTATCTCCAATGGCTGCCGCCAGCACCTCTGCCGAGCGGATCGTCTCCTCCAGCGTATTACCGGAAGCGCCCATTTCTATCAGCAGGCTCAGAGGCGCAAGATCCTGATTAAACCGTTCTCTCCGCAGGTTCAGCGGCCGCATCATCCCCGGGCACACGCTTTCCAGCCGGGTCTGCAAAACCGCCGCCAGACTGAGATTTCCCCGCCAATCAGGATGTGTCAGTCCGCCAGCGTCTGTTCCCACTACCAGCATGATTTTGGCCGCATCCTCTCCATCTATTGTGCAGGCCATGCGCATTTGCGCTCCATTTTCCCCTTCCACAGCGTCCCGGTGGATATCCAGAGCCAGCACAATGGATGGATATGTTTCCAAATTTTTCTCTATGACCGCTCTTGCCCGATCGTAAGCCCCGGTATACTCCGGGTAATCGCAGAGCGTTGTGTCGTGGATCACACCGTAGCCCCGTTGCTCTAAAATTTCTGCAACGGCGTTTCCAACCGCAACCACACTTTTTTCCGCGTCCTGGGTACGATAATTCTCCGCCGCCGCATCCTGATAGCCTTCGGAGCCATGGGTGTGCATCAGCAGGATCACAGGCTCCTGCGTATCCAGGTTCAATCCGGACGGCAGCGCGGGCATATTGGTCATATCTACTGCATAATCTGTCTCATTCCGCAGTTCAAAAAAAACATTTTCGCCCAGGGTCACCGGCGCTGGGGACACCGTCTCCGGTGTTGTTTCCCGCTCCGCTTCATCCCATGCCTCCTCCACCGTTCTCACAGGTGCAGTCTCCTGCGTCTGAGAAGGCTCTGCTGAAGCTATGCCGGGTACTGGAGATGCCGTCACAGGCTTCTCATATACCGGTGCGGCAATATCGCCCAGCTGGCTTTGCAGCAGCCATGCGGCGACGGTCTGCCCCTGTTCCTTTGTCTTTTCTCCCTCGGGGGTCATTCCGGCCCCCGCCAGCAAGCCCGCCGTTCCCAGCAGCAGCAAAAGCGAGACGATCAATGTTGCCCCCCATTTCATTTGTACCACCTCATAATAGTTTATGCGGCTTTGGAGGCAGATAGAACAGCAAAAGCGCCGGCCTGTGGCCGGCGCTTAAATCTGCCTATCAGAGGTCGATACACTTTTCCGTATCGGGATCGAACAGATGCACACGATCTGCTTCAAAGGTAAGCTCAATCTTATCGCCCATCTTTGCAGCGGAAGTGGGATCAACGGTTGCAGTGAACTGCTGGCCGCCGATGAGCAGGAACAGGTTGGTAGAAGCGCCCAAGGGTTCAACCGTATCTACAGTTGCGGTGAACTTATACTGAGGATAGTTCTTCAGATAAATCTCCTCATCATGGATATGTTCAGGGCGAACGCCCATGACGACTTCCTTGCCAATGTAGGCCTGAACCTCGGGCTTGAGACCCAGTGCATCGGGCAGCTGAACGGTCGCGTTTTCCGTTTCACTGCCGAAAGTAACGTAGGTATGACCATCCTTGGAGGACAGCTTGGAGTGTTCCAGCTTATTCATGGAAGGAGAGCCGATAAAGGTTGCGACGAACAGGTTGGTAGGATTCTGGTAAAGATCCTGCGGAGTGGAAACCTGCTGCATGATGCCGTCTTTCATAACGACAATCCGGGAACCCATGGTCATAGCCTCAGTCTGGTCATGCGTAACATAAATAAAGGTGGTATCCAGTCTCTTATGGAGTTTGGTAAGCTCAGAGCGCATCTGTGCGCGGAGCTTCGCATCCAGATTGGAAAGAGGCTCGTCCAGCAGGAAGACCTTCGGATTACGGACAATCGCACGGCCCAGCGCAACACGCTGACGCTGACCGCCGGAGAGGGCAGCGGGCTTACGATCCAGCAGATGCTCGATCTCAAGGATCTGTGCAGCTTCTTCCACGCGGCGCTTAATCTCATCCTTGGGCGTCTTGCGGAGTTTCAGGCCGAAGGACATGTTCTCATAAACCGTCATGTGCGGATACAGTGCGTAGTTCTGGAACACCATGGCGATGTCTCTCTCCTTGGGAGGAACATCGTTACAGAGTTTACCGTCGATGTACAACTCGCCCTCGGTAATTTCTTCCAGACCTGCAATCATACGCAGAGTGGTAGATTTCCCGCAGCCGGAAGGGCCGACCAGAAT
>CAZGOQ010000072.1:0-11068 GCA_964527315.1 uncultured Oscillospiraceae bacterium | reverse complement strand
ATCTCCACCAGCCGCTGTTGGGAAAACGCGGCGTTGGCGGGACTGGTAGACGGCAGCGATCTGGCGGGAATTCCGGTTTGCGGTTCCAGATATTTTTGATAAAGCCGGCAGGCGGTCTTGCCGTTTGTAAATACACGCTGGATCTGCGTTTGCCGGATCAGCGCCGGAATATCGTTGGGCACGGCGTTCTGGATGGAACTGTCGTCCGACCCGATGATATCGCAGGCGGCAATGACGTCCCAAAGGGCAATGTGATGCGTCAGCAGCATTTCTTTTTTCGCTTCGATGCTATCCGGAAGCGGACAGCCCAATATGTCCGCCAGAACCGGCCAGAAGCGGTTCCTCGGATGGCCGTAGTAGAACCCGTTTTCCCGGGATTTGACAGAGGGAAGACTGCCCAGAATGAGAATACGGGCGCTTTCGTCAAATACCGGCGGAAATGGGTGCGTAACGTGTTGATATTTTCCGGCTGCGCGGGGAACGCTGCCACTGTTTTGAATTGCAAACTGTTTTTTCATCATGATCCTCAGTGATACCGTGTGATTTCACACGAAATGGTTCTTACCATATCGCGCGCGAGGCGCGGTGTCCGGAGTCGTCGCGTCCTCTGTATGGATGCCGGTATCATACCGGATTTTCCGCCGAAAATCAAGAATTACCGAATCCGATTTGGAGCGGAGGAACGATTTTCCCGCCCTTTGCATTTTGCGCTTTGTATGCTATAATATCGCGGAGCGAATAGTATCATGCGCATACAGGCGCTTAACATTTCAATTCGCCGCGCCGCCGGACGGCAGCATCAAACCGATTTTCGTCCTGCGGGATGCGCGTTACAAGGAGACAATTATGAGTGACTTTACGCTTTCCGTTCCCTGCCTGTTCGGATTGGAAGGCCTTTGCGCCCGGGAACTGCGGCGGCTCGGGATGAAGGATGTGGCCGCGGAAAACGGCCGGGTGCTGTTTCAGGGCGATTTTCAGGATGTGATCCGGGCCAATCTCTGGCTGCGGACGGGGGAACGGGTGCTGCTTCGGGTCGCCGCCTTTCCGGCCCGAACCTTTGAGGAACTGTTTCAGGGGGCGTACCATGCGCCGCTGGAGGAATTCATTCCCAGGGACGGCGCGTTTCCGGTCAAGGGGCATTGCCTGAACTCCCGGCTTCACAGCGTGCCGGATTGTCAGGCCGTCATCAAAAAGGCGGCGGCAAAACGGCTGGGGGAGCGATACCATTTGGGCTGGATGCCGGAAAGCGGGAGCCTGTATCAGCTGCAATTTTCCATCATGAAGGATCAGGCGGAACTGTTTCTCGATACCACCGGAGCGGGACTGCACAAACGGGGCTACCGCGCTGTAGGCAACGACGCGCCCCTGCGGGAGACGCTGGCGGCGGCCATGGTCACGCTCAGCCGCTATCGGGGCCGGGATAATTTCGTAGACCCCTTCTGCGGCTCCGGCACCATTGCCATCGAAGCGGCGATGATCGCCAAAAACCGTGCGCCGGGCCTGAACCGGACCTTTGCCTGTCAGGAATGGGCCGTCAGCCGGGAAACGGATTGGCAGGCGCAGCGGTCTGCGGCGATGGAACAGGAATATCATGGAGACTATCATATTTTCGCTTCGGATATAGACGAAAAATCCCTTGGCATTGCCCGGAGCAACGCAAAAAAAGCGGGGATGGAGCGATGGATCTCCTTTTCCAGAGCGGACGCGGTGAAGCTGACGCTGCCGGAGGGGAAGGGCGTGATCGTGACCAATCCGCCCTACGGCCAGAGGATGCTGGAGCAGCAGCAGGCCCGGCAGCTGCTGCGGGAATTCGGCAGACATGTGGGCCGGAATCGGGATTATGCCAAATATATCATTTCCTCGGAGGAGGAACTGGAACGGTATTTTGGGAAAAAATGCACCAAAAAGCGGAAGCTGTATAATGGTATGATTAAATGCAATCTGTTTATGTATGAAAATCAACGAGATCGGGTGATGGAATGAAACTGATGATTTTAGACGGCAACAGCATCGTCAACCGGGCGTTTTACGGCGTGGGCCAGCTCTCCGCCCGTTCCGGCCGGCCGACCGGGGCCGTTTACGGATTCCTCAATATGATGCGGTCCCTTCTGGAGGAAGAGCAGCCGGAGGCGCTTGCGGTGGCCTTTGATGAAAAGGGAAAGACGTTCCGGCACGAAGCTTACGCGGGCTACAAGGCCACCCGAAAGCCCATGCCGGAGGATCTGGCGGAGCAGCTTCCGGTTTTAAAGGAAATTCTGGACGCCATGCGCATCCCCATGTATTCTCTAAACGGCTGGGAAGCGGACGATATTATGGGAACCGCCGGGCGGATCTGCGGCGAAAACGGCTGGGACTGCGTGGTGGTCACCGGAGATCGGGACGCGCTGCAGCTGGCGGACGGCCATGTGACGGTCAAGCTGATCACCACCAGGGGCGGCAGGACCCAATCGGTCAACTATACCCCGGAAATTTTTGAGGAAGAATATGGATTTCCGCCCGAGGGCCTGATCGATCTGAAAGCGCTGATGGGAGATTCCTCCGACAACTATCCCGGCGTGCCCGGCGTGGGCGAAAAGACCGCGAAGGAACTGATGGCGAAATATGGCTCGCTGGACGCGGTCTACGCGCACAGCGAGGAGGAAAGCCTGAAACCGGCCGTCCGGAAAAAACTGCGGGAGGGAAAGGCGTCCGCCTATCAGAGTTATGATCTGGCGACGATCCGGAAAGACGCGCCGATTGCGTTTTCGCCGGAGGACGCCGTGCGGAAAAGCTGGGACAGGGAAAAAGTCCTGCGGCTGTTCCGCGATCTCGATTTCGAAACGCTGATCGGGAAATACCGGCTGCTGGAGCCGGAGACGCTTCCGGCGGCGGCTGAGAAAATCTCCGTGACCGCCGTCGAGGACGGGGAAACGCTGGAAGCGTTTTTGCGGGAACTGGCGGCGCGGGAGGAACCGGTCGCGCTGGCGGGAAACGCCGATCTCAGCGCGCTGGCGGTCTGCGTCGGGGACCGGGTCTATACCGCCGCCCAAAGCGATCTGGGTCTGATGGACTGGCCCCGGCTGATGGAGGGACTTTTTTCAGAAAAAGTCCAAAAAATCACCCACGACTGCAAATCCATGATGACCGCGCTGCTGCGGCAGGGCTGCCCCATCGGCGGCTTTGTCTATGACACCGCGCTGGCGGCCTATCTTCTGGAGCCGGCCCGTTCGGGCTATCCGGCGGAGGAACTGCTGGAGCGCTACTGCCGCCGGAGCATGGCGGCGGAGGGTCTGGCGGGACAGGCGGAGGCGATTCGGGCGCTTTACGGCGTCCTGCCGGATCTGGTGCGGGAAAACGGCATGGAGCGGGTATTTTCGGAGATCGACTTTCCCCTTTGCCCGGTGCTGGCGGAGATGGAATACGCGGGCATTTCGGTGGATCGGGAGGCGCTGTCCGCGTTTGAAAAAATGCTGGCGGAGCGGATCGCCGACTGCGAGGAACGAATTTTCAGTTATTCCGGAACGCCCTTCAACATCAATTCCACCAAACAACTGGGCGCGCTGCTCTTTGACACGCTGGGGCTGCCCCACGGAAAAAAGACGAAATCCGGGTATTCCACCAACATCGACGTGCTGGAATCCCTGAAAGACAAGCATCCCATCGTCCCGGCCATTATCGACTACCGGATGCTCACCAAGCTGCGCTCGACCTACTGCGAGGGGCTGCTGAAGGGCGTCGGGCCGGACGGGCGAATCCACACCACTTTCCAGAACATGGTGACCGCCACGGGGCGGCTCAGTTCCACGGACCCCAACCTTCAGAACATCCCCGTCCGGACGGAACTGGGCGCGGAGATCCGGAAGATGTTTGTCGCCGGAGAAGGCTGCGTGCTGGTGGACGCGGACTACAGCCAGATCGAGCTGCGGGTGCTGGCTCATGTGGCGGAGGACGGCGCGATGCGGGACGCGTTTTTATCCGGGGAGGATTTTCACACGGTCACGGCGGCCAGCGTGTTTGGCGTCGCGCCGGAGGACGTGACGCCCCGGATGCGCCGGAGCGCCAAGGCGGTCAATTTCGGCATTGTCTACGGGATTTCGGATTTTTCGCTGGCGGGGGATCTCGGCGTCAGCCGGAAGGAAGCCAGAGCCTATATCGACAACTATCTGGGCCATTATCGGGGCGTTTCCAGATATATGAAAACCGTGGTGGAGACGGCCCGGGAAACGGGCTATGTGGAGACGCTCTATGGCCGGCGGCGCAGTCTGCCGGAATTGAGGAGCAGGAATTTCAACGTCCGCTCCGGGGCGGAGCGCATGGCGCTGAACACGCCCATTCAGGGAACGGCCGCCGATCTCATCAAAATCGCCATGCTGCGTGTGTCGGAAGCCATGCGCCGCGAGGGGCTGCGCGGCCGGCTGGTGCTTCAGGTTCACGATGAATTGATCGTGGAGTGCCCGAAGGAGGAGCGGGAGCGGGTGACGCGGCTGCTCCGGACGGAAATGGAAGCGGCGGCGCGGCTGAGCGTACCGCTGACCGCGGAGGCCCACGCCGGGAACAGCTGGGCGGAGGCAAAATAGCGCGCCGGAAACCGGAACGGGGTCTTTCGCAAAATCGTCCCCACGGTCAAAAAAAACCACAATATCCAGTATGAAACACTTGACAAAGATAACAAAACAGTGCTATACTGTAACCGCCGATGACAAATCGGTTACAAACCTGGCTTGCCACCAGGCTGCGGCTTCCTGCGTCGCGCGCCTGCGCGGGCGGTCCCTCCGCTTTCCAACACTCTCTCCACTTCATGGAAAGTTCATGGGAACGCGCCGTGTTTTGTGTTGAAACTGCGCAAAATTGGAAAAAATCCATCAGGAATTTTTCAACGCAATCTTGACATACAGGCATCGTTGATGTACAATAAAGCCGTTATCCGGGCATGGTCCGGGCTCGCTTTGATATCCAAACCGCTTCGGCGGCGTTCCGCCCGCGGCGGCGAGAATAAGGAAGCGGCCCGATCATTATCAAACATCGGTGCATCCATTCGGCGGTAAGCTAAGGATATCCATACCGCTGAATGATTGTACATAATACGGCCCTCATGTAAGGGGGTACAAAATGAAAGGAGATTTCTTGCTATGAAGAAACTCAAAAGAGGTCTTAGCCTGCTTTTGGTTCTCGCTCTGGTGCTGACTCTGGTCCCCGCCGTGTTCGCGACGGACTATGAGGATTTCACCGATAAGGACGAGATCACGCAGGTTGAGGCCGTCAAGGTCCTGAACGGCATGGGCATCATTCAGGGCATGGATACCGGCGCGTTTAAGCCGACCGGCAACCTGACCCGCGCCGAAGCCGCCAAGATCATCGCCTATCTGCAGCTGGGCGAATCCCTGTCCGAGAAGCTGACCGCAACCGCGTCCTTCTCTGACGTTTCCTCCAGCCACTGGGCCTCCAAGTACATCGCTTACTGCGCAGCGCAGGGCATCATCGCCGGCTATGGCGACGGCAGATTCGGCCCTGAGGACACGCTGACCGCCGAGCAGTTCCTGAAGATGCTGCTGGTCGCGGTGGGCTATGACGCGAAGCTCTCCAACCTGGAGGGCGATCAGTGGGCCAACAACACCCGCAAGCTGTCAATCGACTGCGGCATGGTCAAGCTGGCCGACCTGGATCTCGACTTTGACCGCGAGGTCGCCTGCCTGTACGCGCTGGGCGCTCTGAACAGTGTAAGCTACAAGGATTATACTGTCAGCTATGTCAAGGACGGCGTCACAGTTACACAGACGATGACAATCAACCGTCTGGGCGACCGCTTTGATCTGAAAAAGAAGGTCGATAGTGACGCGGATGCCTTTGGCAGGCCTATCGTCACCTATACCTACAACTGCGGCGACAAGAAGACCGTCGTAGAGGCTGCGGTAGCTGCGGATCTCAGCAATCAGAAACTGCAGGAGACCGACATCACCGCTGTGATTGGCAAAAAAGGCTATGACCTGACCGTGTATGTTGACGGCGAGGAAGTAGCCGATCAAACCGCGGCCAGCGTTGCCGCTCTGGGCGGGACCGGCGTTGAGGTTCTGATCTTCGACACCGATGATGAAAGCACCGATAACGCCGTGGAGTATACCATCACTGTGGTTCACACCTATGTGGCGACAGTCTCCAAGGTAGACACAAAGACGGAAAAGGCGACGCTGACTCAGCTTGGCACCACTTTCGCTGGTACGCTGACCACAGATCAGATCGACGGGCTGGCTGCCAAGGATATCGTTTCCTTCAATGCTGTAAAGAGCACAGACGCCGGGACGGTAACGGTTGTGTCCGTTGAGAACGTAACGAAACTGACCGGCGAGGAAGTCACCATCAGCCGTTATAAAGCGGGCGAGTACGTCGTGGTTGGCGGCGAGACCGTGAATCTGTCCAGCACTTACGCTGTGAATGATAATGGCGAAGTAACTGTCGGCGACGCGACGGTCTACTATGATTCCTATGGCAACATCCTGTACTTTGGCGAAGTGGCTGACAAGAATATTACGCCGGACGGCTATATCTATGTCACCGCGACAAAGGTGATCGGTCAGGATGCCGCTGAGACTTCGTTCGACGATGATGTGGCCAGCGCGAAGGTCAAAGGCTATGACTTCGAAACCGGTAAGGTTGTAACCTTGAATCTGGGCATTGCCGCCCAGGGTCCCGAGTACTACTACCTGAGCAAGACCGGGACACTTAGTAAAGATGAAAAAGTAAAAGTAAAAGACGATGATGACTTTAATGATACGATTTACGGTTACTACGTCCTGTCCAACGGCGATTATGTGCTGGAAGCGGGTGCAGACGATGAGCCGACAAATGCGGCCGGCGTGGTTGCGATGACCGCTAATGAAGTGGTAATCGAGCAGGGCAGCCGTACCGTGACGGTTGCTTCGGACACGACCAAAAACGTCAGCACTTCGACCAATATGTACATCCTGTCCCAATCCACGCCGGTGAGCGGCACGAAGGTGACCGGTTACAGCAACTTCTACAACGCGATGGGAGGAACCGCCAAGACAGGCTATAAGACTGTGACTGGTGGTGTATACTTCGTGAACGCGAAGGGCGAAGTCGTGGATGTCGTTGTCAAGACAAGCGATGCATTGACCACTACCACCAATGTCTTCGGCGTTGTCACGAAGGTTGGCGACACTGACGAGGAGTACACCAATGTGACCGTTCTGGTTGGCAGTGAAGAGATCGAGTACAACGCAAAGGGAACCGGCGACGCTATTCCTGCTCAGGGTTCCATCGTCGTTATAACGGCGCAGGGTCCGGATACCGTGCTGATTGGAATCACCGATTCCAATGCAACTGATTACGGTGCAACATTAGAGACCGAGAAATCCGTTGACGAACTGTCTGACGGCACCGCGATGGTTCTGGGCGAAGAGAGCGTAACCGTGGATTCCGAGACCACGATCTATGTGGATGTCGCTCCTGGCGAGGAATTCGACAAGAACAACGCCAACGCGGTGGCAGACTACATCACCGTGACCAAGAACGAGAAACCGGTTGCTGCGGTTGTGAAACTCTACTACAAATCAGAATAAACCAGAAAGATCCTGAACACACATCGAGCGAAACAGCAAACCTGTTTCAGCGGGGCGGCCCCGAAGGGGGCCGCCCTTTTTGCGCCGCCGGGCGAAACGGCAAAGACGCGGGGCCGTTTTTGGGAATTCCGCCGGAAAACCGGCGGCTGTCAAAGATGAATGGATGGAATTTATAATCAAAACAAAACCGCCCCGGAAAACCGGAGCGGATTTGCCCATTGACAAAAACACAAAAATGTTGTATCATGTCAATGGATGGAGCGGCCGATTGACGGTTGGCCCCAACATGGATTACGAAGTAACCGCCTGGTTGGGAGCCTGGGTGGTTACTTCTTTTTTGCTATCTGGAACATCAGGGCAGCAAAGGCAATGAGCATCACGGTATAAGCATAAAGCTCAGTATGTGAAACCATATTACCACCCCCTCCTGTGTAGTCGGGGGCAAAGTCCCCCGCAAAGGGGGCCAACCGCCGTTTCGTCCGGCAGCACCGGAGACAATATAACACATTTTTTGGCAAAATGCAACAGGCCTTTGCGGCGTGATGCCCGAGGGCCTGTTGCATATTTTATCGGAAATCGGGCATCCTGTTTCTGAGGTGAGCGACATGAGATCCGTACCGCATCCGAGGGTTTTTCCCAAATACCCGGTTCCCATCACCCGGGACAATATTCTGCGCATTTTCCGGGCGGGAGATTTTACGCAGCGCAAAATACTGGCCGGGCCGGACAAGCGGGAAATTTGGGTATTTTTTATTGACGGACTGGTTTCTGGCTCGGATATTTCCGATTTTGTCATCAGGCCGCTGCTCCACGCGGAAAAACCGGTGGATCGGGAAACGGCCCGGGCGTGCATCGATAACGCGACGGAAGCGGAGACGAAGGATATGGACGCGGTGGCATCGAAGCTGGTCAACGGGTTTTGCGTGGTGCTGTTTGAGGAGAACAGCGCGGCGGCCTATGAGGTCAAAACCGGCGAAAAGCGCTCGATTTCCCCGCCGGAGGTGGAGAATACCGTCAAGGGCGCAAAGGACGCGTTTACTGAAACGGTCCGAACCAATACCAGTCTCCTGCGCCGCCATTTGAGAACGCCGGAACTTCGTCTGGAGGAGCAGGTGGTCGGGCGGCGGAGCCTGACGAATGTGACGGTGTGCCATGTGGCGGGTATCACGGATCCGGGACTGGCGGAGGCGGTAAAAAAACGCCTGGAAACCATTGATATCGACGGACTGCTGACGCCGGCGGCAGTGGAGGAATATTTGACCGGCAGCCGGAAAACGGCCTTTCCATTGCAAATTTATACGGAACGGGCGGACCGGTTTGCGTGGGGAATTATGGAGGGAAAGGTCGGTATTTTGGTGGACGGTCTGCCGCTGGGATATCTGCTGCCCTGCTGTCTGGAGGATTTTCTCAAATCCCCGGAGGATCGGGGCGGAAATTACATGGTGGCGTCGGCGATTCGGTTTTTGCGGTATCTCAGCCTGATCGCGGCGCTGCTGCTGCCGGGATTTTTTGCGGCGGTGAGTCTGTATCATCAGGAAATGATTCCGACGTCGTGGCTGCTGGCCATTGTGGAATCCCGGGAGTCTGTGCCGTTTTCCGCGGGCACGGAGGTGATCGTCCTGCTGGTGGCGTTTGAATTGCTGCAGGAGGCGGGACTGCATCTGCCGCAAAATTTAGGGCAGGCGGTGTCCATCATCGGCGGACTGGTGGTAGGCACGGCGGCGGTGGAGGCGAGCCTGATTTCCCCGGCGGCGCTGATCGTTGTCGCGGCGGCAGGGATATGCGGCTTTACGCTGCCCCAGCGGGATTTTGCCGACGCCATTCGCATTTGGCGCTTTGCGCTGGTTTTGGGCGGCCTGGCCGCAGGATTGGCCGGGGTTGCGCTGGGATTGATTTTCCTGCTGATCCACCTGGCAGATCTCAGCAGCCTGGGAATCGATTATCTTTCGCCTCTGAATCAGGGGGAAACGCCAAAGCTTCGGGCGCGGCTTGTAACGGAGAAATATCGCAGCCCGCTGCTGGATACGGAAAACGTCAGAAATCAGAGGTGATCGTTTGAAAAAATGGGTCGCAGGGATTGCGGTCGTGCTGGCGGCGATCTGCTTTCATCCCTTTGAAGCGGCGGACACCGGGGAATTGCTGGTGGCGCAGACGCTGATGATCGAAGAAGAGGAGGATGCGCTGTCGCTGTGGGCGGCGGGACTTCATGCCACGGGAAAAACCGCTCAGTCGGCAGTGAATCAAATGGCCGATCATGCGCCGGGAAAACTGTTTCTCCGGCAGTTAAAGCGAATCATCCTGTGCGGCGGTGCGGAGCAGCTGGAGAGGATGGAATTGCCCGAGGAGATCCCGATGGGCGCGGTGGTATACCGTTCGAAGGAACCCGCAGAAGCACTAAGCGAGCGGCTGGAGGAACTGGAAGCGGTTTTGGAAGCGCGGGAGCGCAGAGAGCGGAATTTGCCGACATTGGCGCAGCTGAAAAATGAACAGATCGAGGGAGCGTATTTGGAGACAGGCGCGCGCGGGGAGGAATGACCGTGAGAGAGCGAAGAGGGCCGTGGATGTTTGCGGCGGTGGCGGGAGTTTCGGCGGTGATCACGGCGGGATTTGGCTGGCTGGAACTTCTGCTGGCATGGAGCGTCTGCGGACTGCTGCGGTTGATCTTGCCAAAGGGGTTTGGGGAAATTGGCAAGTCGAGCGCGGTTTTGCTGATCGCCGGCGGCATTGTATTGGCGGCGGCAACCGCGTTTGCGGCGGAGGATGCATTCCCGGAGGATACGACCTTTCCGTTTGTGTCGCTGGGGGTCATGGCGTTGCTGTGGCGCGGGATGATCGGCAGGAAAACGGCGCTTAAAAATGTTGGGAACGTGCTGGGCATGATTCTGCTGCCTCTGCTGGCGGCGGTAATTTTGTTTGGGCTCAGCGATGTGCGGTGGAGCAATCAAATTCCGGACGGCGTGAATTGGGAACAGGTTTGGATCGCGGTTGCGGTGACAAGTCCCTGGTGGTGCGTGGAAAAAGAGCGAGACGGGCAATGGAAGTGGTTTTTTCTTTGCAGCGGCGTTTGTATTGGAATGAGCCTGCTGACAAGGGGGATTTTGGGCGCGGCGCTGACCGCTCAGACGCCGCAGCCGCTTTACCGGGCGGTACAGACCATTCACATATTGGGCGTGCTGCAGCGGTTTGAAGCGCTGTTGGCCGGGGCGGTGCTGCTTGGTTCCTTTGGGATGCTGCTCGTCGCGGGCGAGATGATGCGGCGGGGTATGGAATGTCTTGCCGTCCGGAAAAAGAAAAATTGGCGGATGGGACTTGCGGTCGGCATTTCCTTTGCGCTGGAATTTGCGATCCGATGCCGGCTGAATATGGTGTCGGATCGAATCATGACTGTATTTTGGGGGCTTGTGCCGATTTTTGCGCTATGGATGGTGTTGATAGAAAAAAAGAAAGAAAATTGAAGAAAACCCTTGACAAAGCACAAAAAGGCCGATATAATATTCGAGCGCTTTGGACGG
>CAZGOQ010000071.1:0-11185 GCA_964527315.1 uncultured Oscillospiraceae bacterium | reverse complement strand
CTTCCGAACAGTTCATGGAACGTATCTGGGGCTATGAAAGCGACGCTGAACTCAGTGTAGTCTGGGCATATATTTCTTACCTCCGGCGTAAATTGGAGACGGTGGGGGCCAACGTCCGCATCACGGCACGCCGGGGGCAGGGGTATCTTTTGGAGGAAAAACCATGATCCGCAAGCTGCGCCGGAGATTTATCCTCATCGCCATGGCGTCTCTAATCGGTACGCTGACAGTCCTCTGCACCGCCATCGGCGTTGGCACATACTGCACCGCCACAAATCGCGCCGATCGCGCCATCCGTATCCTCTACGAAAACGGCGGGGAATTTCCCGCGCCGCAGGAGTCGGCGGACCCCTCCGCCATGGGCGGATTCCAAGTGACGCCGGAGACTCCCTTTGAGACCCGGTATTTCATTGCCCGGATGACCTCCCGACAGGAGGTGGTCTCCGTAAATATAGACCATATCGCCGCTCTGGACCGCGACACAGTGGTGGAGAGCATCAACGAGATCATATCCTCCGCCGACACGCAGGGCTACAATGGCTACTACCGATTCCACGTCTTCTCCAATGAGGATGGCGGCAGCACCATCGTAGTGATGGACTGCTTCTTGCAGCTCCAGTCCGCCTACCATATGCTGCGCCTTACTCTGCTGATCTCCCTGGCCTGTGCCGCCATCGTGCTTATTTTGCTGCTGTTCTTGTCCAAGCGGGCCATCCGTCCTTTTGTGGAGAACCTGGAAAAGCAGCGGCAATTCATCACCGACGCCTCCCACGAGCTGAAAACGCCTCTGACCATCCTCTCCGCGGATCTGTCGCTCATGGAGGACAGCTGCGGAGAGAACAGGTGGCTCGCCGGAGCCAAAGCCCAGGTCGCCCGGCTGGACAAGCTCGTCAAGACCTTGGTGGAGCTTGCCCGGACTGAAGAGGATATTGATATGGAGGAGATGCTGCCTTTCTGTGCCAGCGAGGTGGCCTTGGCCGTTGTGGACGTTTTCACACCTTTGGCCGAAGCCAACGGGAAAAACCTCACGGCAGAAATCGCCCCCGATCTCTGGCTGAAGGGCGTGCAGGACAACTTCTTCCGGCTCCTGTCCCTCCTTCTGGACAACGCCGTGAAATACTGTGATGACGGAGGGACCATCCGTATTTCCCTCCTCCCAAAGGGAGGGAATGTGTGCCTGTCCGTCTCCAACCCTTCCGCCGGGGTGAATCCTTCCCATCTCTCCCGCTGGTTCGACCGCTTCTATCGATCCGACTCCTCCCGTGCCCGTTCCACCGGCGGCTATGGCATCGGTCTCTCCACGGCAAAGGCCATTGTGGAAAGGCACAAGGGGAAGATCAGCGCACACTATGCCGATGGGACGGTAACATTCAACATCCTGATCCCCAGAATGAAAAATTAAAAAACAGCAGTCCATTGAAGTGTCCATACATATTTACGGCGTGGTCACGCGTTCCGGTATCTCCATTCGCTGTTCCGAGCCTTCCCCATAAGAGATAGGGACGATCACGAGGATCAAGCTTTCTTATAGTAGTTGATGTGGTCGGGAGCACCTTTCGGTGTGTCGGCTTGTTCAAAATAAAAATAAATGAAAGCGGGACAGACGTGACCGAAATCACGCCTGTCCCAGAAAAACGCAGGTTTGCTGCTTTATGAGCGCTGTTCCGTCCCAGCTTTTTCATCCCGTTTTACGTCTCGGCGCTGTTCCTCTTTTTGAGATATCTGTTAATATAGATCATCAGAAGCACGGGAATCACCGCCGTCACAGCGCCCATCACAAAGGTGGGCATAATGCCGACCGCCGTAGCCGTCTCGACATCTACAGAGGCCTTGATCAGATTGTTTGCAATGAAGTTAAAGAAAATAGAACTGAATCCCAGCGCCAGCATGGCAACGCCGTAGTTGGTGCCGGAATTTTTCGGGCCACAGAGATCGGTACACAGCGCGGCGTTGACTGCGGAAGGTCCGCCATAGGCAAAAGCGATCAACGCAATGGTGACAAAATACCCATAGCCTGTAATGAAGGTCATCAGAATCGCGCCCACCAGCGTAATGCCGCAGAGCACGTGCATGGTGTTGAACCGGCCGATCTTATCGGACAGAGTCGCCATAATCAGGCGCCCGGCCGCATTGGTGATACCGGTGAAGGATACGCAGAACACTGCTGCACTGGGCGTCAGTCCCCGGACGATGCCCAGATTCTTGATCAGAGGCACGCACAGGTTCCAGGTGCCGTTGATGAAGAAAATCGAGAAGAACAGCGCCCAGAAGGCTGGAAGCTTGACCGCCTGGCCCAGCGTATAGTTCACACTGCCGGATGCGGCCGCCTTGGGAAGATTCAGGCTGCTGAGATATTCCTCCCCGGGCAGGGTGATGAAGCAGCAGGCCACCAGACCCAGCACCGCGAAAACAATCGCCAGAATCAGAAATACCGGCGTGAAGTCCACAATGCCCGCTCCATCCCGGAACTGATCCATCAGGATGGTAGACAGCGGAGTAAAGACCACCGTGGAAAGGCCAAATGCCGAGCAGGCCAGGCCCGAAGCCAGCCCCCGCTTATGAGGCAGCCATTTCTGGATGCAGGAAATACACGCGCCATAGGCAAAACCGGAACCGAGACCGGCCATGACCGCATAGGTCACGTTCAGCAGGCCCACCGTGGCGGGCGTCAGAAGCGCCGTCAGTCCAATGCCTACGGAGAATAAGATTACGCCCAGAATACATGTCAGCTTCGGCCCCTTTTTGTCGTTGATAAAACCGCCGATCAAATTACCGAACACGAAGGCAAAGATCATGTAGGAAGAAACCATGCCGGCGGCACTGTCGCTCCAGGAGAAGGATTTTACAATGTCTGCCCGCAGTGCGCTCCAGAGGTAGAGAATGCCCACGCACAGTTGAACCACCAGACAGGCAATAATGGTGATCCATGGATTTTTTCGATTCTTCAATGGAAAGCCCTCTTTCACTACTTATTTTTATCCACGACAATTATATCACCGGTTATGCATTTTGTCCAGCCACAGGGACAGGCGAAATAGAACAAAACCCCATTATTTACTATCGAGAATTTTCAGCAAATTGACAGCCACTTTGTCTCTATCACGCACAAGATCTGGATGCAATCACATTATTTCGCTGCAAAAAACCGGAAAAGCCCTGTACATTCCACATAAAATATGATAAAATGTCTGTCAAGGAGATATTTTTATCGCGCATACCGGCGCTGTGCGCCTGTGTGTTTCCTGATTTCATTCGCCGCGCTGTCGGTAACGGCATATGGTGATCTGTCATAGCCGCAAGGAACTGTGCCAGATCGGCGAAGCAGCACAAAGGAGGCTGAATCATGGAAGTGAAGTTTACTCCCGATCAGCAAAGCATCGTATCTTTCAGCCTGATGGGACCTGAAAGCGGCGCCCCCTGTCAGGTGGATTCCACAGACGGAAAAATCACCCGTATTCGTCCTTATTTTTATGATAAGGAATATACGGAAAAATACTGTAATCCCTGGAAAATAGAAGCCCGCGGGAAAACCTTCAAAGCCCCCGACCGGGTGACGATCACTCCCTTCGGTCTCGGCTATAAATCCCGGGTATATTCTCCCAACCGGGTCATGTATCCCCTCAAACGGGTGGACTGGGACCCTAATGGCGAACGGAATCCCCAGAACCGGGGAAAATCGAAGTATGTCCGAATTTCCTGGGATGAAGCGGCCCAGATCGTGGCCGATGAGTTGAAGCGACAAAAGAAAAAATACGGCCCTGAAGCGGTGCTCTGTCAGGCAGATATGCACGGCGAGGGAAAAAATGTGGCCCCAAGCCACGGTTGCCCCAACCGGCTGCTCTCTTTGATGGGGGGCTACACTCTCCAAATGCGGAACATGGATTCCTGGGAGGGCTGGTTCTGGGGCGCGAAATATGTCTGGGGCTGTGAACCGGTGGGTGAAATGGCCCCTCAAACCAATTTGTACCCCGACATTGCAAAAAACACCGACCTGCTGCTGTTTTGGGGCTGCGACCCGGAAACAACGCCTCTGGGCGTGGTCAGCCATATGCCTTCGCGGCTCTGCTACTGGCTCAGCGAGATTGGCCTGAAAAGCATCTATGTGTGCCCTGACCTCAACTATGGCGCAGCAGTCCATGCCGACAAGTGGATCCCCATTCTGCCAAACACGGATGTGGCCCTGCAGCTGGCCATCGCCTATATTTGGATCACAGAAGGCACCTATGACAAAGCATACATCGACACCCACGCCTATGGCTTTGACAAATTTGAGGACTATGTGCTGGGCCGGGAGGACGGCGTTCCCAAGACGCCTGAATGGGCCAGCGAAAAATGCGGCGTAAAGGAGTGGACCATCAAGGCGCTGGCCCGGGACTGGGCAAAAAAAACCACTTCCATCATTCATGGAAACGGCGGCTGCTATATTCGCGGCCCTTATTCCTCAGAGCCTGCCCGGCTGGAGGTCATGCTCCTCGGTATGCGGGGCGTGGGCAAACCCGGCGTCCATCAGGCCAAGATGCTGGAATGGAGCCTTTGGAACCGGGATTATCCGGTGCCCTACCAAGGCAAATTTGTCCCAAAGATCACTGCGATCGCCGACCCTCTGCGGCCTGTGGACGGAGATGTGGAGCCACATATCAACATGAACCGATTTGTGTTAACGGAGGCCCAAAAGGAGCGCGCCCCGGAACTGATCGATCTGTTCAAGCAGTTCCCAGCTCCCAAGCAGTTTATTCCCCGATGCTGCATCCACAAGGCCATTTTGGAAGGCCACGCGGAATGGCGTGGTCTCCAGTGCTTCTCCTCCTCCCAGCAGCCGGGCGCCAACAATTACCGATATCCTACCCAGCAGTATCAGTTTGAGAAGATGCAGTACCCTCGGCCGGGCATGAGTCAGGTCCACATGATCTGGACGGACGCCCCCTGCCAGACCACCTGTTGGAATGATGGCAATCTGACCATGAAGGCCTTTCAGGATGAATCCATCGAGTGTATTGTCGCGCAGCATCCCTGGCTGGAAAATGACTGCTACTTTGCCGACATCATCTTTCCTGTGGTCACCAAGCATGAGATGAATGACATTGGCAACGATATGTCCTCCGGCAACTTTACTTCCATTTATCTGGAGGAGCCATGCTGCCCGCCGGTGGGCGAATCTCTCAGCGATTTTGACGTCTGCGCCAAAGTGGCGGAAAAGCTGGGACCGGAATACTACGCCGCCTACACCGGTAACATGAGCGAAAAAGAACGGGTACGGTTCTTCTACAAGTCCACCGGCTGCGAGGACTATATGACCTGGGAGGAATTTAAACAGCGAAAGATCTTTGTCGTCCCCTGCAAAGAGCAGGAGGAGGTGGAACAGCTTCCGGCCGGTCTTTATCAATTCTATCGGAACCCGGAGGAAAACCCCCTCTCCACCCCCACAGGCAAATTGGAGTTCTATTCTACGGAGATTGCCAAATACACCCCGGACGATCCGGAGCGGCTTCCCGTTCCACATTGGATCGAAAAAAGCGAGAGCCATGACGAGCGGCTCTCCTCCCAGCGGGCGGAGAAATATCCCCTGCTTTGTATGTCCAACCATGGCAGATGGCGGATGCACGCCCAGTGCGATGACATTGTTTGGAACCGCGAGGTGGAAACCATGAAGATCCGGGCCAGGGACGGCTATCAATACGAGCCGATCTGGCTCCACACCTCGGAAGCGAAAAAACGGGGCATTCGGCATGGCGATATTGTTAAGGTATTCAATGAGCGGGGCGTGGTGCTCTGCGGCGCTTATGTCACAGAGCGGCTGATCCCGCAGACCTGCTATGTCGATCATGGCTCCCGTCTGGACCCCATCATTCCCGGCTGGCTGGATCGGGGCGGCGATATCAATACCATCACCCCCACCTCCACCACCTCAAAGAACGCCACCGGTATGGCTGTCTCCGGCTTTCTGGTAGAGGTGCAGAAGGTCACGGATGAAGAAATGGAGCGGTGGAAAAAGGATTACCCGGACGCCTTTGCCCGGCAGATTGACCCGGATGCGGGCGTGTGTCTTGCCGGCTGGCTCATTGACGAAGACAAAACAAAGGAGTAAGACAAATGGCAAAAGCATTTGTGATCGACGTAGCCAAATGTTCCGGCTGCTATAACTGCCAGCTTGCCTGCAAGGATGAACATGCGGGCAACGACTGGACACCCTATGCAAAGCCTCAGCCTATGACCGGGCAGTTTTGGTGTAAAGTCACCGACCACCCTCAGGGAACGATCCCCAAAGTGCGTATCCACTACATCTCTCATCTCTGCAACCACTGCCGGAACGCCGCCTGTATGAACGTCTGCGAATTTGGCGCAATCGGGCGGCGGGAGGACGGTCTTGTGTTGATCGATCCAGCAAAATGCACCGGCTGCAAAGCCTGCGTTTCCGCCTGTCCCTACGATGCCATTTACTTCAACGACAAAGAAAATATTGCCCAGAAGTGCACCGGCTGCGCCCATCTTCTGGATCACGGCGCGGTGCAGCCCCGGTGTGCGGAGGCTTGCCCCACCGATGCGCTGATCTTCGGCGAGGAGGAGGACTTGCAGGATCTCATTGAGGGGGCCTCCGTCCTGAAGCCGGAAACCGGCTGCCAGCCCCGGGTCTATTACCGGAATATTCCCGGAAAATTCATCGCCGGAACGGTTTATGATCCGGTGGAAAAAGAAGTAGTCATCGGCGCCAGATGCCTGCTGAATTCCGGCGGCAAGCGCTGGGAAACCAGAACAGACGCGTATGGCGATTTCTGGTTCAACGACCTCCCTGTCGGGCTGTTTGACCTGAGTATTCAGGAAAAGGGCTATGAGGTCAAGCTGTTCGAAAAGCTTCGTACACGAGAATGTATCAACCTGGGGGATATCCCTCTGACGCGAAAAGACGCTGAATGATGGAGTGCCTGATGGGCGCTGACGCAAAGCGCCCGACTCCAAATCGGAGCCGGGCGCTTTCCATATCATATCTGTTTTTATTAAGATTCCTCATGACCCGCCAACCGCTTCTTGAAGGTATGCACGCTCAGTCCCACGCACATAGCAAAGCCAAACGACGAGCCAAAATACCAGGCCCACAAAAGTCCTGTATAGCTGGCAAGCGCTTTGGTCAGCACAAAGCACATGGTCACACGGACAATGAATTCCAAAATAGTCTCCACAAAAAACGCAAAGCTTCTTCCCACACCCCGCAGCAGACCGCCGGTGGCGATAATAAAGCAGATGATGCTATAGACCGGGGAAATGATCCGAAGATAATTTGTGCCCGCTTCAATGACCATCGGCTCCGCATCGCCGTCAATAAACAGGCAGATCAACTGTGACGGCAGCAGCTGGAACAGCGCAATCACTATTGCCGTGATCAGCAGACAGATCACCACCGTCATGCGGAAGCCCTCCCCGATCCGCTTCCGTTTCTTTGCACCGTAGCACTGAGCCGTGAAGGAGGCGAAAGCCGTGCCGATGGTATTCAGCCCCATATAGGCAAAATTGTGGAGTTTGGAAGCCGCCTCATAGCCGGCGATGACTGTGGTATCGTAGGTATTGAGAATGCTTTGGACAATTGTATGCGTCAGCGCGACACAACCCTGCTGCAAAATGCAGGGCACCGCCGCCTTGCTGATCTCCACCAGCAACGCCCAGTCAAAATAACCGCCATGCCCCGGCGCAATGCTTCGAATGCGCCGAAGCAGCACAAAAATCGCCAACGCCGCCGCCACCAGCTGAGAAAACGAGGTGGCGAGCGCCGCGCCCATGACGCCCCAACTCAGCAGATGGACCGCCACATAGTCCAAAATCACATTTAAGGCGGAGGAAAGCGCCAGCAGATACAGGGGCAGCTTTGCGTCTCCCAGTCCGGTAAACACGCCGCTGACCGCGTTGTAGAGCAGCATCGGCAGTACCCCTGCGGCATAGATAGCCAAATAGAGACGCGCATTACCCCAGATATCCTCCGATGCGTTGAGCATAGTCATCAGTGGACCGCTGAACACGATGCCCAGTACCGCCAGCACCAGTCCCAACACCGCCAAAGAGATCAGCGCCGTATAGATCGCCCGGCGGAGCAAATCTTTTTTCCCTGCGCCGAACAGCTGAGAAACCACTACCGAGCATCCCATAGACGCGCCTGTGGCTACCGCCACAAAAAACAGCGTTACCGGATAGGCCGCGCCGATAGACGCCAGGCCGGACGCGCCGGTAAACCGGCCAACGATCATACTGTCGGCAATATTATAAAACTGCTGGAGCACCGTACTCAGCAGCAATGGAAGGGAAAACGCCAAAATAACTCGGGACACCTTTCCCGTTGTCAGATCCTTTGTCATAGAAAAACCTCCTTGAGATACATGGGCGAAACCCAACCCGGATCTTGGAACGCGCTACGCAATGTTTTCGGTAACCTTTTGTTTTAAATGATAGCAAATCATACCGTTCATTTCAACTTTTTTCGATTTTCAAAATCTAATGGTTTATTGTGATAGGCAGACGCCTATCACAGCACTTCCAGCAAATGCCGGGAAATTTTCTCCCGCAAAATCAATTTTCCTGTTGACATTGGAATGATTCTAGGGTGTAAATTATAAGTGTCCAATGGCGCATCTTTGCCTGTTCCTCCGGAACCGGCGATTGAAAAAGGAGGCATCAAAACCCAATATGACAGCAGAGCGAAGAAACAGCAGGGACAGAAAAGAGCGCAACAATCATGACAACGATGTGCAGCTGAAACTTCTGGAAAAAGACGGCGAAAAGCTGACGTCCGTTCTGAACGACGGCAATCTGGTCGCAGTACTGTCCGGGCTGGAGATCATGTACGTTTTTATTTACAGCGATGCCTATCAATGTTTTATTCACAAAATGGACGCGGAGGATGGCCGGAGAAAGACCTGGGACATCAACGAACGCAACACGGCAATGCTGAAAAATCTGACCTCCGTGGCAGATCATCTGTTTGAAATCATTCCCAAAGAAGGAATGAATCTGATGGGCGTCATGGTCGCGGCAGAGCGGGGCATCATTGCGTATTTGGACGCAACCGGCCAGCTGCCTGCCGAGGATCAGGACTTTATGAACTGGATGGATGAAAATTCAAATACAGACGAGGAGTGTGAAATGTGAAAACCTACAGATTTGTGTGCAGAAGTACACGAGGCGGCTTCACGGAATGGGCCAGCGTGATGGAGAACGGCGTAGAGATCCGCCGGATCGACCGGAATGTGTGGCAGGAGACAGTCCGTCAGTTCCGGGAGCGCGTCGGCGCTGAATTGGAAGCCGAGGGCTACCAGCCGGAACCTCACCAGTATACGCTCTGATTTTTTATGGAAGAAGGTGCTTTAACATGACAGAAATCTCCGTGCTGATCCAGCATCACAACGGTCCCACCGGCAATGTTCTGGTTTGCAGGCGAAAAGGCGGCGCCTGGGAGCTGCCAAAGGGCATTGTCCACACAAACGAGTCCGAGCCTGAAGCCGCTGAGCGGATTGCTTGGGAAGCACTCGGCATGAAAATCACGACCGGGAAACTCAGTATGCTTGGACATAAGTATCCCAAGGACGGCAAGGTTGAGCATATTGCCTGCGGCAATATCACCCACAATTCCCACACCAAGTGCGATTATCACTGCTATTATGAAGCGGTAAACAAGTGGCAGACGGAGCCTAAGACCGGCGCATATGATGAATTCCAGTGGGTGCACCCCTCTCAGCTTGGCGGGCTTGACTTTGACGGTGATGACGCAATCTTTATCAAAAAATATGACCCCTGGGTCAACGCCGCCTGCATTCCGGATGTGCGAATGTACTGAGGAGGAGACCAACCATGAAAAAATATTATTTTGAAGCCAGCAGGCAACAGCTTGAGAAAGCAACGGAGCCTTTTTATGTCTCCTGTGCTCCGGCGACCTGCTTTGTCTATGCGGATGATGAAAATGAAGCTGCGATCCTGGCAGCCGTGAAGATGGAGGAACTGTACCATGGAACCGGCGTTAGATTGGGAAAGCCCATGCTGACCGATGTGGTAGCGCTCCCCGCAGACTGGAACTACGGCTATGACGACGACCGGAAATCCGGCACCGATGCCGACCGGGAAGCGCTGAAGGCCGCTTCCATGATTCGATAAAAGGAGGAAGAACGATGGATCTTGTAAAAAAGTATGTTCTCCGGCTCCCGGATGGAATCATCACGCTGGAAAAGGCGGAACTGGTTCTCCGCATCAAAGAAATCCTCAAGGACCATCCCAGTGAACACATGAATGCCTACCGGGTCTGGTATGAGGGCTTTGAAGGCTGCGGAATGCCGCCAACGGACGTCTATGATGTAATCGTGGAAACCATGAACGCCATGACGGAGGACTGGAAAAATATCGGCCCCCTGCGCTCCGAGCGCTACGGCGTTGTGGATCCCAGCTTTCTGAATCTCCACTATGCTGAAGCCCAAAAGCGCGCCCCCGCCCCCGGCGGAGATGTGGAGATGTTCCAGCATCAGTTCCATCTGGGCAAGCATTATCAAGGCCCCGATGGCCGGGTTTTCTGGATCCCCGTCATCGAGGATTTCGATATGCGCTGCTTTGAGCGGAAAGACGGTAAGTACGTGGGCACGATGGTAGAGATCGATCCCCACAGCGACTATGCCCAGAGCATGATTGAAGTAAACTAAGGAGGATTCGCAATATGGATAAAACACCGATGCGTTCCGACAGCAAAAAAGAACGCATTACCCACAGTGTATGCGTCGGCGGCCCCATGACCCTTCACACCATAGACGGCGTGATTCGCCGCGTCCGCCCCATCGTCCTGACCGACGATGACCCGGCCGGCTGGGTCATCAAAGCCCGGGGCAAGGAATATACCCCCCAGCGGAAAACCACCATGAGCCTGCTGGGCTACTGCGAGCGGGACAAAACCTACGCCTATGACCGGCTGAAATATCCCATGATCCGGGAGGATTTTGTAGAAACGCCGGACGGGAAAAATCGCAACACCGAAAACCGCGGCAAATCCGGCTATCGCCGCGCTTCCTGGGACGAGGCTCTTTCTCTGGTCGCCCGTGAGATCAAGCGTCTGCATAAGACCTATGGGAAAGAAACCATCACCGCCTGCACCTCCTCCCATCACTCCTGGGGCCTGGTCGGCTATAAGATCTCCCTGTTCAACCGCTTCTTCTCCATGATGGGCTAT
>CAZGOQ010000070.1:0-11421 GCA_964527315.1 uncultured Oscillospiraceae bacterium | reverse complement strand
GGTCAGGCTCAAATATGCTGCCATGAATCTGAAAAAACTGGCAAATTGGAGTTGGAAAAACTCCGTTTTTGCGTACTTTTCCTCTTGTTTTGCGTCGTTTCATAAAAAGTCCCTGGTTTTCGCTTCCTGAAAACCAGGGTTCTTTGACAGTCTGACGCACGCCAGAGAAAATTTTTCTGGCGTGCTGATTTTACCGCTTGGGCGGAGGGCCGCCGGGACCGCCAGAGGGCGGCATTCCGGGACCGCCGGGAGGCGGTCCGCCTTCCGGCATGGGCGGCGCTTCCACCGGGCGGGATTCCGTGGAGAATTCCACCACAACGCCCTCCATGCCGCCGACAAAAACCATCTTACCCTCTACGTTTCCATTTGCATCTGCCGTTCCCTCATAGCAGCGGATCAGGCCGCCCTGCTCGATGCGGAAGGAAAATTTTCCGTTTTCCACCTGTGCCGGCTCCAGAAAAGGCACCGTTGCCCACTGGCCAGGCGCAATATCCACGCTGGCCGTCTGGGCGGCAAAATCAATGGTGGTCTCCCGCTCTGCGCCGGGGGTGTGTTCGAACACTTTGTAGGTCATGCTGTTCCCTTCTTTCCTGTGATTGAAATGTAACACCTGAATTATAACATTGAGAATAGACTCCCCGCAAGAAAAACCGTTTATCTGGACATAAATGCAACAATCTCTTCCCATTTGGCGGCGACAGAGCCCTGCACAAATCCCGGTTTTCCGCCGCCCCGGCCATGGAGTGCGGTATTGAATTCTCTGACCCAATCCCGCAAATCGCCGCTCAACTGTCCCACGGCGTATTTGTAGCCGCGCTCCTCATCTCCGGAAAATACCGCCGCACGGCCTCCGCAGGTCTCCTGAAGGGCAATGGCGGCCCGGCGCACACCATCTGCTGCAAGGCCATCCAATTTCACTACCACATCTCCCCTGCCCCGCAGTTCCTCCGCTTTGGCCGCAAATTGTGCGTTTTCCATGGCAAAGAGCCGCTGCCTATAATGCTCCAGATCTGCGGAAAGGTTTTTCACCGCGCTGGCCGTTTCCAGCATTTTTGCCGAAAGCTGCTGGGAAATCTGACGGTTCTGGCCCAGCACATCGCTGAGGTAGTCAAAGGCCCGCCTGCCCGACAGCATTTCCACCCGGACGCCGCTGTGGAATTTCTCCACGGTCAAAATTTTCACCAGACCGATCTCTCCGGTATGGGCCACATGGGTGCCGCAGCAGGCACAGATATCCGCCTTTGGAAACTCCACGATGCGAACCGCTCCGCTGAGTTCCTTTTTGCTGCGATAGCTGAGGGCCTGCAGTTCCTCCGGTCCCGGATACCAGCACCGAACAGCGCTGTTTTCCCAGATCCGCTCATTGACCTCCCGCTCCACCTGACTGAGTTGCTCCTCCGTCAACACCCCGGAAAAATCAATGGTCACCATATCGGCTCCCATATGAAAGCCCACATTGTCATAGCCAAACAGCCGGTGAACCACGCCGGAAACCATGTGCTCCCCGGAATGCTGCTGCATCAGATCAAACCGTCGCGCCCAGTCGATCTCTCCCTGGACTTCCTCCCCAATTTCCATGGGCGCATCCGTGTAGTGGAGCACCTGTCCATCCTTTTCGTGGGTGTCTGTCACCGTAACGCCGCCGAGTGTTCCCCGGTCACCCGGCTGGCCGCCGCCCTCCGGGTAAAAGCAGGTCCTGTTCAAAACGATCTCATAGCCGTTTTTCCGCTGGCGGCAGTCCAACACTTTGGCGGCAAAGGACGTCTGGTAAACATCCTGATAAAATAATTTTTCCGTTTTCATGGTTCCCTCCGAAGTTTTCTATTATCATAGCACAAATGCAGCGTGGATGTAAAAATTTTTGGAATTTCTTCAAAACCCCTTGACATTCCCCTTAGGGCATCTTATATACTGACAGTAGAAAGGGGGCTTCTTATGAAAATCAAAGAAGTCAGCGAAAGAACCGGGCTTACAAAAAAGACCATTCGCTTCTATGAGTCCGAGGGGCTTCTCTCCCCAGAAAAGACCTGGCGCAATGGTCGGGAATATCGGGACTATTCCGACGCCGACATTCTGCAGCTGGAGAAAATTGCCGCCCTCCGTCGGGCACGGTTTTCCGTGGAGGAAATCCGGCATATCCTTTCTGTTCCGGCGGACATTCCCACCGTATTTCAGGACTACCGCAGCCGGCTCCAACAGGAGGAACAGAATCTGCAGGTCATTCTGTCTGTGGTCAACGGTATCTCCGCCGAGGCCCTAACGGATCCCGATACGCTGATTGAAGCGGTAAAGCCTGTGACCTACGGCCTACCCCTGCCGGCAGCGGACTTGGATCCGCACTTCCGGTACCTGGATGAACTGGAAGAACTCAGCGGCCTGATGAAAAATCTGCACCCCGGCCTGACGGAGCAGGAATTTACGCAGCGCCGCATTGCCGCCATGGGCGCGGCCATGTATGCCGGGAGCAGCATTCAAAACACCTCCAGCAACAACGCCATTGCTGGAAAAGGAGGCGGCTTTGATATCTCCAACGCCCAGAAAATCGCCGCATATAACATCCTGGTCAATACAAGAGATAAGGATTAGCTAGAATACTGTCAAAAAAGCCGGACGGCTTTTTTGACAAAGGATTGCAGCCTGCCTGTGCGCATACACTGTCCGCTGAAGCAAGCAGTTCTTACACTCGCAGACCGGAATCTGTTTCCTGCGATGCATATGTCCTTGTAAAAACAGATTGAACTTGATTTCGCCGCCCGCGGGCGGCGAAACTCTGCAAGTCTTTTCTCTGGGACGACCGTATACATACCGAACATCATCAGTTCCACTTGGACTGACGCGCACGAAGCCGCCGGATCTTTTTCTCCAGCGGCCATATTTTTTTCCGTATCTTTTCTGCAAGCTTTCATTTGCATCCCATGGAAAAGGTAAAATCAGCAGTAAAAGTCTTTGATCTTCTTAGCCCGGCTGGGATGACGCAGCTTGCGGATGGCCTTGTTTTCGATCTGGCGGATCCGCTCCCGGGTCACGCCGAAGATCTGGCCGACCTCCTCCAGCGTATGGGTGCGCCCATCATACATTCCGAACCGCATCCGGAGTACTTCCGCTTCCCGCTCGGTCAGGGTATCCAAAATCTCGTTCAATGCTTCCGCCAACCGGGGGTTTGGAGTCCGCGCCGGAGGGCCGGGGGTATTGGCGGCCGGCACGAAGGACCCAATGGTGGTATCCTCCTCGTCGCCCACCGGTGTATCGAGCGACAGGGTATCCGCAGAAGTCCTGGTGGCTTCAATGACCTTTTCCAGCGGCAGATTCAATTCCTCCGCGATTTCCTCCATGGTAGGCTCCCGACCCAGTTCCTGCACCAGCTTCCGGTTACAGCGAGTGACCTTATTGATTACCTCCACCATATGTACCGGAACACGGATGGTTCTGGCCTGATCGGCAATGGCCCGGGTAATGGCCTGCCGGATCCACCATGTGGCATAGGTTGAAAATTTATTGCCCTTGGTATAATCGAACTTGTCCACCGCACGGATCAGGCCTGTGTTGCCCTCCTGGATCAGGTCCAGAATATGAAGTCCGCGGCCGGAATATTTTTTTGCAATGGAAACCACCAGGCGGAGATTTGCTTCCGTCAGCTTATCCTTGGCGGTTTTATCCCCCTGAACCACTCTGGCAGCCAGTTCCTGCTCTTCCTCCGCCGTCAGCAGATTAATCTGGCCGATCTCCTTTAAGTACATCCGGACCGGGTCGTCGAGATTGTATTCCGCAGCCAGTTCTACCGGATCAACCAGTTCTTCCTCTTCCTCGGCGGCGGCATCCCCGGCGGCAGGATCCAATTCCAGTTCCGCACCGGAGATCTGGATGCCCAGGCCCTCGATGGTATCATAAATATGCTCAATCTGTTCCGCATCAATATCCAGCTTTTCCAGCACGCTCAGAATCTCTGTAGACTGAAGCATCCCTGCCTTTTTTCCTTTTGCCAGCAGCGCCAGAACCGGCTCTTTCATTTCTTCACTTAATTTCTCTTCTATATTATTTGTGCTTGCCATATTGCACTTCCTTCGTAAAAGTGAAGTCCTTTTCCATCAGCCAAAAATAAAAATCGCCGCTCACGGCGCAGTATGCTGATTTTAGATAGGCAACTGTTAGCATAGCATATTTCCCAAATTTCTGCAAGCTATTTTTTCAAAAACTCATAACTTCTCTTGCATTTGCCATATCTTTGTTTCGTTTTGACAAAAAGCCCGATTCCGCAGGTCATGAAATCTTTTTCCAGCCCGGGCACATCGTGTATTGCCACACAGACATATCCATCGGCAGCACAGGGAATCATCGTCCGATCCCGGGACGGTTCTCTCCTCGAAATCAAAAGCTTCAATCTGGAGCAAGCGCCCACAGGACCATGCATTTCTGCACAATTCTGCGGGCGCAGACATTTTTCAGTAATTTCCATTTCGGATATTCATCGGGAATATCAGCCGTTCAAGGCCTCCTGTGCGCGGTCATAAGCGCTCTGATATAGTTCGATCATCCGATCCAGTCCCATGCCCTTGCAGGTATCCAAGAAGGAATCATAGTTATCCATCGGCTCATCGCCAAGGATGAACTTCAGAATCATGCCTTCGGTATAGGTGTCCAGTTCCGTGGAGAAGCTGTTGTATTCCTCCTGCTCCTCCGCGCTGAGACTGACGTACTTGGGCATATTATACGCGCCGTCCGTCAGATTGGCGAGGGTGTCCACCGCTTCCAGCTGATCGTCATTATAGGAGTAGAAGCCCTTCTCCATGTCATAAACGCCGGGGAAAAACACGGAGCCAACGCCGGTTGCATAGAGGTAGGACGCAAACATAAAGTTGAGGCCGTCGGGGTTGTTGATCACAAGATCGGTCCACTGGGGATTGCCGTCGGCATCCAACTCATAGGCCACATGCTCCTCGCCCCAGTTGTACATCAGCTGACCATCCTCGGAGTACAGCCAGTTGATCAGGCCCATCAGAGGTTCCAGATCCTGGGTGCAGGCAGTAGAAACCGCCCAGGTGTCAGAGTTCTTGATCAGTTGGGATTCATAGCCCACATGGATCTCGTCCACGCCGTCTGCCTTGGGATAGTGAATCGCCATCAGCTGCATTTTGGCGTTATCAGGATTCATGTCATAGATATTGCTCATACCCTCGGCAGAGCCGTCCACGAAAGAACACATATCATTTGCCATATCCGTGCGGACAGTGGTGATATCTGTGTCGTTATAGAACTCCGCATTGAAGTAGCCCTTTTTATACCATTCGTTCATTTTGGTCAGATAGTCCCGGAATTCCTGGGTATCGAAAGAGTGAATCACTTCGCCGTCGACAACCATAAAATTGCCGGGGTTGGTGTTGAAGCAGGACCCGAAGTCGGTGTCCAGGCCGCCATACTGGAGATAGGCATAGGCACCATAGGTGTCCTTGGTATAGCTGAGATAGTCCTCGAATTGATCGAGGGTATCGAGCGCGGGAACGCCGGACTCTTCAAACCAGTCCTTTCGGACAATCATGCCTTGGTTCTCCGTGCCGGCCTTTTTCAGCAGCTGGGCAATACAGCCCATGTAGCCGCTGGGGGTACGGACGGTCATATAGGCGTTGTCATCGGAAGTCAGCAGATTCCAATAATTCGGAGCTTGTTCCTTGAGCATATCATACAGGTCGATGATTATGCCGTCCTCAATGGCTTTTTCATGGCCGGAACTATCCCGCGTGGCGCCATAATAGTTCATAACACCGATGATATCGGTATAGTCATCGCTTGCGATCATCAGGTTGAAGGACTCCTCCTCCACCATGCCGCCGGCAATGGCATTAAAGTCGATATAGACGTTGGTGGCCTCGTTGATCAGCTTGACCACGGCGACCTTGTCCGAAAATTCATCCAGATCCATCATGGTGCTGACATAGGGTGCGACCGGCATCCAGCAGGTATAATGTACGGCTTCCTCCACAATGGGAAGTTCAACCACCACATTGCCCTGCGGCTCAGAAGCCATCTCCTCCGGCGCGGAACCTTCCTCTGCAGAGACGGGTTGATTTTCCTCCTGGGTCTGCGCTTCAGGAGCCTGTGAAGTCTCCGGCTCGGAGACTTCCGTCTCAGACGCCTGAGACGACGCTGATTGATTGCCGCAGCCGGCCAGCAGACCCAGCGCCATAGTTAACGCAAGCAGCAGCGCAAGCAGCTTCATTGTATTCTTTTTCATGCAATAACCTCCATTCTTTTTTTAAGCATTCACCTATATGTTATCATAGCACAGCCATGCATAAATAGAAACTAACAGAAATATTCCTGTGAATATGAATTTTTGACTATTTTTTCGAAAAGAACTTGATTCCTACCCGCAAAATTTGATACTATATGCTTGGAAGAAGGTGACGAACCATGGAAACACGCCACACAAACGAACGCTATCAGCTGGATTATGTTGTCTCGCACCTGACCAGTCCGCTCTTTTCCCGGGACGAAGCCGAGTTGCGGGAATTTTGCGCCAGCGCCGAATTTTTTCCAAAAACCAATCAATACTGCGTGCTGACCGTCCGCATTGAAAAGTGGAGCAGTATTTTTTCTGAAAACGCCCAATGGCGCGAAGCCATCAAGCACCACTTTTTCGTTCTGACTAATATGCTTGACGAACTCCTGAACCGGAAAAACAACGCCGCCATTGCAGAAAAGGACTATGAGTTGGTCTGCATCATCAATCTGCAGGAGGACTGGGAGACCTTTTGCCAAACGCTTCGACCCACGCTGCTCAGCGCTATGGAGGTATTGGAGACGGAGTTTAGCATCAGCGTCACCATGGCTCTCAGCGGTTTGTCCAACGGCCTTTGCGGCATTCCCGCCGCCTTTGCCTGCACTCAGGACGCCCTCTGGTTCAACGATTTTCTGGAGCGGGATGAGCAGATCCTGTTTTATGACGCGCTCTGCGACGAGACACAGCCCATTATTCACTCGGAACTGACGGCGTTGGACAAAAAACTCATCGCCAAGCTTCAGCTGACAGATGTGCCCGGCATAAAGTATGTGCTCCATGAGATGATCGACCGGGAGTTTATCCAGTCCACCCCAACCGTCAAAATTTTAAAGGTGCGGCTGGGCGGCATTTCCTGCAAGATCCTCGACGCGCTGGACGAACTGAAAGACATATGCGGTCACACACTGTATTACCAATTGGATCCCGCCCCCCGGATCGCTGAGGCGAAAACCCTGACGGAATTGACCTCCGCTCTCGACGAAATCCTCGACGCGATTTCTGAAAAGCGGGATGCGGACAATCAGGAGCCAAAGCCCCAGTGGGTGGACAAAATGTCCCTCTACATTGAAGCTAACTATACCGACGAACAGCTGGGACTGGCTGAGGTCTCCGCTGCCTTTGGAATCACCCCTTCATATGCTACCCGGGTTTTCAAGCAGTATACGGGCCGGGGCATCTATGAAACCATTCAGCATGTCCGCCTTTCGGCGGCAAAGGCCCTGCTGCATTCGGACAAGACCATGAAGCAGATTGCGGAAATCGTAGGCTATACCAGCTTTCTTTCCATGAACCGGGCCTTTAAAAAATACGAAGGCGCTACCCCGACTCAATTTAAGGAGCAATAACTTATTTTCTGCTTTTCTCTTGGCTGATTCTGTGATACAATAGAGGAAAAATTTAGAAAGGAGCAAACTAGATGAAATTGAAACATATTCTTGGCGGTCTGACCCTGATGGGCATTGGCGCCGCTGCCGCCGCCGCTATTCTCACCATGCAGAAATCAGAACAGTCCCAGACCGCAGAGGGCGACGCCATTTTTCTGGATCTGGACGGCGACGGTGTGCCGGATATCATTTTGGAAGATCTGGACGGCGATACCAAAATTGACACCGTTACTGCGGACACTACAGGCGATGGACAGATGGATACCATACTGCAGGATACCACTGGCGACGGCAACGTCAACGTAGTCATTACGGAAAATCCCGATCTTTTGGGAAAAGTTCCGGCGGAGGAAACGGAACAGGCATAAAAATGGCCGCTCGAAAGGGCGGTCATTTTCAGCGCTCATTTTATCTCAGGGCGGCTTTCAAATCCTCTGTTCGATTGGTCTTTTCCCATGGGAGATGCAGTTCCGGGCGGCCAAAGTGTCCATAGGCCGCTGTGGCGGAATAGATGGGGCGGCGCAAATCCAGATAGCGGATGATCGCGCCGGGCCGCAAATCAAAGATCTGCCGCACTGCCGCCGCCAGCTGCTCATCCGGTGCAATTCCTGTTCCATAAGTATCCACCAATACGCTCACCGGCTGAGCCACACCGATAGCGTAGGCCAGTTCAATCTGACACCTCTTTGCCAGACCAGCAGCAACGATATTTTTGGCAATGTGCCGGGCCATATAGGCCGCGCTGCGGTCTACCTTAGTCGGATCCTTTCCGGAAAAGCAGCCGCCGCCGTGAGCGGCGCAGCCGCCGTAAGTATCGACAATGATTTTTCTGCCGGTCAGGCCGGAATCCCCCACCGGGCCTCCTACCACAAAGCGGCCCGTTGGGTTAACATAAAACTTTGTTTTGTCATCCAAAAGCTTTGACGGAAGGGTCGTTTTGACAACCTTTTCGATCACCTCCCGCCGCAGCGTTTCAATATCAATCTCCGGGGAATGCTGGGTGGAAACCACAACCGCGTCAATCCGCTCCACTTGACCGTCCTCCCCGTACTGAACGGAGACCTGGCTTTTTCCATCGGGCCGCAGCCAGGGGAGTAGGCCCGTTTTCCGGCACTCCGTCAGCTTATGGGCCAACTGGTGAGCGTAGGAAATGGGTGCGGGCATCAATTCCGGGGTTTCTTCGCAGGCATAGCCGAACATCATGCCCTGATCGCCCGCGCCGGTGCTGCCATCATCAAAGGCGCTGTCCACACCCATGGCAATATCCGGGCTTTGGCTGTCGATGGCGGTCAAAATGGCGCAGGTATTGCCGTTAAAACCAAACTCCGGCCGGTCATAGCCAATGCGGCAGATGACTGCCCTGGCAATGGCGGCAATATCCACATAGCAGTTTGTCGTGATCTCACCGGTTACCAACACCATACCGGTCGTGGCAACGGTCTCACAGGCCACCCGGGCCTGTGGGTCCTTCTCTAAAATCGCATCCAATACGCCGTCTGAAATCTGGTCACAAATTTTATCGGGATGCCCCTCGGTCACAGACTCCGAAGTAAAAATACGTTTAGCCAAGTTTTCTTCATCCTTTCTGCCGCGCACCCTCACGGGAACCCAACACAAAACGCCCCGCCACACGGCGGAGCGTTTTGTAATCCTCATCTTTCGATTTACACCGCCGGATTTGGCACCTTACAAATGCAGGTTGCCGGGCTTCACAGGGCCGTTCCCTCCACCACTCTTAATAAGGGCGTATTCAATTGTAATTTTTTTGTGGTACTATTATATGCAAGCGTTGCCTGTTTGTCAACTCTTTTGCGCAGCGCACTCCATTATTTGATCAATCTTCTTGTTTTCCACTTTCCCGTCAGAAAGTATACCCCGCCAATCAGGAACGGCATATACCCCGCAAAAGCGTTGCCTAACCAAAAGCCCATAATTCCCATTCCAGCTGCCAGGCCCAGCAGCATCGCCAGTCCGATCCGGCAGATCACACCGTCCAGCATTCCCACCACCAGATTCAGTCTGGCGTTGCCGCAGCCATTAATCAGCGCAAAGAAAGGCGATCGGGCCGCAAAGCCCACATAGAGCAGCACCGCCACCGGGATGTAAGTCATGGCCAAATCCAGAACCTCCGAGTCAGAGTTAAACATACCAAAAATCGCTCTGGGAAAACAGACCGTCAGGAAAGAGAGCAACAGCGCAAAGGCCATATCAATCACCATGGAAATCCCGATAATCTTTGGCACCCGGTCGTATTTTTCCGCGCCGATGTTCTGCCCCACCATAGAACTGCCGGCAGTGGAAAGGGCGTTGGTGATCACCGAGGTAATGGATCCCAGCTTATTGCCCACGCCGGTAACCGCCGAAGCCACCACACCGTAGTCGTTAATATAGGAGTTGACAAACAGCATGGAAATTTGGATCGCCGCAGACTGAAGGCACATGGGAAGGCCCAGCTTCACAAGTTTAGGCAACACCTCCCTGTCCGGCCGGAAACTGCTGAGATGAAAGTCAAAGCCAAAGGCTTCCCGGTGCCGGTAGAGATAAAAAGTGGCCCAGAGAAAGCTGACGCCCTGACCAATCACCGTTGCCAGCGCCGCGCCAAAAGGACCCATATCAAAGAGCGCCACAAACACCAGATCCAGCACCAGATTGACCACCGTTGCTACCGCAATAAACATAAACGGGCGGGTGGAATCCCCCATGCCGCGCAGGATCGCGCTGACCAGATTATAGCCATAGATAAACACCAGACCCATGATGCACGTCAGCCCATATTGCCGGGCATAAACAAAGGACTCCTCCGGCGTATTGAGCAGTCGCAAAATGGGATCGAGCGCCACCATAAACAGGATGCTCAGGGCAATGGCGCATAAAAATGTCACAGTGAACATCGTGCCGATGGTGCCTTTGACCTTATCCCGGCTGCCCGCGCCGATGTATTGGGAGAGGATCACCTGCCCTGCGTTGGAAAAGCCCATGACCAGAAACGTCAGCATATGCAGCAGATCGCCGCCGATAGAAACCGCGGACAGACCGTCCGCACCCACAAATTGCCCGATGACCACCATGTCCACCATATTATAAAAGGTCTGGAGCAGGTTCGAACACATCAGCGGAAACGAAAACACCAGCAACAGCCTGGCCACGCTTCCCTGTGTCAGATCCCGCACCAGGGTTGCATCCTTTTGCATTGTAATACCTCCTCCTAATTCGCCTCTTATAGTAGCACATTTTGCAGATGTACGCAAGATTAGAAGGCGGAATATTTGCGCGCAAATGAATATCGCCCTGCAAAACGCAGGGCGATCTGTCATCAGGTCTTTTTAACAAATGTTTCCCGGCAGGAGGGGCAGGTAATGCGGATTTTCCCCTTTCCTCTGGGCACCCGTACTTTGGTTTTACAGGCCGGGCACTTATAGTAGCAGTAAGTTTTCCGTCCCTTGAGCCGGGAGAAAAACCGCCGGAATTTTTCATTCTCCGCATACCGTCGGGCCGTATCTTTGGAGAAAATCCGAAACAGCGCCAAAAGCAGCGGAATGTAGGCCAAAAAGGTAACCGCCACTCGATTGGAAAAACTACCGATCAAATTGAGTACAATGCCGGTGATGCACAGAACCCAGGCCAACGTATCCACGCCATTGCGGCCGATCATAAACCGCCGAATGGAATCGCCTATGCGCCGAAACATAAAAATCACCTCGTTTGATGTTGCTGTGATTATAAATCCGAATCATTCGCTTTGCAACGAAACCGCTCCATTGT
>CAZGOQ010000069.1:0-11422 GCA_964527315.1 uncultured Oscillospiraceae bacterium | reverse complement strand
TTGTGAAGCTGAACAAGGTTGTTTGCCTTTCGGTATATTTCTTTTGAGGTAATCAAAAAATGATGCATTCCCTTTGCGGCAAACGCACTGTTATGAATTACACTGCCCGCAGGGAGAATACCCCTCCGCAATGATTTCGTCCCGTGTATCCGTAAAACATTCATTTCATAATGGCCGCGATGAATCTGCTGGAGAAGAAATCGAAATTCCTGCTTGACGAACGAAGTCCGATACGCTTATAATGATGTATCGGGCTTTTCGTCTGATTAATGGAATTGCAAAAACGGCGTCATCTTTTTCTTGGAAGAAAAGGCTGAATTTGCTTTAAAAATGGAGGCATATTTCAGGCGGTTTTGGGAAGCGCCTGAATGGCATTCAAACGGCCGGAGGCTTGATCCCGCTTATCTCCGCCACGGATAACGCTTCATGGCGAAAGCAGGGGAGCGTTTTACATTTTATCGAAAAATTACACATCAGAGAAGGAGAGGATCTGCGGATGAGCTGCTTCGACTATGAGGAACGCCGGGGTGTCCATGAGGAGTGCGGCGTCTTTGGCGTTTATAATCCGGCGGGGGACTGTGCCAGGGAGACCTATTATGGGCTGTATGCCCTCCAGCATCGCGGCCAGGAATCCTGTGGGATCGCCGCCAACAATGACCGAGATATTACCTGTTATAAGGATATGGGCATGGTGGGAGAAGTTTTTTCAGAGGAAAAACTGGATGAACTGAATGGGACTATGGCTGTGGGCCATGTGCGCTATTCTACGGCCGGCGGCTCCATGCGGGAGAATGCTCAGCCCTTGACGATTCGATATATCAAAAATCATTTGGCGCTGGTACACAATGGAAATTTGGTCAATGCTGCGGAGTTGAAGCATAAATTCGAACTGGGAGGTTCTATTTTTCAGACCACGGCGGATACTGAGGTCATCGCCTATGCTATTGCCCGGCAGCGGCTTTCCTGCGGGTCCATTCAGGAAGCGGTGACGGCGGCAATGAAGCGGCTGGTAGGGGCTTACTGCCTGATTGTAATGAGCGGCAGAAAGCTGATCGCAGCCAGGGATCCCTGGGGGTTTCGGCCACTGTGCATCGGGAAAAGGGGAGATGCATGGTTTTTTGCATCGGAGACCTGTGCACTGGACGGCGTTGGAGCACAGTATGTCCGGGATGTGGAGCCTGGCGAGGTGGTCATGATCGAGGACGGTCAGTTGATCTCTATGCGGGAAAACTGTATTGGGAAGGGTCACATTTGCATTTTTGAATATATTTATTTTGCTCGGCCGGATAGCGTCATTGATGGACAGGGAGTACACGAGGCCCGGCTGGAAGCGGGACGCCTGCTGGCGAGACAAAACCCGGTGAAAGCCGATGTGGTCATCGGCGTGCCGGATTCCGGACTGGACGCCGCATTGGGCTACTGTCAGGAGAGCGGCATCCCGGTGGCGGAGGGATTTTTGAAAAACCGCTATATCGGCAGAACCTTTATCCAGCCGGAACAGTCCTCACGGGAGACGGCGGTCAAACTGAAACTCAGCCCCATGCGCAGTCAAATCGAGGGAAAACGGGTCATCATGATTGACGATTCTATCGTCCGGGGCACGACGTCCAATCTGATTACCAATCTGCTGCGGGAAGCGGGGGCAAAGGAGGTTCATGTAAAAATTTCTTCGCCGCCCTTTATTTCCCCCTGCTATTTTGGGACAGATGTGCCAGACAAGGCGCATCTGATTGCCTGCCAAATGAATCTGGAACAAATCAGAAAACATATTGGCGCGGACTCGCTGGACTATTTGTATGTTGATCATCTTCGGCAGCTGGTGCCGCTGATCCGGGGCGACTTCTGCCATGGGTGTTTTACCGGGAAATATCCTGTGGAGATTCCCAAGGTACAAAACGAATGAATTAAATCATAAAATGCAAAAATAAAGAAATTAAACCTGAAACAAATGAATATGATAATGCTTTTTGCAAGAAAAAATCATCTTACTTTCAAAAATGCGTTGACATATGTGTAGAAAGCCGGTATAATACTTTTATCGGCAGAGACGGCCCGCGAACTCTGCGGGCCGTTGATTTTTGCGTTAGAAAGGAAGGCGCTTCTTATGGCTAAAAATTCACCTCAGGATATCATTCGCATGGTGGAAGAAGAAGACGTCAAGTTCATCCGGCTTCAATTTTCCGATATTTTCGGGATGCTGAAAAATGTTGCGGTTACGGCTTCGCAGATCAAAAAGGTGGTGGATGGCCAGATTATGATTGACGGCAGTTCCATCGAGGGATTTGTCCGGATCGACGAATCGGATCAGTATCTGAAGCCGGATCTTGACACCTTCGCTGTGATGCCTTGGCGGCCCATGAACGGGAAAGTGGCCCGGCTGCTCTGCTCTGTATACAACCCCGATGGGACGCCCTTTGTGGGAGATCCGAGAAATGTGCTTCAGCGTGCCGTCGAGGATGCAGCGGCGGAGGGATATACATTTAATGTAGGGCCGGAGTGTGAGTTCTTCCTGTTTGAAACCGACGAAAAGGGAAATCCCACGGTAGTTCCGCAGGATGACGCGGGATATTTTGACCTGAGTCCCATTGACCATGGGGAAACGGTACGCCGGGATGTGTGCCTGGCGCTGGAATCCATGGGGTTTGAGATTGAAGCCAGCCATCATGAGGTAGCCCAGGGTCAGCATGAGGTGGATTTTAAATATGCCGACGCCATGACGGCGGCGGACCGGATCGAAACCTTGAAACTGACGGTAAAAACCTATGCGGCCCGGAACGGGCTTCACGCAACCTTTATGCCAAAGCCCATCTACGGCATCAACGGATCCGGAATGCACATCAATATGAGTTTGTTCAAGAATGGAAAAAACGCCTTTTATGATGAAAACGACCCCAGGGGCTTGAGCAGGGCAGCCTACAGCTTTATTGCCGGCCTGATGGAACATGTGCCCAGTATGGCGGCGGTGCTCAATCCGCTGGTCAACAGCTATAAGCGTCTGGTGCCGGGTTATGAAGCACCCTGCTATGTGGCGTGGTCTGCCAGCAACCGTTCTGCGCTGATCCGAATTCCCTCTGCCAGAGGAAATTCTACCCGGGTAGAACTGCGGTGCCCCGATCCCAGCTGCAACCCCTATCTGGCGCTGGCGGTCTGCCTGCGGGCAGGTCTGGACGGCATTCGCAGAAATCTGACGCCGCCGGAGGAAATCAGGGCAAACATCTTTGCCATGTGCCAGCAGGAACGGGACGAAGCGGGGATTCAGTCTCTGCCCGCCAACCTAAAAGAGGCCATTGACGCCATGGAGCAGGATCCTCTGGTGCTGGAAACCTTGGGAGAGCATGCGGCTTCCGCCTATCTCACCGGGAAAAAGCGGGAGTGGGAGGAATACCGCACCAGTATCAGCCAGTGGGAAGTTGACCGGTACTTAGTGCGCTATTGACAACCCAAAATCTCGATTGAGAGGAGTCTTTCGAGATGAACCACATTCTGGTAGCCTTTGCCGGTAAAAAGACCAGGCAAAGGATGACGGAAATTTTTGACACCACCGGGATCCGTGTTTCCGCAGCCTGCGCCAGCGGGGCGGAAGTGCTCCGATGGTGCGGGAGGATGAACAAAGGGGTGATCCTCTGCGGATATAAGCTGGCGGATATGACGGCGGAAACGCTGTTTCAATCTCTTCCAAAAAATTTTTCTCTGGTTGTATTGGCAACGGAGGCACAGCTGGAGTACTGTCGACAGGAGGAGATTATGAAGATTCTTGCGCCGGTGCAGCGGTCCGAGCTGATCGACACGATTCGGATGCTGCTGGAAATGGGCGGGGAAAGCGACGCTCCGGTCCCCAGCCGCCGGGAGGAGGACAAGGCGCTGATCGAACAGGCCAAAGCGCTGCTGATGACCCGGAATCATATGACTGAGGAGGAGGCGCACCGCTTTCTGCAAAAGTACAGTATGAATACCGGCACAAAGATGGTGCAGACAGCTCTGAAGGTGCTGGACGGCCAGATTGTAATATAGAAAACCTCTGATTGAATCGTGCTTCGACGCCGACTGGTTCTTTTGCTCTGACTATTCGCATCAAAAATTTGAAATACACGAAGTTTTCCTGCGCTTTTTCGGCGTTTGCGGAACAAAACTTCTGCGTCAGAGCGCCAGCCCTCTTAAATCAGAGGTTCCATAGGAAGATCCCTGCTGAGAGCGATTTGCGTTTCGGCAGGGATTTTGATATAATGACGAAAACCGCGATCAACAGAAAGAAATATGCAAAGAGGAGAGATGAGCGGTATGTCAAAGACATTGGTTCTGGCGGAAAAACCCTCCGTGGGCAAGGAACTGGCCCGGGTTTTGGGGTGCAGGGGAGGCGGCAGTGGGTTTCTGGAGGGGGACAAATATATTGTCACTTGGGCTTTGGGCCATCTTGTCACGCTGGCAGATCCGGACGCCTATGATAAAATTTATGAAAAATGGGATATGCAGACGCTCCCTATGCTGCCCCAGAAGATGAAACTGGTGGTGATCCCGGAGTCGAGAAAGCAGTATCAGGTGGTTTCCGGACTGATGAAGCGGAACGATGTGGGAGAACTGGTCATCGCCACCGACGCGGGCCGGGAAGGGGAACTGGTGGCCCGATGGATTATGCAAAAGGCCGGATGGAAAGGCCCAGCCAAGCGGCTGTGGATCTCCTCACAGACCGATAAAGCCATTAAAGATGGCTTTGCCCATCTCCGGCCGGCAGCGGAATACGACAATTTATTCCGCTCCGCGCAGGCAAGAAGCGAAGCGGACTGGCTGGTGGGCCTGAATGTGACCCGCGCCCTGACCTGTAAATATAATGCCCAGCTTTCTGCGGGACGGGTCCAGACGCCGACGCTGGCGCTGATTGTCCGCCGGGAGGAGGAAATCAAGAAGTTTACGCCCAGAGAGTTCTGGGGGATCACGGCTAAGCTCCCGGACTTTACCGCCACATGGCGGGAGGAAGGAAAAAATGCCCGTACCTTTGACCGGGAGAAAGCGGAAGTGATTTTGAAAAAAATCGAGGGGCAAACGGCGGTTTTGACCAGTGTGGAGAAACAGCGAAAATTTACACCGCCCCCGGCGGCCTATGATCTGACGGAACTGCAGCGGGACGCCAATAAAAAGTACGCCTATTCCGCCAAGGAGACCCTTTCTCTGATGCAGACCCTCTATGAACGGCATAAGTTGCTGACATACCCTCGAACGGATTCCCGGTATATCTCCGATGATGTGGCGTCGACGCTGCCGGAGCGGCTGAAAAGCTGTATGGTAGATGAATATAAGCCGCTGGCTCAGAGCCTTTACCGGAATAGACCCCTTCAAACCAAATATCTGGTGAACAATGCCAGGGTGACAGATCACCATGCCATTCTTCCCACAGAGGAACAGCCGGAACTTTATAATCTCAGCGGTTCGGAGCGGAATATCTATGATCTGGTAGTGCGTCGGTTTCTGGCGGTGCTCATGGAGCCATATGAATATGAAGAAGTGAAGCTGACCATGACCATCGGCGGTGAAACCTTTACCGCCCGGGGAAAGCGGGTAATTCACCAAGGCTGGAAAGAGGCCTATAACAAGTCCTTTGAACTGGAGGAAGAGGATGGAGATGAGCAGGAGCAGAACCTGCCGGAACTTCAGCAGGGACAGAAACTTCCGGTGCTGTCCGCTGGTCTGAAGCCCGGCAACACATCACCGCCGACCCGGAATACCGAGGCGACGCTGCTGTCCGCCATGGAGCATCCTGCCGCTCAGGTCAGCGACAGGAATCTGTCCAAAATTCTGGAGGAAACCTCCGGACTCGGCACCCCTGCCACCCGGGCGGATATCATTGAAAAACTGTTTTCTACCTTTTATGTGGAACGACGGGGGAAGGAACTGGTCCCTACCTCCAAGGGCGTCCAGCTGATCGAACTGGCGCCGGAGGAATTGCGCTCTGCGGAACTGACGGCCCGTTGGGAGGATCAGTTGGCGGCCATTGCCAAGGGAACGGCAAAGGACACGGACTTTGTGAAAAAAATGCGAGACTATGCGACGCAATTGGTGACAGAAGTCAAAGCCAGCGACAAGACCTATCGCCATGACAACCAGACCAGGACGCCCTGCCCGGACTGCGGAAAATATCTGCTGAAGGTCAAAGGAAAGCGGGGAGAGATGCTGGTATGCCCGGACCGGGAGTGCGGCTATCGGAGAAGCGTCACACAGATGACCAACGCCCGGTGCCCCAACTGCCATAAGAAAATGGAACTGCGGGGCGAAGGGGAAAAGCAGATGTTTGCCTGTGCCTGCGGCTATCGGGAAAAACTGTCGGATTTCAAAAAACGACGCAGTTCCGCTGGGGCCAACAAGCGGGATGTGCAGAAATATCTAAAAAATCAGGACACAGGAGGCGGCAATACTGCCATGGCGGACGCACTGGCAAAGTGGATGGCGGCAAAGGAGGAGAAAAAATGAAGCTGATTTCATGGAATGTCAACGGGCTTCGGGCGTGTTTGGGAAAAGGCTTTATGGATTTTTTCCAATCCGCAGAGGCTGACGTATTTTGTCTGCAGGAGACGAAGCTGCAGGAGGGACAGGTGGAATTGGAACTGCCTGGCTATCACCAGTTCTGGAACTATGCGGAGAAAAAGGGCTATTCCGGTACGGCGATCTTTACAAAAGAGGAGCCGCTCCAGGTCCGCTATGGCATGGGCTTACCGGAACTGGATACTGAGGGTCGGCTGATTACACTGGAATATCCGGATCATTTTGTGGTGACCTGCTATACGCCCAACGCCCAGGACGGACTGAAACGAATTGAACATCGGATGGTCTGGGAGGATGCCTTTCGGGCTTATCTCATGGAATTGGATCGGGAAAAGCCGCTGCTGGTCTGCGGGGATCTCAATGTGGCGCGCTGGGATATTGATTTGAAGAATCCCGGCCCGAATCGGGGAAAGGCCGGATTTTCCGATCAGGAGCGGGGAAAGATCGAGCAACTGCTGGAAAGCGGTTTTACAGACAGTTTCCGGTATCTCTATCCGGAGACAACGGGAGCCTACAGCTGGTGGAGTTACCGGTTCCATGCCCGGGAGAACAACGCCGGATGGCGCATCGACTATTGGCTACTATCCGACCGACTCCGGGAGAGGGTGACTGACGCGCAGATTTTGAGCGAAATATACGGTTCGGATCACTGCCCGGTGGCGCTGATGCTCCAATAGAAACAGAAAGACAGGAATGATGCGAAAAAAATGTTGACAATTCGGAATTCCGTTGTATAATTCTATGATGTAATTCATTAAAGTGTCTGAGCCATGGTTCAGATCATTATGGAGGTTTATTATGAAAAGCATGAAAAAAATTCTTGCGCTGCTGCTGGCGGCTTGCCTGCTGGCGGCAATGGCCGCCTGCGGCACATCCTCTGAGTCTGCTGCATCTACTGCGGCAAATTCTGAGCCATCTGCCGGGTCCGAAACGTCTGCCGGGGAAACGGCTTCCGGCGATACCTACACCATCGGTATCTGCCAGCTGGTGCAGCATGAAGCGCTGGACGCTGCGACACAGGGCTTTAAAGACTATCTTACGGAAAAGCTGGGCGACAGCGTTCAATTTGACGAGCAGAACGCTTCCGGCGAGACCGCCAACTGCGCGACCATTATCAACGGCTTTGTTTCCAGCAATGTGGATCTGATTCTGGCCAACGCCACGGCGCCTTTGCAGGCCGCTGCTGCCGCGACTTCTGAGATCCCTGTGCTGGGTACCTCTGTTACGGACTATGCGTCCGCTCTGGAGATTGAAAACTGGAACGGCACAGTGGGCACCAATGTGTCCGGCACTTCCGATCTGGCGCCGCTGGACGAACAGGCTGCCATGATCAAGGAACTGTTTCCCGACGCCAAGAAAGTAGGCCTGCTGTATTGCTCCGCAGAGACCAACTCCGTCTATCAGTGTGATGTGATCGAGGGCTATCTGAAGGACGAGGGCTATGATGTCAAGCGTTATGCCTTTACTGACACCAACGATGTTGCCTCTGTTACTCAGTCTGCCTGCGATTCCTGCGATGTGATTTTTATTCCCACTGATAACACTGCCGCGTCCAACACCGAAGCAATCGCCAATATTGTGCTCCCTGCCGGTGTGCCTGTGGTGACCGGTGAGGAGGGCATCTGCGCCGGCTGCGGCATTGCGACCCTGTCTCCCAGCTATTATGAAATTGGCTATAAGACGGGTGAAATGGCATATGAGATCCTAGTCAACGGCGCGGATGTTTCCACCATGCCTGTGGAGTATCCGCCTCAGGTTACGAAAAAATATAATGAGGCCAATGCCGCTACATTGAATATCACCATCCCCGATGACTATGAGGCTATTGCCACTGAGTAATTTTGAGATCATGCAGCGGAAAAAGGGCTTCCTTTTTCCGCTGCTTTTTGCTATAGTATAATAACAACATATTTATAAGTTCTTTCTTGGAGGGGGTTTCCTATGGATTTTCTATCCGGTCTGCTGAATGCCATGCCCGGGGCAATCGCCCAAGGCATGATCTGGGGCATTATGGCCATCGGCGTTTATATTACATACCGCATTTTGGACATTGCGGATCTGACGGTGGATGGCTCTTTGGGCACCGGCGGCGCAGTCTGCGTGATTCTGACATTAAATGGCGTACCGGCCTGGGCGGCGATTCTTTGCGCGGTTCTGGCGGGGATGCTGGCTGGTTTTGTCACCGGTATATTTCACACAGCCTGTGGAATCCCGGCAATTTTGTCCGGCATTTTGACACAGCTGGCGCTCTATTCCGTAAATCTTCGAATTATGGGAGCCGGTACCGGCGGCGGCAAGGCAAACCTTCCGGTTTCTGTGGATAAATACAACCTGTTGATATCTGCCCGCTTTGTCCGCAACACAGGGCTGAATAATCCGCTCCTGATTTTGGTGATTTTCTGTGCGGTTGTCATTTTGCTGCTATACTGGTTTTTCGGAACGGAAATCGGCTGTTCTCTCAGGGCCACCGGCGCCAATTCGAACATGGCCCGGGCGCAGGGAATCAACACCAATGTTGCCAAAGTGCTGGGCCTGATGATCTCTAACGGCCTTGTGGCCCTGGCCGGCGCGCTGCTGGGTCAGTATCAGGGATTTTCGGACATCAATATGGGCCGCGGCGCCATTGTGATCGGTCTGGCGGCTGTTATCATCGGTGAGGTTGTCTTTGATAAACTGTTCCGAAATTTTGCGCTGAAACTGCTAGCAGCCATTATCGGTGCAGTGATTTACTATATTGTGATTCAATTTGTGCTGCGGCTGGGCCTTTCCACAGATGATCTGAAACTGCTGACGGCACTGGTGGTGGCGTTGTTCCTGGCGGTTCCCTATTTAAAGGGGAAATATTTTGCCGCTCACGGCAAAGCTGCGAAGGGGGACGGCGAGCATGCTTAAAATCGAAAATATTGTCAAGATCTTTAACGCCGGAACCGTCAATGAAAAAGTTGCGCTCAATGGCTTGAGTCTTCATTTAAAGGATGGGGAATTCTGCACCGTCATTGGCGGTAACGGCGCAGGGAAATCCACGATGCTCAATGCGGTGGCTGGCGTGTTTTCCGTGGACTCCGGTAGTATCCTTATTGACGGCGTGGATGTGACGAAACTTCCGGAACATAAGCGGGCAAAATATATTGGCCGGGTATTCCAGGATCCTATGACCGGCACCGCAGCGACTATGCAGATCGAGGAAAACCTTGCGCTGGCGAAACGCCGGGGCAAGCGGAGAACACTTCGTTCCGGGATCACAAAGGAAGAGCGGGAGGAATATAAAGAACTGCTGAAAATCCTTGATTTGGGATTGGAAGATCGGCTGACCTCCCGGGTTGGGCTACTGTCCGGCGGCCAGCGTCAGGCGCTGACGCTGTTGATGGCCAGTCTGGTTCGGCCCAAGCTGTTGTTGCTGGACGAACATACGGCGGCACTGGATCCGAAAACGGCGGCAAAGGTTTTGGAAGCGACAGAAAAAATCGTGTCCCGTGATCAACTGACAACGCTGATGATCACCCATAATATGAAGGACGCCATTGCCCATGGCAATCGGCTGATTATGATGAAGGATGGAAAAATCATTTTGGATATTTCCGGAGAGGAGAAGAAAAAACTGACAGTGGAGGACTTGCTTGAGAAATTCAACAATGCTTCCGGCGGCGAGGATTTTACCAATGACCGGATGATTTTGGGATAATGAAATATGCGTCCCGGTACTGGTGCTGTAGGCCAGTATCGGGACACTTTTCATATGAATATATAAATTTGCACAGGACTTTTTGTATGTTTGCAATGAAAATGGACATACTGGAGACAAACACAAAAAGGATAGATTGGTATGAAAAAAAAGGTACTTGCAGCGGTCCTGCTGGGACTGACGCTGATATTTGCCGTTGAACTTTCTGTGGAGCGGATTTTTCAAAAACAGAGGATCCAGCAAACCATGGCGGAAACAGAAAACGAAGGAACCGAACAGGCGTCGGAACAGGAAAAAACGGAACCACAGGAAAAACCGGCGGTTTATGTGATATTTGGAATTGATCAGGACGAAGGCGATGATGGGCGATCAGACTGTGTATTGCTGTGCGCTCTTTCAGACGATGGCGTGGTTCGGCTTTGTTCGCTGGCAAGAGATACGCTGGTGACGCTTCCGGAAACCGGCAAGCAGACCAAACTGGGTCATGCCTATGCAAAGGGCGGCCCGGAGTTGGCAATGAAAACCATCCAGCAAAACTTTGGTATCGAAGTGGACGGATACGCGTCCATCAATTTTACACAAATGGCGAAAATCGTGGATTTGATGGGCGGCGTGGAACTGCAGTTGACTCAAAAGGAATGGAATTATCTCGGACTGAAGCAGCCGTATCTGGGCAGGATCAAACTGGACGGTCAGCAGGCGCTCCGCTATAGCCGGATTCGATCCATCGACAGTGACGAGAAGCGGACGGCGCGCCAAAGACAGGTCGTATCGGCGTTGTTGAAAAATCTCAGCAATGTGCCGCGGGCACAGCTGCCGGAATTGATTCTGGATGGTGTAAAAATGTGCCGGACCAATGTCAGTTTGATGACGATGATGAATTTGGGAAAACAGGTGCTGTCCCTGAGGGACGGCATTGAGACAATCAGTCTTTCGCTGCCGGGAGATTCCGTTACTGCATGGGGAGGAAAGCGCAGTGATGGAATATGGTATTATGTGTATGATTTAAAGGAAGCGTCCAGGGTTGTTGGTGAATTTTTCTACGGAAGTTCTGCGGAGGAAGTAATCGGGTGAAACCTTTAAAAATCTTCCTTGACATTTTTTCGGCGGAATGTTAATATAATGTGGTTTTCAGGAAATACATCAAAAAGTTTGAAAAAATTTCTTGACAAACGGAAGAGCGCGTGGTAGTATTTAAGAGTTCCGCTG
>CAZGOQ010000068.1:0-11575 GCA_964527315.1 uncultured Oscillospiraceae bacterium | reverse complement strand
AGGACAAGTCCATAGAATCCAGCGACTTCACATCAGTGTGGACGGTCAAGGAGAAGCCCGTCACCAACTACGGCTCCGAGAAGATTTTTACCGCTACATACAACGGCGATTTGAGCATGGACAAGTTCAAAGCATGGTGGAAGTCCCTCAGTGCAGACGAGATCGCCAGCGGAGCGGAACAGTTCGCCGCTGAAGCGCAGAGCATGAACCCCGGCTACACCGTGACCATGTACTTCTCCTACGGTCAGTACAGCCTTGGCACAGCCTATGGTTTCGAGGGGTATCAGCAGAGCAATTTCAAGATAGCGAGGGGTTGGCTTATCATGTATATGGCAGTTTTTCTTTGGCAAACGCTCTATGAAAGTTTTTAAATTTTTTCAGGCCCCATGGAGTTGTGTAACTTCAAGAACTAATTCTTTGTAACCGCAATCCGTAGCGCAAACCCCACCCATGTCTTTTCCCATGGGTGGGGCGGATGTCTGACTCGGCAGTTTCTCCTGTGCCGATGCTGATTGTTTCAAGCGGTACGCCGACGGTCATGGTATGTACTAGCCCGCTGCCTACGTCTACTCTGATGTGGCAATTCATGCCGAACTACCATCCTGATGGGGCCATTGTATCATATCTGGAACCAATATGGTAGCATAGATAAGATCAGAGGTTCCTCAGTGCGTATAGGCGTAGGCTCTCTCCGGGTCTATATATTCCTCCAGATCCCGGAACGTGATGCATTGGCCACCGCTATCATAAATTGCCTGAATCAACTCCTCATAGGGAACCGGCATCGGCATACCGCTGCCGACTACCTCATGATGGACCATCAACAGTACCTTGCCGCCTTCTGTGGCGTCGAGGAGCTCCTTGACATGGGCGGTGGAGGATGGCATTACATTGGGCACGATCATGGGGGAGTCCAGACGGGGATCATAGGGAACTGAACCCAGAAGCCGCTTTTCAGCGCCCGTCAACTCGCCCCGGCCCCAGCGGTAGCCCTCAGCCCGGAGCAACTGTTCCATGTGCCGTGTGCAGCCGCCTCCAGGATAGCCAAAGGTAACAGGCTTGGGAATGCCATACTCGGCGCAGCGTCGGTCGATGCCGCGGATCTCTTCTAAAATTGCCTCGTCGGATTGGGTATACAGAGTGACAGGATGATGCCAGGAGTGATTGGCAATCTCATGCCCCCGGTCGGAGAGTTCTTTAATCTGCTCCCAGGTCATGAACCGGGATTTGTCCTCAAAGCCCCGGCCGCCGCCCATGGGGTGCGTCATCTCGGTAGTAAACAGCACAGCCTTACCGCCATATTTTTCCAGCACCGGGCAGGCCACCTCGTAGTGGTCGCGAGTGGAATCATCGAACGTCATCAGCACCAGACCCTTGGGAATTGGCTTCTTCACTGGGTCGTTTTCCTTCATGGTCTTTTGTAATTCGTCATAGGAGAAGCCCAGCACCTTGACCATGGTCTCATTGTCCACCGCTTCACCGGCTAACAGGGCCAGCATAATCTTGTTGATCGGTGCGTCCATCCGCGGGGGGCCACCGGGGCCACCGCCAAAATCACCGGGGCCGCCGCCAGGATCACCGGGGCCGCCGCCTTCTCCGGGAGCAGGCATCTCCGGATAGGCGTCAGGCAGAAGGCCCCGGAAGTCACGCAATACCTCGTAGCGGGAGGGCTTTAGATTGCGCTTTTGCATATCATACTGTTGGAGCGCTTTGGTGAGTTCCAATGCTGTCAATTGAATCATCCTTCCTATGGTTTTGATATCGTGGCTTTACAAAGTGCTGTCGGATAACCGGCAGCACTTTGCGATGAAAACGATGTGGGGATTATCGATCGTTGTAACGATCCAACGCCGCCTGATAGATGGCAATGGCATCCTCAACGCCCATGCTTTGCATTGTAGACATGTAGTTGTCAAAGTCATCTTCCAGATTCAACTCTCCGGTAATGAACCGGTTGATGCTCTCCAGAGCGTAAACCAGCACGTCGCTCATGATAGAGGAATACTTGCTGGACTCGTCTACGGTCAGGGACAGAGAAGTGGGAAGATTCCCATCCCGACTCTGGTTGTCGGTCCAGTACCGGAGAGTCTCCTCTTCCCCCTCCTGAAGATCTACATACTGGCGGTCAAAGTCCTTGCGCATGGGGCCAGACTGGATCACGTAGATACTCAAAGCGAAATTCATGGCAATGCCATTGGGATTGTGGACCACCAGATCCGTCAAGACAGGCTTGTCCTCGTCCTCATACTCGAAGGTGTACCCCTCGGTGCCGTAGTTGAGCAACAGGGAACCTTCGTCGGTGTAGAAGTAGTTGCACAGCTTAATGGCCGTCTCGACCTCTGCGTCCTCGCAGCCGGTGGTGATGAGCCAGGACATACTGGTGTTAACATAGGCTTCGTCCTGGGCCAGATGGTTGATTTCGCCCTCCTCCAATACGGGAGCCAGTGCGCCGACAAGCCGGTAATCAGGGTTATCAGAGGCCTCGCGGTAGACGTGCAGGCGGTCATAGTCGCCGGCGCTCATGGCGCAGGCGCCAGACATCATTTTGGTCTCGGCATCGCCTTGAGTGTAGTGCAGGGAGTAGTAATCAGAATAGATGATCCCCTTCTCGTACCATCTGGACATATATTCGAGATATGTCCTGAGGCTGTCATCATAGATGCCCAGACGCACCTTTCCGTCCGTCTGGGAGAAAACCGCTTCGCCCAAAGGATTGAAGACACTGATGCCGAGACCCTCAGAGGGGCCACCGCCGTACTCATTGATGTAGATGCCCATTTCCACGTCATAATTGTTTACGATTTGGGTCAAAGTGTCCTCGACCTGGTCAAAAGTAATGGGAATGTCCAGACCGAGACCGTCCAGAAAATCTTGACGGATCAGATAGCCATTGGAGACCAGCGGATCGTTTTCCGCCACCTGGTAAAATCCACAGAGATTACCTGAATCCGTATAAAAGTCCTTTTCATAGCCGCTGTCATGCATGAGTTGTGCATAGGCAGGAGCCATATCCAGCTTGTCGTTCAGGGGGACAATAATATCCTCGTTAACGGCCCAGTCCAGACCGCCGTAGGAAGCGAAATTGGTAGTGGAGTTCACAAGAATATCGGTGTAGTCCTGGCTGGCGATCATCAGGCCGAACTTCTCTGCAGCAGTAAAGATGGAAACCTCATCAAAGGCAAACTTCACGCCGGTACGCTCCGTCAGAACATTGTAGACATACAGTTCAGAGAGGTCGGCAATGAAATCGTAGAGCATGGGCGGCGTAGTATACCAAAGGGTCAGGGTCACGTCGTCGGTGGTGATGGGAAGGGAGACCTCTTCATAAACCGGGGAACGCGTAGGTTCCGCTTCCGCATTGGAACCTTCCGCCAGTTCCGGAGAAGATTCGGCAGGAACCTCAGAGAGTTCCAGTTCATCTGTCATCCCCTGTTCGCCCACGGATGTGGAACTCTGCTCCTCTGACGTAGATCTTTCTACGCTGGAGCCTGTGCTGCCACAGCCTGCCGAAACGGAAAGAAGCATTGCCAATGCGAGCAGGAAAGCAAATACTTTTTTCATAAAACTCATCCTCCCTAAAAATTAGAATTCATTCTCTTTTTTGATAATTCTATATTACTGACTATAAATTAGAATGTCAATGGTTTTTTGGAATAAAAATTAAAATTTTAAGAATCACTTTACTTGTGGGAGGAAATGTGATATTCTAAAAAAAGAGTTGAATTTTTGGAAGCGAGTGGTATTGATGGCGCAAGCCGAGAAGAAAAGAACAAAAAAATTTGAGATTACAAAGGAGAAGATTATTTCCGCTGCCCAGCAGCTTTCCATGCAGAACGGGTTTAACAGTTTGACCGTCAAGGAAGTCTGCGATGCGGCTGGAGTGTCTGTGGGATCTTTTTACAACTGCTTCGGCAGCTTTAGCGAAATGCTTGCAGAGGCGGATAATAATCCGGATCGAATGTTCGCAGTGCAGACGATGGATGATCTGGATGGAGTCACTGCCAAAGAACGCCTGTATTCCTTTACAAAGCATTATTGCAAGCTGAACACCGATACCGGCGTGGCGGATCTGAGTCTGCTGATGACCCCAAACGTAAAGAATACACAGTACTCCAGACATAAGCCCATGTTTGATATTGTTACCAATGTCTTTCGGGCTGGACAGGAACAGGGCGAATTTACATCAGATTTTACTGCAGAGCAGATGTGCGACATGATGTTCGTCATCATGCGCGGTGTGGCTTATGACTGGTGTATGCAGGGCGGTAGCTTTGATCTGCAGGAGAAGACGCTGCTGCATGTGCGGATTTTGCTGCATGCCCTGAAAAGTTTTAAATAGAATTCCATATCAGGAATGACAGACGTCGGAACAGAGTGATTTCTGTTCCGACGTTTTTTAAAATATATTTTAGAATAATTCTATTTTATTGTTGACAAAGAAAGGAATCTGCGATACACTAAAATTGGAATTTTTCCAAAAACTAAATGCTCATTTCGCAAAGAAAGGATTGGATCACATGAAATACACGGTTTTGAGCCCCTGGGCCAGTTCCAGCTGTGCTGACCCCAGGGGATTGTCTCCCCGGCTCAGCACCCTGGATGGGAAAACCATCGGCATCTATTCTCATTTCAAAGATCAGACTCCCGAGATTATGAAGGCACTGGCAAAGGTTATTGAGGAGCACTATCCCAATACGAAATTCAAGTTCTTCCAGTACGCCAAGGATACCACCGAACTCATTAACGACCCTGAGGGCGACGCTCAGGTTAAGGAGTTTCTCTCCGGCGTGGACGGTGTCATTGCCGGTATGGGCGATGCGGGCTCCTGTGCCATGTATTTGATGTATAACGTCGCACACATAGAAAAACTGGGTGTTCCCTGCGTGGGCCTATCGGAACCGGCGTTTATGAACTCCGCATACCGCGGTGCATCCGCCAGGGCAGTGCCTGGCCTGCGAATCATTGAGATTGACGCCACCGGCGCCTCCCAACCCGCTGGAACTGGTATGGACAGTGTGGAGAACGGGATCTATCTGGCCATGAAGCCCGAATTTGAAAAGAAGCTGGACGCCATTTTGGGTGGTCTGCTAACACCCCTGACGACCGAGGAGAAACAGCCTACACCGCTTCCCAACTATGCGAATATGACCTTTGATGGGACTCTGGAGGAACTCAACCGGGTATTCTATCGCAACGGCTGGACCAACGGCACGCCCATCGTGCCGCCAACCCGGGATGCCGTGGACGAGATGATGGCCGGCACCGACTTGCCCGCAAATTATGTGGTAGGTGAACTGCCGCCCATGCTGGGCCAGGCCACGGTGGAAAAGATCGCCATTAACGCGGTGATGGCAGGTTGTCTGCCCATTCATATGCCGGTGCTGATTGCAGCGGTTCAGGGCATGCTGGCAGCGAACATCCATATTGAAGGCTGGACCTGCAGCGTGGCCAGCTGGATGCCCATGTCCATTGTCACCGGTCCTGCCGCGAAGCAGATGGGCATCTACTCCGGCGCAGGATGCCTGAGTCCTTACCATAAGGCCAATTCCGCGATTCCCAGAGCCATTGCCTATCTGGTCATGAATATCTCTGGTGTCCGGCTCCAGACCGAGGATATGTCTGGCATTGGCAATATGAACCGCTTTGGCGTCTGCATTGGCGAGGATCAGGAAACAAGTCCCTGGGAACCGCTCCACGTCCGTTACGGCCTTCTGCCGGAAGACAGCGCGCTGACGCTCTTCTGGCCCTCAGAACCCCAGATTCTAGGTGCACGCGGCCCCAAAGAGATTTTAAGGGAGATGTGTGCTGTGAAAGCCACTGGCTGGGACTGTGGGTGCCTGTTCATGTTGAACCCCGATATTGCCAAAGCTTTGGATGAATTGGGCTATACAAAGGAAAAGATTATGGAGTATGTAATGGAGTACAACCGTATCCCCAGCGAGCAGAACACGAAATTCAACAACCATGAGCCCAACGGTTCCATGTTTGCCGAAGGCCCCGGCTACTCCAGCCGTCGATTCTGGAACACGGATCATATGCTGGTAATCGTCAACGGCAGAAGCTTTAACATGGCCTTTGCCGGTGGCGGCGACCACGGTGGCCCCGCCTGTGTGAAACTCCAGCTTCCGAAAAACTGGGACGCGCTGGTGGCGAAGTATCAGGATTATACGCCCGAGTACATTGACTATTGATGGGGAGGGCGGAAAGGAGAGAAACCATATGCAGTACTATATTCGAGGCGCAACGCTCCTGGACGGAGAAACCTATTATGAGCCGGCAAATCTCCTGGTGTCCGGCGGGATGATCCTTCGGGTAGACCGCGAAGACACGCTCCCTGCGAAAGCGGAGGTCATTGACCTGACGGGCTACACGCTACTGCCCGCATTCGTGGATGCGCATATACATGTAAGTGCAGCGCTGACCGATGAAGGATCCTTTGACGATACGGCCATGCGGCAAATCACCGAAAAAGGCGTCTGTATGCTCAAGGACATGGGCGCAGTCAATTCCCTGCCCCTGGAGCCTTATATGAAGTGGCTTGCCAGTCTCCAGGGAGCGAAGTATGCCAAGGTCTATACAGCTGGGCGGTACATTGACGTAGATGGCGGCTATGGTATGGGTCCCAGCTTTGGCGGGCCGTCCCCGAAGTGGGGCATCGAAGTTGCCACGCCGCAAGAATCCGCCGACGCAGTTCGCTATCAGCATGCAAATGGTACCCATGGTGTAAAAATCGGCATTTCCGATGGGGGAATGGGTCCAAAAGGGAGCGAGATCCCAGCGGAGTTTATCTCCGCCATATCCCAAACGGCCGATGAACTCGGTATGTGGACTTCGGCTCATATTTACAAAGCGAAAGACCTGGAGAAAATTGTAGCCAACGGAATTCGGGAGGCAGGCCATACGCCCAAGGATCATATTCCGGACGAACTGCTGGACGTTATGGTTGCACGGGGCATTTCCATGACTTCCACCATCGTGGCCGCCAGCAGCGCAGGCCCTGACCCGGAAAGCGGAACGCCCCGGGTCGATGAGACCGCCCGGAACTATCTCTACGACAATCTGAAGCGCTTTCACAAAAAGGGCGGCAGAATTAATGTTGGCAGTGATACATTTCTGGGCTTTGGCGGCCACGGCCCAAAAAAGTTTGGAATCCCGGTGGCGGAGTTCCGTCATTTGACCGCCTTGGGTCTCAGCATGCAGGAAGCCATCCTCTGCGGCACCCGGAACGGTGCACTGGCCTGCGGCGTCCCGGATCACGGCCTGCTGAAAGCCGGGTATCAGGCAAACCTGATTGCAGTCAAGGGTAAACTGTCTGAGGATTTCAAACAATTGGAAAAACCGGATTTTGTGATGAATCAGGGGACGATTCTCTGCGGATCGAATTGTGAAAGCTAAGGAGGAAACGCGATGAAGCAATTTACGCCGGATGAACTTCTGGACCGCTGGGAGTGGCGCCGGGAGATCAAAAATGTCATGGGTCGTCTGTCCCATGCCTATGTAGTGCAACAACATCATAAAATCTATGAAAACTTCTGGGCCAAACGGGCAGATGTCTGCTTGGGGCTGAACAATGGCTACTATAACGGTGCCGAGGCCGTGTCCGGGTACTATAAGGCCCTGGGTCAGGAGGTGGCACTGTCCACCCGTCTCATTATGAACGCTTTCCCAGAGCATCTGGCGGGGAAGACCGAGGAGGAATGCTTCGGTGTTGGCATGGTAATCTACAAGCCTGTAGACACACAGATCATCGAGATTGCTGAGGACGGCCAGACTGCTAAGGGCATCTGGGCTGTGCGCGGCTCCTATAACAAGCTGACGCTCTCCGGACCCATCGGCTATTGGGAGTTCGGTTGGATGGCAGTGGATTTCGTACAGGAAGACGGCGCATGGAAAATCTGGCACCTGCTGATGGTGGATGACATCGACCGGCAGGCAGGTTGCAACTGGTGTGAGGAGCCGGAACAGTTTGAACTGGTTCCCGAGTTTGCGGAGATGGCGTCCTTTCAAATGCCGAAGCCCAATATTCCCTGCACTGTTCGGGAATATTACCATGGTACGCGGCCCTTTACGCCTATGCCCCGGCTGCCGGAGCCCTATGAGACGTTCGAACACACATTCAGCTATGGTTATACCGGGTGAGAGGAGGCAGAACGATGTTTCAGGAAAATAGCATGACTTTTTCTGATGACGAGATGATTGTCAGACTGTGGGATAAGGAAAACGTGCAGGACATCATGTCCCGCCACGCTTTCTACCGGGGCGGCGGACAACGCCGCCGGGAAATCAATGAACTTTGGGTGCAGGAAAAGGAGCACCGGCAGACAGCTTCCATGGGCAATAACTTCGGCTTTTATGTGGGTCTCGACGAAGTGGCACGGCACTACGTCAGCGATTATGAGGACTATCTGTATGAATCCATGAAGCCCTATCAGGAAGCGAACCCGGACAAAGCCTATACAAGCCGGGACCTGGGCATTGGCCTAATGAGCTGGCATGCCTCCAATACGCCGGTGGTATTCATCTCCCTGGACGGGAAGTACGCCCGGTATTTGGGTTACGATGTGGGCCACGAGTGCCAGGGCCGACCTGATGGCAGTTGCAGTGCCCAGTTCACTGCCGGGCTGGAGTTTGCGGAACTGGTGAAGGAGAACGGCGTCTGGAAAATCTGGCACACCCTGGAGGAACACGACCACACCATGGAGGTAGGGCAAGACTATTCCAAACTGCCTATTGCCCGGGACGCTGAAAATGATGTGTACATGAAAACGGAATTTTCCAATCCCACGGTGGAAAAGCTGGTCTACGATCAACTCTATGGCTGGGAGACCCTGTACTTTGATATGCCAGCGCCGTTCTATACCTATGTGGAGTCTGAGGGCTACGGGCCTAATGGCAAGATCGGCAAATCCTTCTATGAGCGTATGATTTGACGGGAGGCAAGACAAATATGAGTAACCTATCCAAACATCAGCGGATCCACAACGCGATTGGCAGCCAGAAGGTGGAGGAGATGAAGGGCCGTCATGCCTATCTTCACGGCATCGGCTATGGCCGGGAGGAGTACAACATCTTCTGGCTGCGGTCTGAGCATACAACCTGGGGGCATGGATTTGGCCGGATGGTAGGCTTTGACGAGATGGCCTATGGCCACGGCCCCTTCTATGACAAGAGCATCGCCCGGCGGCTGAGCCGGAACGCCATGGCCAATGCGGATCACCATGCGGGGCATGATCCGCGTTCCACCTATCGCAGCGCGGCCCACGTGCTCTCCTCTGGCGTAATCGAGGTGGCCGAAGACGGCATGTCCGCCCGCAGCTTCTACATGACCCCCGGTACCATGACCGGCTCCATTGGCGGGACCGGCACCACCCGGGAAGGCGGCTGGCTCAACGAGCGTTATGGATCAGATTTTGTGTTCCACGACGGCCACTGGTGGTGGTTCCACGAGCAGGTCATTCCCGACTTTGGCGATACCTATGACATTGGAAATTGGGCCCACAAGCGCTATCTGCGGGTGAAAAGCGGCAACATGAACATGACCGGTCCGGATATGTCTGCCACGCCTGGCAGTCAGGGTAGTCCCGGCGGTCAGGGTGGTCCCGGCGGTCAGAGTGGTCCCGGCGGTCAGGGTGGTCCCGGCGGTCAGGGTGGTCCCGGCGGTCAGGGTGGTCCCGGCGGTCAGAGTGGTTCCGGCGGTCAGAGTGGTCCCGGCGGCGCTGCTCCGAAGATGGGCGGGCCTGACCGGCTGACGGATGATGTGGAACTCTGCACTGACAATTCTATTGTTCACATCCCCCACGACCTGGTGCCTCCGCCCGTCCCATATAAGACTCTGGACGACGACAACACCTATTCAGTGGGCCACAATGAAATTGGAACCGTCAAGCCGAACAGCAAGAGTTACGGTGGCAATGTGGACGGTTGGTATGTGTAAAGAATGCGGGGTGTAAGCTATGAGAAAGCAATACAGTACAGAACAGCTCCTGGGGAAGTTTGAGGATCGCCGGGAGGTGCAGAACCTCATTGGCCGTGTGGCTGCGTGCTATGTGACCAAGGAGGATGCGGAGATTTATGACCGTTTTTGGTCCCAGCGAGAGGATATATGCCTAGGAATCAACACAGGCTATTATCAGGGCAAGGACTCTGTAGCAGGCTACTACAAGGCTCTGGGAGAGCAGATTGCTTTTGAGAGCCAGCTGCTTAAGGAAGTGTTCCCCAAGCAGTTAGCAGGGATCAGCGATGAGGAACTCTACGGCACGGGCATGATGACCTATAAGCCCTTTGAGAATCCCATTATTGAGATCGCCGATGATGGTGAAACCGCCAAGGGCCTGTGGTTCCTGCGAGGCTCCTATTCCCGACTGACCACCGTCGGCCCTGTAAGTTATTATGAATGGGGCTGGTACTGCGTGGACTTTATCCGGGAGGACGGCGAATGGAAAATTTGGCACCTGCTGGCGGTCAATGACGTGGACTATCCCTGCGGCTTCAACTGGTCGGAAAAATGGCAGGCCTACCCGGAACTTCCGGAGTTCCAGAAGGCCACCTTCCAGCTGCCGGAACCCAATGTAAAACGGGAAAACCGCACACTCTATAACGCAGACCGGCCCTTTACGGAGCTGCCGCCCATGCCGGAGCCCTATGAGACTTTTGCTGAGACCTTCAGCTACGGGCTTTGAGAGGAGGAACACAAATGCCTGAAAAGAAAGAATGCTTCTCCCGGGACGAACTGATCCAGCGGGTCTGGGCCAAAGAGCAAATCAAGGATCTGATGTGCCGTCACTCCTACTACTATTCCAACGAACAGCGTCGGGAGGAACTCTCCAGGCTCTGGGTGCGCCGGAATCAGAACCGCCGCACAGCCTCGCTGGGTTCCAACACGGGATTCTATGTGGGCATGGACGAGATCATCCAATATTACGTTATCAAACATGAGAAAGATCGCTACGATCAACTGGAGGCACTTCACGCGGAGAAGCCGGAGTTGGCTGTGGACAGTACCAATCTGGCCCATGGAGCCATTGAACTGCACGCGCTCAATACACCTTTGGTCTACATTGCTGACGACGGACTCACTGCCCGCTATCTTGGCTATGACATTGGCATCCACGCCGTTGCGAAATCTCCGGAGACTGCGGAGGCCTATAACGTGATGGGCCTGGTGCAGGCGGATCTCCTGCTGGAGGACGGCGAATGGAAAATATGGCATCTGTATCTCCAGCATGACCACACCCTGCCAGCCGGCGGCAAATATTCGGAAATTCCCTATGACCGGCCCCAGAGTGAGGATCCCATCGTTGCGGAGTTTGGAAATCCCACAGTGCCGCGCATCAACTATGAGCCGATGATTGGCTGGGAACATCTTTATGAGGATATGCCAAAGAACTATTATACCTATGATGAGCGGGACGGCTGTGGTCCAAGTTCCAACCTCGGCCAGCCCTATTATATGAGGGAGGTGAACTACTGATGAAACAGGGATTTTCCATTGACGAGCGACTGCATTTTGCCTTGAGCGCTCAGGAGGTGGAGGAGGTCAAGGCCATCCACTCCTACACCCACGCCATCAACTACA
>CAZGOQ010000067.1:0-11795 GCA_964527315.1 uncultured Oscillospiraceae bacterium | reverse complement strand
AAGGCATTTGCGACGCCCGGATTGCCGTCTTTGCTGTCCCGAAGGACAGAAGGCTTGCCGCACTTCTCCGAAACGATCTGCGCGAACAGTATACTGCCGGAGAGATATCCTCCCACAATAAAAAGCAACGCCCTTAACATCTGAAACAACTCCTTTGTTGTTGTTTTGCATACAGAATCCTGGTTCGCGATCCATGCACCGTCACGCGGCGTCGGGAATCGACGTTTTCGTCATATAATTTATCATCCTGTTTCACAGAATGCAAGCGAATTATGGAGAAAAACAAAAGGGTCTGTTGCAAAATAGACTTTTCAGAGAGTTGACCTGATATTAAAGCGGGAGAACCCACAGATTTTTGTGACTTCTCCCGCTATTTCCAACTTTTTCAATGAACAATTCTTGCCGGAACTGCATTTTGCAGCAGCTTCCTTTGGCCTGTATTATTCCGTCAGATTCAGCAGCACATTCACTGTAAAGCGTCCTTTTTTCTGCGCTGTTTCCACGCTCCCGCCATACTTCCCGGCACTGGCGTCGACGTTTTTTAAGCCATATCCATGGGCATTCCCTTTCCTGTTCCTACCGTCGGGCAAACAGGAATTTTCGATGTGGTAGAGCAGCACATGGTTGCGCTGATTCAGGCTGATTTGCATCCATCGTTCCTCTGTCGCGCAGCGGAGACAGGCTTCTATGGCATTATCCACCGTGTTGCCGATGATCACGCTCAGATCTATGGCGGAGATCGGCAACTGGGGCGAAACGGAAACCGCCAGCGTAACAGGGATCCCGGCCGCTTTTGCTTTGCCCAGATAATGACTGAGGATCACATTCAATTCCTGATTGTCTACATCCACCAGATTTCCAATGCCGGAAAACGCCTCCTGAATGTTTTCCAGAGCCTGCCCGGCGCCGGCATCCTCCGCCGATACCATCGCCTCCATTGCAAGGAGATATTTCTTGATATCGTGCCAGAGCGCGCGGGTCTCCGTGTGCTCCCGTTGGAGCTGCTCATAGTAGTTCTTATGGAATTCATAATTCTGCTTCGTCAGCGCCTGCTCCCGTTTTGCCACGGCGGAGACGGTCAGACTGTCAAAGAGCATGATCATCATGAGATTGATATAGATCAGTCCAAGCAGCGCCAGTACAAAGCTGCCGGAACGCAGCTGTGTGTGCCTGGACGCCTGATAAAAGGTCTCGCAGATCAATACGCTGATGATCAGACATATCAGCAGAGGAACGGTATTCTTGAACGACACCTCCGGCCTGCGGCGGCCCAGAATGGAAGCGGCGGTCAGCACTACAAAGATATTCACCAGCTTTGCAACGGCAATGTAGCAAACCCGCTCCGCACTGTACTCCATCAAACGGGAAGTATCAAAATGCAGTGTGTTCATGATTACCATAGTCAAATACTCTGACAGGACATTCAGGATTACTGAGATCATTGCGCCGACAAATGCGGAACCCCACGTCGTATTGTAAAAATACCGCGCGAAAATAAAGACGCTGAGCACCGCAGACACCGTTCTCGCCAGCGGCGGAAGCGGCAGCAGCGTATAGCATACGTTGATCAGAAAGTAGACCGCCATCCCCAGCCAAAAGGGAATCCGGTCCTGGTCCCGGCGGCCAAACCATCGCCCGAGTATCATATGGGCCAGCGCACATTCGATCACCGAAGTGCTCATGTCAAAAAAAATAGTACATTGGAAATCCCTCCTTCTCAGGAGTTCACACGTTCAAACGACGCGTGTTTATTATTTTACTGTGAAATTCCCTCCGCCGCAAGCACCAATGCGGCGGAATATGGCAGACCGGCCCCCGCGAAGGCAGCGCGGGAGCCGGCTGCAAATGGAAGAAAGCAAGGTTGTTATGTCAGTTCCAGCAGGGACCGCTCCAAATTGATCTCCGCCGCCCGGCCAGTATAGAGCGAATAGTAACGCTCGCCCTTTGCCATCAGTTCCCCATGGGTTCCCTGTTCCACAATTTTCCCATCGTGGATTACCAGAATGCGATCTGCGTTCCGAATGGTACTGAGCCGGTGGGCCACCACAAAGCTGGTGCGGGACGCCAGAACCGCCTGGGTCGCATTTTGCAGCTGCATTTCCGTTTCCGTATCAATGGAGGATGTGGCTTCGTCCAGCACAAGAATTCTTGGGTCCGCCAGCACCGCCCGGGCAAAGGAAATCAGCTGTTTCTGCCCGGTGGAAAGCAGACCGCCGCCTTCGCCTACCTCAGTGTCGTAGCCGCGTTCCATATTCATGATAAACTCATGCGCTCCCACCAGTTTTGCCGCTTCCTGAATTTCCGTCTCGGCGGCGTTCAGCCGGCCATAGCGGATGTTCTCCCGGATGGTGCCGGAAAACAGATGGGGACTTTGCAGCACGTAGCCAAGGGAGGATTGCAGCCAAATCTGACTCCGCTGCCGCACATCTTTTCCGTCTATCAGAATTCTCCCCTTCTGCGGCTCATAAAAGCGGCAGAGAAGATTGATAATGGTGGATTTTCCGCTCCCAGTTTCCCCGACCAGTGCAATGGTCTGTCCCGCCTGAACGCGCAGACAGAAATCCTCCAAAACCGGTTCCTTTCCATATTGGAAAAACACATGGTCAAAGGTAATATCCCCCCGGATTGGCTCCCAGTTTTCTGTTTTTCCCTCAAGCACTGTGCCATATTTCGCGATTACCTCCGGGGTGTCCTGAATTTCCGGTTCCTCTGTTAACACCTCCGCAACCCGTTCCGCAGCAGCCTGGGCGGCCTGAAACTCCGCGAAAATCGCCGCGAAAGTCCGAACCGGCTCAAACATCATATTTGCCACATTGAAGAAGAAGTTCAGTTCCCCAATGGTAATTGCTCCCTGCAATACGTCATAGCCGCCCCGATCGAGCAGCGCCGCCGTTGCAAAGGAGATCAGCAGCGAGGCCACCGGCATATACAGCGCCGACGCCCGTTGAGCCAGAAATGCGGCAGTGGAAAGCGCTGCGGTGGTTTTTGTAAACTCCCGGTCGTTCTGTTCCTCCCGCACCAACGTTTTGGTGGTGGCCGCACCCATAATTCCCTCGTTAAACGCGGACGTCACCATGCTCCTCAACCGGCGGCGTTCCCGGTTGTATTTCAGCATCCGCTTCTGAAAGAATACCGATACAATGGCCAGAAGCGGCAGAATACACAACAGCAGCGCCGCCAGAGAGGGGTTCAGGATCAGCATTCCAACAATGGACGCAAAGAAACTCATGACCGAAAAACCCACATCAATGCAGCACCAGGAAACGGTATTCATGGCGTTGGGGATATCGGACGCCAGCCGGGAGAGCAGAAATCCAACGGAGGATTTGTCATAATAGGAAAAACTCATGCTCTGAAGCTTCGCGTAGACCTGATAGCGCACGTCCGCTGTCAGATGGGCCTCCAGCTTTCCCGCGCCCATGCAAAAGCCGTAGCCCAGCGCGGCATATAACACTTGCAGAAGGATGACCAGAACTGCCGCAGGCAGAAAGCCCGCCAGCTGCCGCTGCGCCATAAAATGGTCAATCAGGTAAGCATTGAGCAGCTGGCCCAGCACCCGCACCACGCCCAGGGCCATACCGCAGGAGAGGATCAGCGCAAAGAGGCTCCCCCTGTGGTTGCCCTGCCGCAGGATCGTTTTCCATGTGGAAAGCCGTATTTTCTTTTTATCATAATTTTGTTCGTTCATATGATTTCACCCGTTTTCAAGCGCCCTTTTGGGTCTGGATTTCGAATACTCTCGCATAAATGCCATTGGGAATATCCAGCAGTTCCTCATGGGTCCCCTCCTCCGCGATTTTTCCACCGCTGAGGACAAAGATCCGATCCGCCTCCATGAGCGTAGAGATCCGGTGGGAAATGAGAATGGTGGTCACGCCGTCCCGGCGAGCGTTCAGCGCCGCCCGGATGCTCTCATCTGTCCCGGTATCCACTGCGGAAAGGGCGTCGTCAAAAATCAGAATATCACTGTCCTTGACAATGGCGCGGGCAATGGCCACCCGCTGCTTCTGGCCTCCGGACAGCGTTACGCCCCGTTCGCCTAAAATGGTTTCATAGCCGTCCCGGAATTCCATGATATCCGCATGGACGCAGGCGATTTTCGCCGCCCGCTCCACCGCTTCATCGTCGATGGATTCGAATTGGATGCCGATATTTTCCCGAATACTGCGGGAATAGAGGAACGGCTCCTGCATGACCATGCCGATGCGGCTCCGAAGATATCTCTTATCGCATTTGGCAAGCGGCGTTCCTCCAACGGTGATCTCACCGGCAACCGGGTCGTTGAGCCGTTGAAGCAGGGAAACCAGCGTTGTTTTTCCGCTGCCTGTGCCGCCCAAAATCGCAGCGGTACTGCCGCCGGGAATCCGCATGGACAGATCCTTCAGCACCGGCGCCGCCCCATAGGAAAAGCTGACGTGGTCAAACACAATGTCGCCCTTCAGACTGAATTTTTGTCCCTGCGCAACGGGGTCCTCCTCCGGCACATCCATGATCTCCTCCACTCTGGATACGGCGATCCGGGTCTGGCTGATGGCGGAAAGGTGCTTGCCCAGATTTTGAATGGGTGAAAGAAAGATCCCGGCGTAGGCGGTCAGTGCCGTAAACTGCCCAACGGTAATGTTGCCCCGAACCGTCAGCACGACCCCCAGGATCGTGACCGCCGCCAACTGGATTCCACCCAGCAGGTCCAGACTGAACCACAGCTGGGCCAGCCGCTGTTGAAATCTGATTTTACTGCCCCGGTTGGCTTCGTTTGCTTCGTTGAATTTCTCCAGTTCAAACCGCTGCCGTCCAAAAGCCCGGACGACCCGCATTCCCGTCAGATTTTCCTGCATGACCGTATAGGCCCAGCTGTCGCATTTTTCCACCGTCTCCCAGCAGCCGTCGATCTTTTTGACAAACCACATGGAATCCACCACAATCACCGGCATCATTGCAAAGCAGGCGATTGTCACCGGCAGGCTTATGGCCGACATCACTGCAAATCCCGTCAGCAGCAGAAACACCGTGCGAAACAACTCCGGTATATTGCCATACAGGAATCCGGAGATGGTATCGATATCGGAAGTGGCCCGCTGGATGAGATCGCCGGTCTTTGCCGCCGTATGATACTGGAAGGGCAGCCGCTGCACATGGGCGTAATAACGATCCCGCAGATGTTTCGTGATCTCGCAGACGGCGCTCCAGGTCAGGCAGGGTCGCACAAAGGACATCAGTCCGCTCAGCAGCGCAAAGCCGATCAGCAGCGCCGGCATCACCAGCATATGCCTGCGAATTGTCTCCACGCCGCCCAGCAGGCGGATGAGCCAGGCAAAATACCGGGGCGCATTCAGGGCCTGTCCGCCAATGACGGAGTCGATGGTGACCGACAGGATCAGCGGCGTCACAAATCCCAGCGCCAGCTCCAGCAGAATCAGCCCGAACGCCAGAGCGAACCGTCCCCGATATCCCTTTGTATCACTCAGCAGATATGCGGTCATGGACTTTTTTTGTTGTTTCATAGCTATCTCCTTTCTCTCCAATTTGTAACCGGGCAGAAAAAAAGCGCGGACGAAACCGTCCGCGCCAAGCGACTGCATCCGTGCAGACTATGTCTGCATAGAGAACGCTGCTCCCCGGTCGGCAAATGTATGTTTCCAGTTCTCGGTAGACTGATTGTTCTTTCTGTTCATATTGTTCAGGTATTTCATTGTGCCGACCTCCTTTCGTATTTTAAGTGGCGTTAGAATATCATCATCCGATGGAAAAAGCAACCTATATTGCGTAAATGCTCCATTTTCTTTCGCAAACGCACAAAATTTTCCCTGATTCTATGATACAATATAGATACGAAATTCGAAGAGGGAGGGTTCGTATGAACATTGCCGTCTGTGATGATGACCAGAGGGAACAGCTTGAAATTGCAGCCTATATTGCACAGTATGACAGGTCGCTTCCTGTAGAACTGTATTCCTCCGCAGGCGCGCTGCTTGCCGCCGCAGCGCAGCGCTTTTACGATATCATTTTTATGGACATCGAAATGCAGGCGCCGGACGGCTACACCGCCGCAAAGCAGCTGATGCGGCAGCAGGACAAGCCTCTTATCATCTTTGTGACGAAAAGCGGCGATTATACCATCCGGGGCTATGGCGTTGCCTTCCGCTATCTCCGGAAGCCGGTCAGCTATGAAACCTTTTCCGAGGTGCTGGACATCGCCCTGAAAACCGCCCAGCCGAAAAAACTCGCCGTTACGGAGGGCGGAAGCACCGTCATTCTTTCGGTGCGGGATATCCTCTATTTTGAAATATTGGGCCACCAGCTGATGATCCACACAAGGGATCATATCTATACCAGCTGGAATTCACTGACCCAGATGACGCAAAAGTTCAGCGGCGGCGGCTTTGCCCAGCCCCACAAAAGCTATCTGGTCAATCTGGCCCACATTGACCATTTCGACAAAAAAGATCTCGTTTTGACCGACGGCGCGAAGATCCCCATCAGCGGCCGAAAAAAGGAGGGATTTCTTTCCGCATTTGAACAGTATTTGAGAGTGCATTGACTCAAAACAAAACCCCAGATGGGAAAAGGAGACGATAAGATGGGGCAGTATTACGAAAAATATGAACAGCGTTACCAGGCGGTCTATGCCGCCGGGGCGGATCTATGGGGCTATCTCCCGGAAAGTGAAGATCTGAAAACGCTTTTAGCGGATTGGGTTCGTGCGCAGCGCTTAACGGATAAAACAGTGCTGGAACTATGCTGTGGTGAAGGCGGCGCAGGGGTAATCCTCTCCCAGCTGGGCTGCCGTTATCATGGCATTGATCTGGCTCCCTCGGCGCTGGAAACCGCAAAGCGCCTGCTGTCCCCCTACCCCGGTGCTTCCGTGGAGCGGCTGGATCTGGCCGCCGAGCGGATCCGGGGACAGTTCGATGCGGCGCTGGATGTGATGGGCTTTCATATGCTGCTGACCGACACAGACCGCGCGGCCTATCTGAACAATGTGTTTCAGGCGCTGCGGCCCGGCGCACCCATGCTGTTCTACAACGAAGCATATTCCGAAAACGGCTATGAGGGTACGGTGGACAGCTACGCGCAATGGCTGGAGATTACCGGCGAGGACTTTATCAGCACAGTCAAGAAATATGCGAAAAAATACGGCCCGGCGGGCGTGGAACAAGTGGAGGTCATGATCCCTCGAATGCCGGGACGATACCGTCGGGAAGTCGGCTATCGGGAGGAACTGGGAAACGCCGGATTCATCGTGGATCAATTTAAGGCGGAAACCAGCCGGCGCGCCAGCATTTGGGTACATAAGCCTGCATAAACTGCACGCCCAATGGACACTGTTCATGGGGCGTGTGTCTGTGGAGCAATTTTGATCGGCTCCCTTGTACGAAATGGAAACTCGGAAGATACATAAAACTCCTCTTTGGACAAAGTCTGGCCGAAAGGGGGAATTTTAATGCGTTCCATCTGGTATGAAACCGTGCAGCTTCCCGATTTCCCATCGCTGAAACAGGATGTCGTTACCGATGTACCGGTGATTGGCAGCGGCATAACCAGTCTGCTTTGCGCCTATATTTTGCGGGAAGCGGGCTTCGACTGTATTTTGGCGGAAGCCGACACAATTATGAGCGGTGTCAGCGGTCTCACCACCGCCAAGCTGACCAGTCAGCACAGCCTGATTTGCGGAAAACTTCAGACGCTCTGGGGCAAGGAAACGGCGCATCTCTATTGTCAGGCAAATCAGGCCGCATTGGAGGAATTTGCCCGGCTCTGCGGACGTATTTCCTGCGCGTTTGAGCGGCAGAACGCTTATGTATTTTCGAGACACTCTGTCCGGCCATTGGAGACAGAATATTCTGTTCTGAAACAGATCGGCGCGAACGCATCTCTGGAACCGCAGTCAAATCCGCCCTTTCCCACCGCGGGCGGGCTGAGATTTCCCAATCAGGCGCAATTTCATCCGCTGAAATTTGCCTCCATCTGCGCGGAAAGCCTGGCGATCTATGCCCACACCCCTGTCACCGCGCTCTATGGAACTGTGGCTGTCACGCCTGAGGGGAAGATTCGCGCAGACAGATGAGGTCCTGAACGGATCTGTAAGTCCACTGTAAACAGAAATTTGCCTATTGGGGCAATACGAATGCAAATAGCAGGCAGCACGCAAAGATTTGCCGTCTCTGTGCGCTGTCTGCTATTATCCGCACTCACAATTACATTTGCCCCACCGGTTGCCGGTAGATAACGCCAGCGGTTTTCCTGCCGCAGCGGGAGGATAAGATGCCGCCGGACTCCTCCGCCAGTTGAACCAGATGGTCAAACACCGTCTGGCCAATCCTGGCTCTGCATATGATATCGCTCCCGAAATTCCGGGTTTGCATCACGGGCAAACTCGCAGGAAATGAAAATCGGCCGTTTCATATGGTTCCTTCTTCCTCCTGGCGCCTGATCTCGTCAAAGCCAAGCACATGTCTCACATCGGCGAACAGTTCCAGCAGATCGCCCAGAATGTTCGCGCCATGATTGAATTCGTAATAGACGTACCGTCCTTCTTTACGGCACCGGACGATTTTCGCGTCCTTCAAAATCTGCATATGATGCGAAACCGCCGGACGGGTCAGATTCGTTTTTTCCGCAATATCCACCACGCGGCAGCCCTCTTCCTTTTCCAACACCATAAGCAGAAGGATCTTCTGCCGCACCTCATCGCCCATAGCGGTCAGCACTTTCTGGCACCGTTGAAATTCCTGCTGAACCCGCTGCGCGTCCTGTTCTGTCGCCATGTTTTCCCCCTGACAATATAATTAAACATTTTTACATATTATAGCACAGGAACGCAGCGGATGCAACCCTACTTGTGAAAGTAAATCGCCCCAAGCGCATTGCCGTATGAGTTTCGATATGCCGCGTCAAACTTCGCTGCAGTGCTTGTTCTAACGGTACCCTCCGGGGAATAGCATTCTGAATAATATACTGTGCCGCCAATGATCGCGTGTATCAATACGACATGTCCCGCTCCCGGATTCTGATAGGAATATCCGTACTGATACGGATAGCTAATCACAATATTAGTTATATTGTTTCCATACGTCTTCACGATGTTTGACAGACAATCAGCGCCGCCGGCCAATTTTGTTTTTGTATATCCTGTCGATGTTTTACCTGCCTTTACGTTAGAATACCATTGATTTCCATTTCCACGGCAATCGGTATCGCTGCTGATTTGAATAATCCCCAGTGCGTTTAATTGATGCTGGACATAGGCACCGCACCATCCGTTAAAACTCGAAAATCCGCTTGTTTTCTTCGCGGCGGCATAAGTATTGGTTATTTGTGTCCTGATACTTGAAGCTGAAACCGTCTCCGCACCAGTGCCATTGCCGGGATTGGGGCTAACCACTTTAAAGCTTGACGCCGAAGCGCTGCCCCAAGTTACTGTTTTTCCAGACGTATCTGTTGCAGTATACCGAATGTAATAGGTTCCGGCGGAGAGTTTGTTGAAATACATTTGACGATCCAGCGCACCGCCGTCAATTTTGTAGCTGGTGCTGTTGGGATATACTGTGACGGGCGTTTGCGCGGCTTTTCCGGCAGAGGTGAGAATTTCGCCCTTGACAGAAGTAATTTTATAGTTCGACGTCACTTTCCCGGTGAGAGAATAGGAAGAGCCAATGGTCAAATTACCGCTGGGGTATTTGCCGGGGCTGATTTTGAGCGTGCTGTCTGCCGCAGCGGAAGTTTCAGATGTCGTGGTAACTTCTTTGGCGGTAATACCGTCACATTTCCAAATCTGATATGTATCATTGACATTATACTGCTTTAAGCAGACGTTGCTGCCGTTTCCCTTTCCGGCCGCCGCCAGGGCGACATTTTTGTTGTTGGCGGAACGGAAGAGAAAGCCTTTCTGGGCGGGTACATATTCGATGGTCCATGCCTGGGTGCTGTGGCCGGTTTTGCTCCAAATGCAGACATTGGAGCCAGCCTTTGCGGAGTTGCCATATACATTGATTGCGCGGCCTGTGGCACATTTTGGTGTAATCACATAATTCGAGCCGCTTTTTGAGAACTTGTAATAGACGCCGCTGGTGCCGTCCCAATCCCAAAGGGTCACGTTCACATTGTTTGCGTTACCGTTTCCGTAAACATTCAAATACCTTCCGCTGGCGACATTTTTAATACCGTACCAGTTTGAGGTGTTTACGGAGATCGAATTATTTGCCGCCGAAGCGGTGACCGCCATAGCACCAACCAGCGAAATGACAGCCGCCAAGACGAAAAGAAGGGATAACAAGCGTTTTTTCATATTGAAAACTCCTTTCAAAATTCGTTATTTTGAGAGGGATATTCACTCACATCAATATCCGCGAGGCCGTCATGCGAACGCCACCATGTCTCTTCCCTGGTGGCGTCAATTTTCAATTGCTTTGTAGCATTCAGGTTCGACGTTATACGCTGGGGAAGTTCACTACAGGTCATGGACGGTCTCAGCCGCAATACCGTTATATTCCCCCAAAAAGCAGATCAGCTTTGCCGCTTTGGCACGGGAGATCGTGTGTTCAGGCCGGAACGAACCAAACATTATAGCCATAATCTGCAAAATTTGGGATGATGGTGACTTTTATTTCTTCTTTTTGAAAACCTGAGAGTTTGCGAGGCCTCCCGGGTTGAGTAACTCAAAGCCATGCTCGTCAACCGTTTTAATCCATGCCGAAAGGGGTTGGTCTGTTTTACCGTGAGCGTCTGCTGATTCTTTCGCTTTTATACCGCCAAGCATGAGGTTTACGATTGTAACTTTGCAGAGAAATCTGGCATTGTCAGCTGCTGCAATACATTTGCTTTCGACGATCAAAGCGGCTTTGTTGGGCTTAAATTTTCAATTATTCATGGTATCACTTTGGTATTATACTGTAAAATTTCTCTATTGTAAACAGAAATTATTTAAGTTGTTTACTATAGATCTTCCATCCCTGACTTGCGTCCGAAAACAAAAAGCTCCTGAACATTGAAAATCGGTAAAAATTGCTGTTCCCCACGATCTCGCATAAAAGTCCGCCAGTGGCAAATACTAGCCGTACAATAATTAAAATGGAGGAAGTTCATATATGAAAGCAACCGGTATTGTTCGGCGCATTGATGATTTGGGCCGTGTTGTCATTCCCAAAGAAATCCGGCGGACATTGAGGATCCGCGAGGGCGATCCCCTGGAAATTTTCACAGAGAAGGACGGAGAGGTCATTTTCAAAAAGTACTCTCCCATGGGAGAACTCAGCGAGTTTGCGGATCAGATCTGCGACAGCCTTGGCCGGAACACGGGCCGTATCGCGGCCGTGGCTGATCGGGACGCAATCATCGCCCTCAGCGGTGCGCCCCGGCGGGAACTGGTGGACAAGCAGAACTCCCGTGAGTTAGAGCAGATTATGGAGCAGCGGAAATCCTACTGCTACAACGGTGGCAATAAACTCAAAGCGGCGGAGAGCGTGGATGGATATTATCTGGGCGTTGCATCGCCAATTTTGTCCGAGGGCGATCTCATGGGCTGTGTCATGGTGCTCATGGACGATAAGTCTGCGCCTGTGGGCGAAACAGAGCAGAAAATCTGCCAGACAGTGGCGGGCTTTTTGGGTAAACAGATGGAAACCTGATGGACGGAGGGGCGCTGTTACTATACAGTGCCCTGCGCACTCAGCCCCTGGACAAAGTACCCTATGGACCGAAAAGAGGCGCATAGGGTACGTTTTTATTGGTACAATAGAGGAGGAAGGCGGAATGGCGCGTGATGACGAGAGGCGCGGCAAAGAATCGAGAGCAGCTTC
>CAZGOQ010000066.1:0-12056 GCA_964527315.1 uncultured Oscillospiraceae bacterium | reverse complement strand
GTATATCTATCGTCCCAGGTCCCTTTTTATTTTGCCCCAGCCGTCCGCTGCGCGGACGCCGCCCGGCTATCCCCCTAAGAGGGGCCCCTGCCGGGCGGAAGCTGGAATGAAAAATAAAACCCGCTGCGGCGGAAGGGGAAATACAAAGCCAATCTGCCGCCCCATTTTCGCTGAAATGGCCGCTGTACGGCCCAAAAAGTGTGGAAATACAGGCCCCGGAATCACGGGCCTTAAAAGCCATATTTCCACAGTGTGGAATTAATTCCACAAATATTTCTGCACAAACCGTAATTTCCACCGTGTACCATACTCACAGAAAAAGTGTGGAAATGCGGGTCCCAGAATTGCGGGCCTTAAAACTGACAAATCCACACTGTGGAAATTCTTCCACAAATATTTTGGCAAAAATAGAAAAAGTGTGGAAATTTAAAAGTCGGCTGTTTTAATGACCTCAACGGAAATGGGGCGGCAAATTGGCCGCTGTATTGAAGAAATTTCAATACAGCAAGAAAAAGGGCATAAGGGACGGCGACACATGGGTGCATTTCGGCTTTGCCTCATGAATCCATGTGCCCGGCATAGCTGAGGCCGCTGGGGTCACGCTTGCGCATGGCCCCACCCCTCCGACGCTGCGCGGCTCCGGGGCCCTTACTGCGCCCGCTGCGCGGGCTTGCCCTTGACCGCCCCTTGGAGCGTTCAAGGGTGCCAAAAAAGCGCGGCTCGGATACCTCCCCGCGCCCTGTGATATATGGATAACAAAGCCCCCGCCGCTTTGCGGCGGGGGCAAAATTATGTTTGAGACCCTGCGGGTCCGGTTCTTTTTATGATGCACAAGTGGGTCAAAGCGGTCCGCATCACACCAAAATGAAAAAAGGGGGTAGCCAATGAAACAGGATTTGAGAATCACCTATCGCATGATCCGTCCCGGAGAGACAGCCGAAGCCCGCATCACGCTCTCGATGCTGACGGACACCGCCGGGCTATTGCTGGCTGGACACCGCCACGAATATGTGGACGCTATTCTGACGCTGGCGGCGGCGCTGCAAGGCTATGACGATGGCGAAATCTTTCACTGTGAGCCATACAACAAGGTGTACTATCTGCCGCAACTGGGCAAACACCCAAAATAATCCGCCGCAAGGATGACCCTCACGGCGGCGTTTCACGCTAAATATGTCGAATTTGTGACTTGCATTTCGTCGGACACAATACTATAATTAAGACAGAGACACAAAAGTAAAAAGGCAGGGCGCAGGGAGTTCGCACCTCCCCACGCCCCTATGCAGGAGACACGACCTCCCACACAGCAGAATTACTGCACCCAATCTCCATTATAATTGTTTTCCCTGTGATTCGCAAGGGGAAGATTATGGAGTCTGTGTGTAGCTTTTTAGCGGTGTAGGATGATTCATCCTGCGCCGCTTTTGTTGTCTCGACGGAACGCCCTGGGGCTGGGAAAAAAGTCCCACCCCCAGGGCTGCACGTTGAGAATAACAGCCGCGCAGCGGCACACAGGAGGACAGTTTATATGAAACATGGACAAAGGTTAATATCGCTGGTACTTGCGCTGGTCATGATCTGCGGCTTGACTATCAGCGCAAGCGCCGCCACAGCCCAGAATATCACGGCACGTCTGAGTCCTGACGTGACGGTTCAGTACAACGGCCAAGCCCAGAACATGGCTGACGCCAAGGGCAACCCGGTCTACCCCGTGTCTTACCAAGGCACGACCTATCTGCCCATTCGTGCGGTCAGCAATATGCTCGGCATTGCCGTTGATTGGGACCAAGCGACCAAGACGGTTCTATTAAGCGACACGGACAATCCCGCTGATTATGCCAAGGCGGACCCCAATGCCGCCAAGCCCGCAGCCGCGAATATTAATGTCAGATTGAGCCCCGACGTGACTGTCAAGTATAACGGCGTGACCCAGACTATGAAGGACGCTACCGGAACCGTGGTCTATCCGGTGTCTTATCAGGGCACAACTTATTTGCCCATTCGTGCCGTCAGCAATATGCTCGGCGTTGCCGTGGACTGGGACCAGACGACCAAGACTGTATTGCTGGGCAGCTCCAGCACAGCCGTCAAGGGCGAAGATTTCACACTGTTCACGTCTGCCGGTGAAATTACGATTAACACTGGCGACAAGGAAGGCGCTTATAAGCTGCTGGCTGATGCCGGGTTCAGCAAAACCGAAGCAGATGCAATCTTGGCCCAAGTCGAGTTTATGGCGTCCGATACGCTTGATGGTTTCCTGACCAGCGACGACGCCAAGGTTCTCGACACCAATCATATCGGCTATGATTACACTGAAATCGACTGGTCTACCGCCAATGACGGCTATGTCAGAATCAAAATCAACGAGTTTGTCACAAACCAGATGTTCATCACTGTACGGTGGAATGAAAACGGCAGCATCAGCAATCACAACTGGGTTGTGACTAAGGATAAATATCTGACTGACAACGGCTGGTTTAACATTCCTCTGTCCGGTGGCAGCGCTGAATATGGCGTGTCTGTTGAACCCGTTTGGACAAAGGAAGACAACAACAGAACCTATTATGAGCAGCCGCTTCAGGCCCGCTTTACGGCTAAATTTGACGAATCGGTTCTTCTGCTGATGTCTCACGTCAAAGTCGATTATGAACACGCACCTCTGACGACTGCCAAGGCACTGGAATTGACCAAGAATTGCAAGACCGACGCTGAGAAAATCACGGCCATCTTCAACTATGTTGCCAACACTGTCAAATATGACTACACTCTGTATAATACAGAGAATGCAAGAGAGGCAGCTGGAGAAAGTATCCCACACGTTGAAGGTGAACGTGACCTTATGCTCGATGATATCCTGACCAGCAAGACCGGCGTCTGCGAACACTACGCCGTCCTGATGGCCGGTATGCTCCGCAGTCTGGGCATCCCGTGCAAAGTTGTTCACGGCGGTGTTCCTAAGTCTGACGGCGGTTCCGAAGGCCATGGTTGGGTCTCGGTCAGCCCTGATGTGACCGGTCTGAATAAAACGGCTCTCGGTGCTGGCACAGACGAAGACGGATGGATTAGACTCGACCCGACTTGGGGCTCTACGGCGTCTGCACGTGCCGATGCAGCAAATGACGAAATTCATCATGCTATCGACTGGTACTAAGCCCTAGCACAAACAACCCCGTGCCGCTAAACTGCGGCACGGGGTTACTTTTTGTCATCAAAGGGGGTGTTGAGTGTATCAGTGGCTGGGTGGCCCGCCACGGACGGGGCCGGGGTGCTTGCCGGGGCTTGGCATAAGGCGGGGTCAAAGGTTGGTTCCGCTCCATGGAATATCCCCGCCGGAAATACAGCAAACCTTGAAACTTGGCCCCCGTGGGATATTCCGTCGCTTTCATGCCCTGCGGGGCATAGGCTGAAAGGCGTGACATGCTGTTTCAATCTTGATGGTGAGGTGGATATATGATAAAATGGGCAAAAGAAAAAATCCGTATTTTTTGAGAAAGGAGGAACGAAATGGCGAAGAAATTTGTCCCAAACAACAACGATTTTGCCATAGCATATTACCGTTTTTCGTCCCATGCGCAGTCCGACGCTTCCATCCAGCAGCAGCGGGAGGCCGCCCAAAAATACGCCGCCGGACACGGCTTGCAAATCATCAAAGAGTACAAAGATGAAGCGATCAGCGGCACCACGGACGGGGCCGGGGTTTCAACTGATGCTTGCCGAGATCGGCAAGATCAAGCCCGCCGCGCTTATCATCTGGAAAACGGACAGGCTGGGGCGCGACAGGTACGATTTAGCCATAGCGAAAAAGTATATCCGGGACGCGGGCTGCATCATTCACTATATCGCGGAGCCAATCACGGGAGACGCGCCGGAATCCGCGCTGATGGAGGGCGTTCTGGAATCTATGGCCGAGTATTATTCGCGCCAGTTGAGGACCAACATCAAGCGCGGGCATCTCTACAACGCGCAGAATTGCCTTTATAACGGCCACAAGACCCTTGGTTATGCGGCGGAGCCTGCGCCGGAGTTCGGCAAGGACAGACAGCGGTATGTCATTGACCCGGTGACGGCTCCTTTTGTGCGAAAAATTTTCGAGGACTACGCCGCCGGGAAGCCAATGGTGGATATTGCCAGAGAGTTGAACGGCCTGGGTGTTACGACAGCGCGCGGAAAGCCGTTTACCGTCAATTCTCTGGCGCATACCCTGAACAACCGCGCGTATATCGGCGAGTATCGTTATGGCGATATTGTCACGCCTGGCGGTATGCCCGCTATCGTTTCTCAAGAAACCTTTGAGGCCGCGCAGAAGCGGCTGATCCTGAACAAGCGGCAGGGCGGCCAGCGGGCGAACGGATTGACCCAGGAGGACGCCCCGCGCTTTTGGCTGACAGGGAAGCTCTACTGCGGAAAGTGCGGAACGCCCATGCAGGGCTGTTCCGGCACATCGGGCCACAACGGGACGAAGCATTATTACTACGCCTGCGGCGCGGCGAGAAAGAAAGCATGTTCGCTGAAATATGTAAAAAAGGATAAAATCGAGGCCATTGTCTGTTTTATGCTGTCGCAATGCCTGAAGGATACGGAGCTGCTTGCTTCTCTGGCCGTTGACGTGGCGGCGTATTATCAAAAAGAGCATGAGGACAAGGGCTATATCGAGGGACTGAAAGCGGAGCGGGCGGAAACCGAAAAGGCCCTGAATAATCTCGTGCGGGCGATAGAGCAGGGCATCTTTTCCGAGACGACGCAAACGCGCCTTTTAGAATTGGAGCGCCGGAAAAAGGCGCTGACGGAGGCCATCGAAGCGGAAGAGGTCAAACGCGCCGTGGCGAGGAACGAAATCAGCATACAGCATTTCTTTGACGAGTACAAAAACGCCGATCTGAATGACCCGGCTGTGAGGGACTATCTGCTGGACTACTTTGTGGACAAGATTTTTGTCGATGATGATACGGTCATTTTGACAGCGTGGTATGGGGACGATAAAAAGGAGATCGCGTGGGGCGAGAAGTATATGCGGTATTGAACAATTTTTCTGGATTGTCCACTATCGCATATACTTTTTTGCCCCTCAAAGCCTGATGAAATCAGGCTTTTCTTTTTTGGGCAAAGAATATCTATCCTAATTCAATTTTTCGAAAAAGGGCAATATACGAAATGAAAAAACTAAAATGATGATTTTTGAACCCGCCATCTGATTTTAGCTTACCCTGTCTTTTTCTCAAAGTACTGTGACTCCATCTTATCTGGTGTCCGATATCCCAAAGTGCTATGCGGGCGCTGTGAGTTGTAGAAAATGATGTAGCGGTCAATATTTTCTTTGAAGTGCCGTCCTGATCGATATTCTGTACGGTAAATTTCCTCCCGCTTTATAATGGAGAAAAAAGATTCCGCTACAGCGTTGTCATGTGGCCGGCCTGCCTTGGAAAAGGATTGGACAACCTTGTTTATACGAAGCAATTTTTGAAACGTTTGAGATGTATATTGTACGCCCTGATCACTGTGGAACAGCAATTGTTTAGGGTTTCCTCTGTTTTGAAATGCCCTTTTAAATGTTGATGTGACCAGATAAGTGCTGTTAGTAAACGATGTACCATATCCGACTACCTTTCTGGAATATAGGTCGATAATCACACAAAAATAAATATATTTATCACCGAGTTTAAAACAAGTAATGTCACTTACCCAAACGCGATTTGGCTCTGTCACATGGAATTGACGCTGAAGAACATTCTGCCTTTTTGCAATGCTGATTTTTTATTGTAATCCTTTTTGGAAGTCGTAGTGATGCTTTTCAGGCCCATTTCCCGCATGAGCTCAGCCACATATTGAGGGGAAGTGCGAATGCCCTGCTCCGAGAGGACTGCGCATATTTTATTCGCACCAAACCTTTGGCTGCTGTCATCAAACGCAGTTTGGATGTGCGCTTTCATTTCTGCGCGGCGTTTATCATATACAGTCACATCTTTCCTTCGGAAGATATGGTTGTAAAAAGTTCCACGGGAGACTTGAAGGGCATCGCACAGACTATGAACACTATATTGTCCATAAAGTTTTTCCAGTTCTTTCAGTTTATCTTGCAGTGGAGAAGAAACATTACAGTTTACTTTCTGGAGAATTTCTATTTCCTGTTCTAATTTTAAAAGCCGCTGCCGCATTTTTATGAATTCAGCAGGGCTAATAGTATAGCCGGATTTGGTTTGAACAGTTTGGTACGGCTTGAGCCATGTATAAAATGTACTTCGCGCAACGCCGGTTTCTGCACAGATTTCCGCCACTGATTCCCCTGCTTGATAGCGTGCAACCAATGCTCTTTTCTCTTCCGCAGTTGCTCTCATAAATATTCCCCCCTTATGATTTGCTCTCTATTGTACGAGGGAATTGCATCAGCAACAAGTGGAGCAATAAAACCGAGAGGGAATAGCAGCATGTATACAAAAACTGGATATAGCCACATTGGGGGAAAAGGTGAAATTAAGCACAGGAACCGCCTTGGACGATCATTGATTGGATTAGACCATTTTTATTTGTGGAGGAAAATGTAATGAATCCTTTTGAGAAAAGTGAATCCATCAAAGCCGGTCTGCGTCAGGGATTTCAGAATGGCAGTTCTAAAATGGCGAAGCGCAAATGCTACGGCTACACGGTCGACTCCAACGGTGGATTGGAGATTAATCCTGATGAAGCCCAAATTGTATGCTGGATATTTGAGTGGTATCTGGCTGGTGATAGCCCTGGGAAAATTGCTGCTGGCCTAGAGCGGCAGGGTATCCCCTCCCCAGCTGGCAAACCCAAGTGGAACCGGGGATCAATCGACAACCTGCTCTCCAACGAAAAATACACCGGATAGGTGAGGCGCCAAAAGACGATCAGCACTGGAATTGCTCAAATCGAAAATGATGGCCTCACGGACCGGTATCTCTACACTGGTACCCATGATCTAATGAGATGTTCATATCTGTGCAGCAAAAGAAAATCACTTGGGCCAAAAATCCTGAAAAGACGGCTACCATGAGCCTTGCGTTTTGATAGAACATAGAGAAACATGGGAGAGGTGCGCCGATGCAAAATATAATAGATCTCTCCTGTGGATACGAGGCTCAAGATTTGGTATGAATGAACGCTCCTGTAAACCTCATATACACTCCCGCAATCTTGGAAACTTGCCGTTAGGGGTATATTCTCGGCGGTGATCCCCTTCGCGTTCGAACGCAGGCAAGCTGTATACCGTATACTGGTGGATGTCTCCACTGTGTAGCTCAGGCTGGAAGCAACTATTAGAGATTAGAAGGAGTATTTCATATGAATCAGTCATCATCTTGCGGCGGATCAAGCATTCGTCTTCTCTCCGTTCTGCGCAGCAGACCGCAGGCGGCGGCAAGTATCACGGGCAGTAATTGTTACCCGGACATATCAGGTACTGTGCAGTTTTTCCAGACAAATAAAGGTGATCGTCTGGGCTGAGATCAGGGGGCTGTTCCACGCCGAGCGTTCTTGTCGTGAGTTGATTTTTGGGTTTCATATCCACAAGGGCAACGATTGTGAGGGCAATATGGACGATACGTTTGTAGACGCCATGTCCCATTATGATCCACATGGTTGCGAGTACCCACACCACGCCGGAGATCCGCCGCCGTTGTTCGGAAACGATGGATTTGCGCTCTCCTTGTTCTTAACGAATCGTTTTTCCGTAAAGGAGATCATTGGCAAAACTGCCATCATCCACGATCATCCCAATGACTTTACAACCCAGCCGTCTGGTAATTCCGGCACAAAAATCGACTGCGGAGTGGTACAAAGGTGAATAGGCCCCGTTTTTCGAACTTTTTTATTGGAAAGCGGGACTCGTTCAACCGGAAAGCCTTGGTATATTGGGCGTTTCCGTTTTTGCTCTATGATGTGGATTCGCAAAACTCCAAAATCGAAAACAAAATTTTTACGCAAGGTCGCTGTCTGAATACTTCTTTTTGATAAAAACCTCCTGTCACAATAGATTTACGGTAAATGGCATGGCGGCCAGATGTATCATTTGTCGTCTTGTTGCCAAAGCCGTGTAGAATGGGAGAGGAATCGGTCAGGCCACGACCTCCAAGGGCCACAACGTCCGAATTATAGATAGCCAGCCACTCTCCTAGCTCATGGCCGTTCGATTTGTGTAGCTAGAACCGAAGTGTTCGCGCCACCGAACAGATAGAACCGGCAATAAGGAACGGGCGAGAACCGATTACGAATCTGAAAAGAGAGGGTACTCTCGTTGCGATTTTTATTCAACTCCTGATTCGCATTACCTATAAGGATATCCGTCGCCAAAAAGCTACAAACAAGTTGGACGATATTAGATACCCCACAAAATACCCCCTTGCTTGTTTGCAAATTTTATATATACAGTGCAATCCGTTTGTGCTATAATTTAAGAACACCTGAATAAGTCTCTGCGCACATTTTCATGCTCTGAATTTCCGTTGAATTGCGTCTGAAAAACTCGAAATCTGTCAGGTTCCCTGTTCTTTCCTTTCATGTCAGGCGAAAATTTCCGGCATAGATTTGTGTACATTGATTTAATCATAGACTTCCATAATAATGGAAGGAAATTGCCCATACATATGGATGTGGCGGTTGGGAGATGGTTGATATGGCTACAGAGAATATGGCAGAGCACGTTCTGCCGGTAGATATTTTAGACCGGCAGGAGTTTATAGACCGGCTTTCAAGTCTGTTAGAAACGCTGACCGAGGCGAAGAACCCCTGCACCCTTGCTCTGAACGGGAAATGGGGTTCTGGAAAATCCTATGTGTTGACTATGTTGGAGCATCAGCTGGGAATCTTCCACGGGGGAGAAAAATATTTGATGTTCCACTACAATTGCTGGCAGTACGACTATTATGAGGAACCGTTGCTGGCCCTGGTTGTCGCGATGCTTGACAATATAGATGAGCAAAGCCATCTCTTTTCATCAGGTCAGAGGGAAAAGGCCACCCAGGCGCTTGCTGCCATGGGGAAGGTGCTGAAAAAAATCGCGGTTGACGCGATAGAAAAGAAATTTAACGTAGATGTTGGCGCGGTGTCGGAGCTCTATGGAGATATAAAGGACGGGCGGGAAGAGGCTGCAAAGAGACTTGACGAACAGCACGAGTACGATCACTATTATACCTTTAAACAGGTGCTCAACAGCATGAAGATACAACTGCGGACCCTTACGGAGGATCGGCCGTTGGTGGTTATTGTGGATGAACTGGACCGCTGTCTCCCGGACTATGCGATCAAGATTCTGGAGCGGCTCCACCACCTGCTTTCGGATATCGACAACATCATTGTCCTTCTGGCAATCGACAGGGAACAGCTGGATTTTGCGGTGCAACAGATCTTTGGCGATAAGGTTGATACGGAAACCTATCTGAAAAAATTTATCAATCTGGAAATCAAGCTGAATGCGGGAAATGTGAACGAAAAATTCACTGAAAAGTATCAGGACTACCTCGCACTGTTTGATGAGTGCATGCTCGAGCCCCGGCTGTCCATAAACAAGTATTTTTCGACCCTTTTTTCCCAGATGCCCATCCGGACACAGGAGCATATTATGGAAAAGACCGCAACGATTCACCGACTTCTGTTCAAGGACTGCAAGAAGGATTATTCTTTCCTGTGCTTTGAACTGCTCATGGCAGTCCACTCCCATTTGCGGCTGAAAGGTACGCCATTTGAACCCAAAGCTCTCAGCAGTCCCAACTCAATTTCTGGCGAAAAGGATCTCCCGCCCATTTTTTCAGCGTATGTGTGTGAGGCCTACAATGGGGACTGCGTATCTGTGCGGCAGAGCCCTTCGGGGAACAGTATTCAGATCGGCGCTTCTGCCAGTATCTTGGAGTGGGTCGTTTTCTACGCGCAGGCGGTTTATGGCGGCAATCCCGGGGTGTATGAGATTGCCGAGGATGTCCCCCGCAGGGAGGAAATGACAGCCTATTTTGATGATTTCAGGAAAATTCGGCAGCTTCTCGAATTGATAAAATGATTTTAGTTTTCTGAAATTTTCCACTTGCATTTCCCCCGAAAGTCTGGTATACTACTTAAGTACTATTTTCTTTCCGAGAGTGGTATAGTCCTACAAGGAGAAGAGAGAGCTGATGATGAAAGAGAATTTCTATACCCTGCGCAAGCTGGGAGACCAGCTTTCCCAGTTGAATGCTGCCGAGGTGGCCGCAGATACGGAGAAGACACACGGTATACGACGGTCCTACGCGATGCATACTCCGGAGGACGGCGCTAAAACCAGCGTTGGACGCCCCGAGGACGCCATGTGCAGGTATTTTTGCGTACAATGAACGGCAGCATATGACGCAAGTCCGGCAGGTGGGAATCATCCGTTGGAGTGCTTGTATCACCTATACCCCTTGTTTCAATGCGTTTTACGTATATGAGCAGGGGGTATTTTTGGGCTTCTCTCCTGTCGATTTTTGCAGAAAATTCCATGAGATCGAGGTGGTAGTGTTTGAAGGGTGCGAAGAGCTTTTATATCCGGCACATCAAAATCATTACCGGCATCCTTCTCCTGATCCTGTTGCTACTGACGCTGTCCAGCTGGGTCTGGTGGATCGAATCAGTGACCGGTGGTTCACCGCCGGAGCCAGTCCGGCTGGTCGCTGTGATTTATGGTAAGGACGGTAAGCTGGAGCCTTTGGCCTACCTTGTTGGCCTGGGCGGGATCATCAGCGTTCTGCTGAGCGCCGTGAACAGGTTGTCTGTGGAGCGGGCCTTCGGGATCCTGCTGAAGAACGTAATCAACTTCATGTTTCCCTCCTATAAAACGATTATGTTCTGGTTTCACGGATTTTTCCTGATTTTTGGTGGCTATTGCTGTAAGATAGAACTGAGCGCGGCGGCAGTGGCCTGCCTGTGCGGGTTTGTGCTCTGCACCGCATATGGATTTTTGATGTACGCACAGCTGTCCGGGGAAAACCTGGACGAGCTGGTCCTGTCCTATATACATTGGCAATGCAAAAGCACGGATGTGCAACTTGTGGGCAGCCGGACGGAGCTGCACCATTTCGCAGATTACATATTCCAGCAGTGGCAGAACAACAGCGTCCTTCAAATGAACCGGACCGGCAAGGCGGACCTTGAGGGCGAGCTTGTCCTCGGTTTAATGGAGCTACTGGAATTGCCGGAGGAAAACCCGGGAGAGGTGGTAGGGATTGCGGACCGCTTCGAGCGCGGGTTTCCATGTGTGTCTCACACCTTTTGCAGTCGCTGCGGGCGGGCCTCCGGTTCATGGCTTCTGGCCCTCGGAAGAAAGTGCGGGGCATATCAGAACCTGTATGACGACGTGCAAGAGTGCAGCATGCTGTGGGAACGCCTGCTGCGGGCCAAGGATGTATCCTGGCAGGCAAGGCTGGCCGGAAAGGCGCTTGCGTCCGCATGGATTTACGCGCCCCGGACCTTTATGCCGCTGGCTTGCGGGCTGCTCTCCCGCCTCCGCTTCAGCGGCCCGTCTATTGCGACCCGATTGGAGGAACCTGAATGTTTCTCCACGTATATTATGCCGCGCCTGGATTTTCTGGCGATGATCGTGGATGGATACCGCGACTGCTTCCCCCGAGGAACCGAAAAGCCCGAGATTCAATTTGAGGAGGCGTGGGGGCAGATGGCCTTTTTGGCGGTCGCTATGCTGGAGTGGCTGGCCGAGCTGGAATGGCCGTCTGAAGATGAGATCAGGAAGAACATAGATCGGATCAAGTTTATGCTGAGATCATTGATGCCGGAGCAGGATTTCGGAGACGGCCTGGCGAAACAGGCGGATGCCTATTCCAGGTGCGCGCTGACCTTGCTGTCCTTCGAGCGGCCTGAAATCTTGGATGAGGATATGCAAATATACGTGTTGGCGCATCAATCTGTGTCGAATAGTTTGGCCGAAGGGCTGTAACTGAATTGAAAAACTTACGAATGGGAGAGGAGACCATGTCTGCACAGATGGGGACGAAGACAAGCTCTTATGATTATGACGTTCGCGCGGTACGCCTGATCAAGTCAGTACACGGTGGGCCGATGGGACTGACATAAAAGACCGG
>CAZGOQ010000065.1:0-12180 GCA_964527315.1 uncultured Oscillospiraceae bacterium | reverse complement strand
TACCTCGTTGTCATAGATCCAGGGGCCGCCGGCCTTCATGGCTCGTCCTTCACCCCTTTTTAAAATTACTGTACCGTTATCCATACTTCCACTCCTATTCCACGCACTTTTAAAGTAATTATACGATAAAATTCTATAATTGCAACAGTGAAATACAGCGGCTCTATCTGCCGCGTTCCGCCCCGGGGTGTCCACAGTGGTGAATGTGTTGAATTTCCACAGTTCTATTTGTGCAAAACAACAGAATTCCACAAATAGTGTTGACTTATTTTTGAATTGGTGGTACAATTTGACCGAGTCAAGAATGAAATTCACAAAAAACAACATGTTTAGGAGGGAGCTTATGGAAAACAATATCATCTGCATTGGCTGTGACAGTTCCGGCTACGAAATGAAGAAAACCATCCTGGAATACCTGGACGCAAAGGGATACGCATATGTGGACTGCGGCAGCGGCCCGGAAAATTCCCGCTATCCTTACTACGCCGCGAAGGTCGCGTCCGCGGTTGCCTCCGGGAAAGCGTCAAAAGGGATCCTGGTCTGTGGCACCGGTGTAGGAATGGAGATCGTTGCAAACAAGTTCAAGGGCGTCCGGGCGGCGCTCATAACGGATTCCTATACCGCCCGGGTCACCAGACGGCATAACGATTCCAACATTCTGTGCCTGGGTGGGAAGATGCTGGGCAGATGGACCGCGCTGAACATCGTGGAAGTATGGCTGACTACCCAATACGACGGCGGGCACCACCAGCCAAGCCTAGATATGATCCGTCAGCTGGAGGAAACCAATATGAGCGGCCAAATGTGGTGCCCGGAGGAAGTTCCGTATCCGCCCTTTGAATGGAACCGGGATCAAACTGTGTAGGATGAAAGGATGACTGGTGTCAATGGGAAAGTATGATCGGTATTTTTTGATGACCGCAGAGGATGCGAAGCACTACTGCGTGGATGTGCTGCACTTTTTCGACAGCGCCGACAGTTTGGACGCGTCGGAAATCGGCGATGGTAACATCAACTACGTATTTCAGGTTCGGTCCAGGCAGGACGAACGAAGCGTGATTGTCAAGCAGGCGGACACGCTGCTTCGTTCCTCCGGAAGGCCCTTGGATCAGAACCGAAACAACATTGAGGCCAAGATCCTCCAATTTGAAGGAAAGTATGCCCCTCAGTTTGTTCCCAAGGTTTATTATCACGACGAAACCATGGCGACCACATCCATGGAGGATGTCTCCGCGTATCGCAACCTTCGGAAGGAGCTGATGGAGGGGCGGGTATATCCCCACCTGGCGGAAAATATCTCCGAATTCCTTGCCCTCTCGCTGCTGCCCAGCACGGATCTGGTACTGGACAAATTTGAAAAGAAAAAGCTGGTTGGGGAATTCATCAACCCAGAGCTGTGCGACATTACGGAGAATCTTGTCCTCACGGATCCCTACAATGACATGCGGGGAAAAAATCGGATCACACCTGGAAATGAAGCCTTTGTGGAAACCTTCCTTTACCGGGACGAGCAGCTCCACCGCGAAGTCGGCATGCTCAGGGAGAGATTCATGAACTACGCCCAGGCAATGATCCACGGCGATCTGCACTCCGGCTCCATCTTCGCCAACGCAGACGGCATCAAGGTACTGGATCCGGAATTTGCCTTCTATGGCCCCATGGGATATGACATTGGAAACGTGATCGGAAATCTGTTCTTTGCCTGGGCAAATAAGGCATATACCCAGCCGAAAAATAAGGAGCTCCAGGTTCGCCTGGAAAAATGTGTCCGGGATGTCTGCGATCTGACACTTTCCAAACTGCGCAAAAAATACGGCGAATTGGTGACCTATCCTCTGTATTGCGTGGAAGCATTCCGGGAGGGCTATCTCCATGATATTATGGCGGATTCCTATGGCTATGCAGGCACGGAAATGATCCGCCGGGTGGTGGGCGCTTCCAAGGTCATAGAGGTTACGTCAGTTACTGACCCCGCCGTAAAAATTCCTATGGAGCGGGCGCTGATCAAAATGGGGATCTATCTGATCAAGCACAGAGCGCGGATTCGAAGCGGGAGCGAGATCGTGGAAGCCTTCAAGTGCATCCTTGCGTAATTCGGGAGGCGGAATATGGAAAGAATGGATGAAGGAATGCCGTTTCTGCTTCGATATGAAAATGTCGCGTGGTACGAAGACGGCTGCGTTTGGATCCTGGACAGGCGGTGCTACCCTGCGGAAGTGAAGAAGGTTCCATGCAGAGACTACCGGGATGTGGTTCAGGCGATACAGGATATGGTCACCCAGTCCGCCGGCCCCTATACCGCCATCGGTATGGGAATGGCGCTTGCCGCATACCAGACGCGGGAAAAGCCGCTGGCGCAGCAGCTGTCCTTTCTGAAGCAGGCTGCCGAGGAGCTGGGACAATCCCGCCCCACCCAGTCGAACCGGTACCTGCAAATCACAAACAATTGCTTTGAGGTGGCAAAGAAGGCCCTTGAGGAAGGCGTAGACCCCTGCACTGCCGTGGTGGACACGGCGATAGAGGCACTGAACCGCCGGTACTCCACCATGCAGACTGTGGGAAACTACCTGGCAGATCTGATCCCGGACGGCGGCAGCGTCCTGACCCAGTGCTATGGAGAGACCATCATTGGCGCACTGATCCGCGCAATGGGTGCCAGCGGTAAGACCTTCCGGGCATATTGCGCGGAAACAAGGCCATATATGCAGGGTGCGCGGCTGACAGCCAGCTGTTTTGCCTCCTCCGGGATCGAAACAACGGTTCTGACGGATAATATGATCGCCTACGCCATGGAAAGCGGACTGATCGACGTTTTCACCTCCGCCGCGGATACGGTATGCATCGACGGCGCTATTGCCAATAAGGTTGGCTCCCTTCAAATCGCGATTCTGGCAAAATACTACGGGATCCCTTATTATGTAACCGGCACCCCTGACCGAGGAAAGGCCTCCCGGAAGGACATCGTCATTGAAATGCGGGACGCGTCCCAGGTTCTGAACTATCAGGGAACGAAGACGACCCTTGACGGGGTAAAGGCAATCTACCCTGCGTTTGATATTGTGCCGCCTCACTTGATTTCCGGCATCGTCACCGATAAGGGGGTATTTGTCCCTTACGCCCTCAAAGACTACTTTAAGGGAAGCGTAAAGCAATTCTATTAGCCCCCTCTGCCCGCCCCTGGCAGCCCAGATAATCGGTTTATCCACGGTTATCCCGGGAGGCGCGCATTGGCATCCGCCGTCCGGCAGAAACGTTTTTCTGCCGGACGGTCTTGCTTTCTATCGGCTGACTGATTGTGCCCGGTTTTTTCGTTCTGTTTGTGGATATGGCATAATAACCAAAAAAATCCCACGTTTTTTGTGAGCAAATCCACAAATAATTATTGACATCCTGTGAATTTCTGTTTATAATCAGCTTATAATTCAACATAAATCAACAAGAACCAGTCAAAAATCGGTCACCCGTTATTTCATGCAGGGCACGATTCCTGCATAAAATAAAAAATCAATTATAGGAGGATGTTATGGAAAAGAAAAAATGGTATCAGAAAATGCCGCACACATATGTGATCCTTTTTGGGATCGCGCTGATAGCGGCGATTCTCACGTGGATCCTTCCGGCAGGCACTTTTGAGCGGACAATCCCGGAGGGCATGAGCAGGGAGGTGATCGTCCCCGGTACCTACGCCGTCACGGAAAGCAGTCCCATTGGATTCTGGGAGCTTGTAAGAGCCATCCCCGAAGGCATGATCGCAGCAGGAAACATCATCTTCCTGATTATGCTGTCCACAGGATGCTTCAACATCGTGAATAAAACCGGTGCGCTGGAAGGCGGCGTGGGCATCATCCTGAAGAAGGTCAACGGAGCCAAGAAGCTACCTGGAACTGTGGTTATCTTCATCATCACCTTCGTATTCTCACTGCTGGGTGTCATTGTCGGCCCTGAAATTCAGATTCCCTTTGTTCCCATTGCGGTGACCATCGGGCTGGGCCTCGGCTATGACCTGATGGTCGGTCTGGCTATGATCATCGGTGGCGGCGGTGTTGGCTTTGCCCTCGGCCCCATCAACGCTTCTGTGATCGGTACTTCTGACGCCGTCATGGGTCTGCCCACCTTCTCCGGTCAGGGTCTTAGATGGATCATGTGGCTGTGCGGCACCTGCGTCGTCGCCACTATCATCAGCCTGTATGCCAAGAAGGTAAAGGCTAATCCTGAAAAGAGCATGGTCACCGGGATCAGTACCGAAGGCATGGGCTTCTCCAAGCCGCTGGAGGAGTACACGCTGAATGGGCGTCAGAAAGGCGTTCTGGTGGTTCTCGTAGGTATGCTGATTGCCATCATCATCGGCGCCAGCAAGCTGGGCTGGTATCTGAACGAAATGTCCGCTGTGTTTATTATCGGTGGCGTGCTGGCAGGTCTGGTCGCCGGCATGAAGGTCAATGAAATTATGGATGGCTTTGCCGAAGGCGCGAAGAATGCCGCGAACATTGCCCTGATCGTCGGCATCGCCCGTTCCATTCAGGTGGTTCTGGAAAACGGTCAGATCATGGATACCGTTATCAACGCCCTGTCCAGCCCTCTGCAGGGGATGAGCCCCATGCTGGCTGCCATTGCCATCACCATCGTAGTCGGCATCGTTCACTTTTTTATTCCCTCTGGCTCCGGTATTGCCGTGGCTATGATGCCCATTGTCGGCCCCGTTGCCATGAACCTTGGCCTGACCGCTCAGACTGCTGTCCTGGCCTTCCAGGTTGGCGCCACCATCCCCAACTTTATTCTCCCCACTGTGGGCGCGTACATCGCAATGTGCTCTATTGCCCGGGTCCCGGTCAATAAGTGGTGGAAGTTCGGTGTCCGTCTTACCGTGCCGCTGTATATTATGAGCTGGATCTTTGTTGCCATTGCGGTCATGATCAACTACGGCCCCTTCTAAACGGGCTATCGAAAAGCCCTGTAGGGGATTTTCGGCAAAAGACGGCGAACTCTGCGAGGCTTTTTCGATGCTCTGCTAAAACAGTTTCTATACCATACACAAAAAACTATTATGGCCGCGTGCGGCCAGAAAGGAAGCTATTTTGACCACACTAGAAGAATCAAGGAAAAAAATCCAGCAGACTGCTCTGCTGGCTTACAATGAGCAGCTTGTAGCAGGCACCAGCGGCAATGTCAGCGTATATGACCATGAGGCAGGCATCATGGCGATCACCCCCAGCAACATCAACTATTCGATCATGAAACCGGAAGACGTGGTCCTGATGAAGCTGGACGGAACCGTTTTAGAGGGCGCGTATAAGCCCTCCTCCGAGTGGAGAATGCACGCAGGTATTTACGCCAAGCGGAAGGATGTCAACGCAATCATCCATACCCATTCCCCCTATGCAACCAGCTTCGCCGTGATCCACGAAAGCATTCCTGTAATCCTGGTGGAGATGCTCCCCTTCCTGGGAGGGGACATCCCCCTTTCCCGGTTTGGCATGCCGGGAACGGACGAGCTGGCTGTGCACGCCAACGAGGTGCTGGTAAACCGGAACTCCTGCCTACTGATGAATCACGGCGTTCTGGTCATCGGTAAAAATTTGGATCAGGCGTATATCCGCGCCCAGTATGTGGAGGATGCCGCCCGGATCTACCACTACGCCCGGCAAGTTGGCACCCCCGCTGTGCTGGACGAAAGTATTCTCGAGGTGCTGAGAAAAAAATACAATCTTAAGAAATAACGGGAGATACACAAATGGCTTGCAAGAGTTTCTTTTTACCGAAGGAAAGCCTGTTCGGCGCAGGGTGCTTAACCGGCATGGGAAAAGAGATCCGAGGGAAGGGTCTGAAAACGGCTCTGATCATTACGGATTCTTTCCTGGCCACATCCAGCGCGGCAAAAAAGCTTTACGCAGTGCTTAACGAGAACCAAATCGGGTATGCAGTGTTTTCCGGGGTTCAGCCGAACCCCACCCTTCGGAATGTGACCGACGGAATTGCCGCGTATCGGGAAAACGACTGTAACTTCCTGATTGCCCTAGGCGGAGGCTCTGCCAACGACTGCACCAAAGCCATCGGTATTCTGCTAAGCAACGGCGGCGATCTGCACGACTATCAGGGACTGGATAAAAGCAAAAAGCCATCTCCACCCATCATTGCCATCAATACCACCGCCGGAACCGCCAGCGAAATTTCTCGGGCGTACCTGATCACTGATGAGGAAAAGCAGATCAAAATGATCATGAAGGATCGCAACTGCATAGCTGAAATCGCCGTGAACGACCCGGAGCTGATGGTCGACCTGCCCGCGAAGCTGACCGCTTCCACCGGTATGGACGCTCTGACCCATGCGGTGGAGAGCTACGTATCCACCCGGGCGTATCCCCTGACTCTGCGCATCGCCAGAGAAGCTGCCGACTGCATCTTCACCTATCTTCCGGAAGCCGTCGCCCATCCCCAGAATATCGAGGCTCGCGAGCAAATGACCTACGGACAGTATATGGCCGGTATGTCCTTCGGCAACGGCGGGCTGGGCCTGGTTCACTCCATGGCCCACCCATTAGGGGCGGTATTCCATCTGGGTCACGGCATCTGCAACGCGATCCTCCTTCCCTATGTCTGCGAATTCAATATGCGGACGGCAGCGCACCGGTACGCGGAGCTTTCCAAATTCCTGTTCCCGGAAGCAAAGGGCCGCAATGACGCGGATGCCTGCGAGATATTCCTGGCGAAGATAAATGCGCTTTCCCAACGGATCGGCACCCGTGTCCCCCTGTCCTCACTGGGTGTCACGGAAGCGGATATTCCTCTTCTGGCTCAGAAGGCAATGGAAGACGGCAATCTTGCATCCAATCCGGTGCAGCCCACCGTCCAGGAGGTCATGGAACTATACCGCAGGGCGCTTTAGCATTCCCGAAACACTTTAATGAAAGGCGGCGGATAAACCTATGAGCAAATACATCATCGGTCTGGACGCAGGAACAACCAAGGTCAAGGCGGTTCTGTTTGATTTTACCGGCCATCAAATTGCGGACGCATCCGATCATAACCGGGTGATCACCCGCAACGGCTCCTGGAACGAGCAGAATATGGACGCGCTGTGGGAGATCATGGCTTCCTGCGTCTGCCGTCTGATGGATCAATCCGGCGTTAGGAAGGAAGAGATCTCCGCTATCGGTCTCTCCGCCCAGGGAGAAGGTCTGTGGCCTCTGGATCGGGACGGGAAGACTATCAGCAACGCGATATTGTGGAATGACGGGCGCGCTGCGGATCTGGTTTCCCGGCTGAAACAGGATACGGATCTGATCAGCGACATTAAGCTGCAAATCGGCTCCTTTATCAAGCCAGGCTCTACCATTGTACAAATCAAATGGCTGGCAGAAAACCAGCCGGATCTGTTTGAAAAAGCTGCCGTCATTTTCACCTGCAAGGACTTTCTTCGATACAAAATGACCGGTCAGATCCGGTGGGAACTGACGGACGCCTCCTGCTCCTGCCTGGACATGGTCACCCTGAAATACCCAAGAGAACTGTTCCGGCGGCTGGGCATTGAAAAAGCGCTGGATAAGCTCCCGCCGCAGATCAGCGCCACACAGTGCGCCGGGCATCTGACAAAAGAGGCCGCCGACGCTCTGGGGCTGCTGGAAGGCACACCGGTCAGCGGCGGTATGCTGGACACCGTGGCTACGGCAGTGGGCGCAGGTGCCACAGAAGTTCACTCGGTATGCACCATCCTGGGCACTACGGGCATGAATCTAATGACCATGGATCATTACGAACCAGATCTGCTTTTCAACGGTTGGGAATGCCATATGGAGCGGGGAAAATACGTCAAGGGTATGGGCATGATGGCGGCGATGCCGAACCAGAACTGGGTGCTGACGGAGCTGTTCGGCGTGAAGGAACTGAACGCGGAGCTGTTCGCGTCCCTGGAACCCACCCTTGCCGCCATGCAACCGGGGGAAGGTGGGTTACTGTATCTTCCCCACATCGATCCTTCCGGAGAACGGGCGCCATTCCTGGAACCAACCGCCTGTGCTCAGATCATGGGCATCAAGACCACCACTACAAAGTATCAGATTCTCCACGCGGTAATGGAGGGGGTATGCTTCGGACTTCGCTCCTGCTTGGAGGGAATTCCAAATGAGCATCCCATTCTGCTCAGCGGCGGCGGAGCCAAGAGCAGCGTCTGGCCTCAACTGCTTGCGGACTGCACCGGCAGGTCCATCCGCGTCTGTGAGGCAACGGAGCTTGCCGCAAAGGGCGCCGCCCTCTCCGCGGCAATGATGCTGGGAGAAATTCCAAATCATTACCCGTTTGAAGATTTTTATCAAATCAAGCAGGAGATCACGCCTGATCCGGTGCGGGCGCTCCGATATGATTTGCTGTATAAAATGTACCGAGACGCTCAAAATGCCGCTAGAGGATTCTGGCAGCAGCGGGCCGCGTTTTTGAAAGGATGATAATATGTCAAAGCTGCAAGTACTGCTGACTGCGGAGGCGGATGCCGAAGAACTGACCCCACTGGAAGCGGTGTGCGATATCGAGCCATGGGGCTGGTATTTGAGCGAAAGGGTTTTAAGCGAAGAGGAATTGATCCAAAAGTTGGAGGGCAAGGACGTGCTTGTCACCAGCTATGATACGGTCAGCCGCCGGGTAATGGAGAACTCCCATCTGAAACTCATTGTGTGCACCAGAGCGACTCCCGTCAACGTGGATGTGGCGGCGGCAAAGGATCTGGGAATTCCGGTGGTGTATACGCCGGGAAGAAACTCCGATGCCACAGCGGAATTCGCGGTGGCCCTGCTGCTCAGCATCGCCCGGAAAATTCCCTTTGCCCACAATGCCATCCGAACCGGCACGGTCTGCACCGACGACGCGGAGCGCCCCGGCCCCCTGAAAAAGGACGTGACCTGGGGTAAGGTGAAGGATATCCGCCCCTATTCCTATTTTAAGGGAACCCAGCTGAAAAACAAAACCGTTGGCATCGCCGGATACGGCAGCATTGGCCGCAAGGTCGGCAGGATCCTGTCTGCTTTTGGAATGTATGTGCTGGTGTATGATCCCTATGTTCCAAGGATCGATATCGACGCGCCGGGCTTCCGGAAGGTGGATTTCGACACGCTGCTTCGGGAGTCGGACTTTATTACATGCCATCTGAAGGTAACGGATAGTACCCGAGGTATGTTTGACGCGGCGGCCTTCTCCAAAATGAAGCCCACCGCCTACTTCATCAACGACTCCCGAGGAGCGGTTCTGGACGAAAAGGCTCTCATTGAGGCGCTCCGGCAGCACAAAATTGCCGGCGCAGCCCTGGATGTCTATGAATATGAACCGCTGTATCAGGGCCATCCCTTTGTCAGCGGTGAGCTGGACAACGTTGTCTGCACCCCGCACATCGGCGGTGCGGCCATTGACAGCATTACAAACCACACCCAAATGTTTGTGGATGAGATCCTGCATTTCGCAAAAGGCGAGCCTCTGATCTATACCGCCAAATAAATGGGCATTCACGGCACGGACACATCAAGAGATAGGAGGATTTGTATGGAAAACAAAAAATGGTACAGAAAAATGCCCCATGTATGTATTTTGCTTCTGATCATCATCGTTCTCTGCGCCCTTTTGACCTATATCATTCCTGCCGGTGAATTTGACCGTCAGCAGATCGAAGGAACCAGCCGTGACGTGGTCGTGGCGGGAAGCTATCACCGGGTGGAGCAACAGCCCGTGGGATTTCTGGATACCTTTAAATCCCTGACCGAGGGCTTTCAGGGTACCGCCGGGATCATCGCAATGATCCTGTTTTCCTCCGGCGCGTTCAAGGTCATGACGGAGTGCGGTATGATTGAAAATCTGCTTGGCTCCATGCTTGGGAAAATCGGTACACGCAAAAACAGCGGAACGCTGGTCATTTGGATCGTAACCTTCGTTTTCAGCATCATCGGCATCTTTATCGGGCCGGAGGTGCACGTGCCCTTTACCGTTGTCACCGTTTCCATAGCCCTTGCCATGGGCTATGATCTGATCGTGGGCATGGCAATGGTGATTGGCGGTAGCATCGGGTTTGCCACCGCGCCCATCAACGCCTCAACCATTGGCACCTGTGATGCCATCAGCGGACTTCCCCTTTTTTCCGGAATGGGGCTTCGCACCGCGTTTTGGTTCTGTTCCACTTGCGTGACCTGCCTGATCATCTCCCGATACGCGGAAAAGGTTCGGAAGAATCCTGAAAAAAGCTACGTCCGGGGCATCAATACCACCGGCTTAGGCTTTACAAAGGATTTTTCGGAGTGCCACATGCGGGGCCGGGACTGGGGTGTTCTCATCTGCCTGCTGGGTATTTTCGCCTTTACCATTATTGGCTGCACCCAGTGGGGATGGTACATCGACGAAATGACCACGGTTTTTATTCTGGGCGGCATTGCCGCGGGGATCGTTGCCGGATTTGACGGGAACAAAATCGTTTCCTGCTTTATCGAGGGCGCAAAGGATGTGGTATTCGGAGCGATGTGTGTGGGCATTGCCAACGGGATTTCCGTGGTGCTGACAAACGGGCATATCATGGACACGATTATTTATACTCTCTCCACTCCCTTGGCAAATATGCCAACCATCTTCGGCGCGATCCTGATGACTGTAGTCCACGGCGTGATCAATTTCTTCATTCCCTCCGGAAGCGGTCAGGCCGCCGCCACTATGCCCATCATGTTCCCCATTGGCGATCTGATCGGTATGACAAAGCAGACCTCCATCCTCGCCTTCCAGATCGGTGACGGCGTGACAAATATTGCCATTCCCACCCTGGGTTCCCTCATGGCTGTATGTGCCATTGCCAGAGTTCCCTTTGAAAAATGGTTCCGATTCGCGGTTCGGCTGGTGGCGGGTATCTACCTGGTCGGCTGGGTATTTATCGGTATCGCGGTGGCGATCAACTGGGGACCGTTCTAAGAAACACAAAATCAAAGGCAGCGTGCCGGGAATGGATCCCCGGCACGTTTTTTAGGATCGCATAGGAATCTAAGTGGTGTTTATTGACAAATATTGCGGGATGAATTATAATTTACATAATGTAAGGGGCCGACGGAACGCGGCTGTTTTCCAAAGCCCCTTGGAAAACGAGGGCGGTTAAATGATTGCAGCGGTCAGAAAAGACAAGATCTCTACCTATATTTTGGAAAAGAAAACGGTCACCGTCTCGGAGCTGTCGGAGCGCTTTTCGGTGAGTGAGGAGACCATTCGCCGGGATCTGCGGCTTCTGGAAGATGAAGGGGTCGTGATCCGTACCCACGGTGGCGCCATGCTCTCCAAAAGGGTAAAGGCAACGGTTGACAACAAAATTTTGGGGACGCTGTTCACCGGAAGCAAAAAAATCATTGCCGACCAGTGTAACCGGTTTATCCACGACGGAGACTGCATTTTCCTGGACGCTTCCACCACTGCTTTGGCGATCTGCGACGAGATCGCGCAGAAGCATGTCACCGTCCTTACCAATTCTCTGAGAGCCATGAACCGTCTCAGTGAAAATGAAAATTTCAAGCTGATCGGAGTTGGGGGAAACTTTGTCAGCAAGAGGCAATGCTTTGTCGGAAGGAAGACAACCGAGCATTTATCCCATCATTATGTGGACATTGCGTTTATTTCCTGCCGTTCGCTGAACATGAAAACCGGTATCACCGATTCCGATGACGATGTGGCGGAAGTAACGCAGATCATGACAAAGCATGCTAACCGGGTCTGTCTGATTGCGGACTACACAAAGTTTGATAAGACCTCTTTCACCAGGGTGTGCAGCTTTGCGGATATTGACGACATCGTTACGGATAAGCCTCTGTCGGATGAATGGCTGCGATTTGCCGCTGAAAACAACATCCGGGTTTGGGACACCTGCGTGAAAAATCGCAGCGAAGCCGACGAGGATGTTCAGCCCGAAGAACCCTAGAGGGCAGCCCCAATGAAAAAGGTAGCTATTCAGTCGCTCCAATTTTCGTACTCGTATAGTTTCAACATTAGGGGGTTGTGGGTCTTTACGATGGAAACGAAGGCCAAATAATTTAGCAAAACAGTGGCAACTGAATAGATATGAAAGAAGAAGCACCTGATGCGGATACAGGTGCTTCTTCTTATTCTATTATGGCAGGATCACCTGCGCACCCTGGAACTCCACATGGAGGGGGAGTACCTGCCAAGTGTGCTGGGTAACGG